>CANJQC010000200.1 GCA_947476295.1 Planctomycetaceae bacterium | reverse complement strand
CGCCGGGATTAGCGTGGCTGGGTTTCCAGATCCCGCACGAATTGCTGCCGTTAGCTCCAGGACAGGCTAGCATTGACCTTAAGGTTTCCGGCCCGATTGGCCGAGTGGAGATACTGGGGTTGAAGAACGGAAATGTGGTCAGCCTTAAGTCCATCATGAACCCGGTGGGATCGTTATCCATCGTTATTACGGATTCTGAGGCATTGACTATCGACGACCAGGGTCATCTCGCCCTCGGTTTGAGCGCCGGGAATCCGGATAGCCCCGATCTGCCTCAGGGCACGCCGGACGGAGTTCCTCCACAGGCGAGTTCATCGACCGATCTAAATGCAAAGGTCAACTATTGGCGTATCGAGTCGTTGGCCCTGCAACTCTCAGCAAAAACCACGGAACCCACCGCGAAAGACTGATTTATGGTTTCCAAAAAATCTCCGACGGGAGGGGCAGACGGCCCCGTGCTCGTCATAAAGAATCTTACAAAACAATACGGATCGTTCACCGCACTGAACGACCTGACGCTTTCGTTAAACGCTGGTCAGATACTTGGGCTGATCGGCCCGAATGGTGCTGGAAAAACCACGACAATCAAGATTCTTGTCGGATTGAGCCGACCGACATCGGGTACCGCCACGATCGCAGGGGTTGATTGCGTCAAAGAATCACAGAAGATCAAGTCTCTGGTGGGTTATATGCCGGACACTTTCGGTTCGTATGACAACATGCGTGTTCACGAGTATCTGGACTTTTTTGGTGCGGCTTTCGGAATTGCGCCCCGCGTTCGAGCCAAACGAATTGCAGAGGTCATGGATATTACTGGCACGGCGTACATGAAGGATCGCTTCGTGGAAAGCCTGAGCCACGGGATGCAGCAACGCATCGGGCTGGCGCGTACACTGATTCATGATCCGAAGGTGCTGATCCTTGACGAACCCGTGAACGGACTTGACCCACAAGCTCGAATCGAGATGCGTGACCTGTTGATCCAGTTGTCCCAGCGAGGCAAGACGCTGCTCGTCACCAGCCACATCCTTCCGGAGTTAGCGCGAATCTGTACCCGCGTGGCAATCATGACAAACGGCACACTGCGCGCCTTCGGAACGGTCGAAGAAATTGGACGGCAAGTCAGTCAGAAGCGAACCATTGAATCGCACTTAGTCTTGGCCGAACAGGTCGCGCCAGCGGCCGCTATCATTCGCAAGGCGATCGAGTCAGACGGTGAGGTCTTCGAAGTGGCGGCCGAAGCTACGGTACGTTTCCGCACGTCACGCCCTGAAGCGGAACTCGGAACCATCCTGGATCGGCTGATCCAGGGTGGAATAAAAGTAACTCAGTTCCGCGAGGTTCAGACTGACCTCGAAGACGCCTTCATGTCGTTTGCGAAGCCGCAGGCAACCGCGAGCGCCAAACCTGCCATCGCGAGAGGGGCGTCGCATGTTTAAGGCGGTCGTTCTGCGGGAACTGACGTCGATTCTGCGTCGACGACGCATGCTGGTCATGCAAACTGGCTTGGTCATCGTGTTCGCTTTGCTGGTCGCCCTGCGTTGGCCGACCGATTCCCGAGTTGCCCTGACGGGGACGCGGTCACTGCAGGTCTTTCAGCTTTTCAGCTATGGGTTGTTGGCAACGATGTTGTTCCTGCTTCCCGTTTTCCCCTCCACCAGCATTGTGAAAGAGAAGAAGCAGGGAACCCTGGCACTTCTGCTGAACACGCGACTTGGACCGTTTCGAATCTTCTTCGGCAAGCTGGCCTCCGTGCTGGTGCTTGCCGGATTTATTCTCGTCCTGAGTCTTCCCGCTGCGAGTGCCTGTTATGCGATGGGCGGATTGTCTCTGTACGGGGACCTTTTTCGGATGTACCTGCTTCTGTTTATGGTTGCTCTGGAGTATTCGGTCTTGGCACTGCTCATCAGCAGTTTCTCGAACTCGATCGATGGAGCGGTTCGGATCACGTACGGCACAGTCTTGCTGCTCAGTATTCTGACGTTGGGCCCGCATTATTTCTTTCAGGGAACAGAAGGGCTGATGAGCGAAGCAGGAGAACTGCTGAGATGCCTGTCACCGTTTTCGGCGTTAATGTCGCTCACGGGGTCTGGTGACGCCGCGAATCAGGGTCTGGTGACAAAAGTCGATCTCATGGGGCGATTCCTCGTTTCATCGCTGGGAATCGCAGTGGTCGGTTCGGTTTGGACGATCACTCGTCTGAATCACACAATTTTTGATCGCGATCGATCTGCAGGAACGATCAGCGACGACCAGACCGGATCCATTCGCGCATTTCGCAGAATCTTCTTTCTCGTCGATCCGCAACGACGCTCAAGTGGAATATCGTCACTGGTGAATCCGATGATGGTGAAAGAATTTCGCTGTCGGCGTTTTGGTCGTTTCAGTTGGTTGTTGCGTCTGGTGTCGATTTGTGCAATGTTGTCACTGGGTCTGACCTATGCTGCTACGGCCGGCACTCTGGATTGGGGGGTCGAGACGATCGGCGGCATCATGGTGGTCATGCAGGTCGCGTTGCTGATCCTGATCACTCCGAGCCTGTCTGCGGGATTGATCAGCAGCGAACGCGAAAGTCGGGGCTGGCAACTCCTACGGACCACACCGCTCTCCGTAGGAACTATCGTGTGGGGAAAGTTGCTCAGCGTCATTCTTCCGCTGATGCTGATCCTGTGTGCCACACTGCCAGGGTACATTGTGATGGTCTATATCGAGCCAGGGATGGCCTTGCAGGTGCAGCGTGTTGTGATTTGTCTGGTGGCAACAGCGGTCTTCGCGATGTTATTAAGCGCCGCAGTGGGAAGTCTGTTCGTCCGTACGGCAGCTGCGACTGCGGCCGCGTATGGTGGCTTGCTTACGATTTGCGCATTGCCTTTACTGATCTGGATGGGGCGTGATGCTCCCTTTGGGCACAGCACGGTCGAAGCGTTTCTGAAGATCAATCCCATAGCTGCGGCGCTGTCGGTGATTCGCATGCCAGGGTTCCAGAACTACACACTCATTCCCGCCAATTGGTGGTTCATGGGGATTTTTTCCGTGCTGTCCTTGATTGTGCTGGTTGGACAGACTTACCGCATTTCGCGGCCACAATAAGCTGAGCCGCAGACGCCCTTTTGTCGTGAAAACCACTTCCATGTTGCGTTGCTCGCTTATTTGGGCCGCCGCCCCGCTGCTGATGTTTCTGGCCGCGACGGCGAATGCAGAGATTGTCGCAGATTATCTGATGGGCACCGACCCGGAATTCCCAGCGCCCGCCCTTGTGAAGGATTTCAAGCGGGATTTCAAAGGTCTGTGGTTGCAGGCATTGCAGCGTCCCGAGACTGATTATCAACGAATGGCCGCAGAAACCGTGGCTCGCGCACATGAGTACGGGATCCCCGATCTGATTGAGTTGGCGCCGACACTGGAAAAGATTTTGACAACGTCTTCGTCACATCCGTCGGCACGGTTCGCGGCGGCGCGTGCCTTGATCATCCTTGAATCTCATGATTCCGCCGCCAAATTGCTGGAGGCCGGTCTGAGCAATGGAGCAGATCTGCGGCAACTTGTTGAACCAGCGCTGGCTGATTGGAACTATGCTCCCGCGCAGGCCGTATGGATGAAGCGGTTGGAATCGCCGCAGACGTTTCCACGAGATCTGATGCTGGCCATGCGTGGCTTGGGAAAAATCCGAGATACGGCCGCCCTGCCAACGATCTCTAAGATGGCGATGGACATGCTGCGACCCTCGCACATTCGCCTCGAAGCAGCACAGGCTGCCGGGGAAATCGTCGATTCGGGGCTCGAGACAGATGCTGATCAGCTGGTGCATGATCGACGGGTGAGTCCCTTGATCAATCGCCTGTGTGCGGTTCGATTCCTGTCGCGACATTCCTCCGAGCAGGCACGCAAACTGCTGATAGAACTGGCAACTGACCAGGAACCGTCGCTTGCGGCCGCAGCCTTGCAACGACTGAACGAAATCGACCCGGAACTCGTTGTTCCTATGGCGGAGCAGGCGATGCAGAGTGCCGATATGCATGTGCGGGAAGCTGGGGCAAACGCCTATATCCTCCGGCCGTCCCCGGATCGCATCAAACCTCTCGCACGCCTGCTGGACGACGATCATCCATCCTTGCGCAAGCTGGTCGGCGAAAGTCTCGTGAAATTGGATGATAATCCGCAGCTGAGCGAGGTGATTCGCACAGAGTCAATGCTCTTACTGGCGGGAGATCGCTGGCAGGGACAGGAACAGGCGACACTGGTGCTGGGCATGCTGGACCATAAGCCGGCGGCAGATCGCCTAGTCGAACTTTTGGAATCCCCTCGGCGTGACGTAATGATTGCTGCGGCATGGGGTCTTCGCAAGCTTGCGGAGCCGCATACGATTCCAGCGATCGTGGACAAGATCCGTCGCCAGACACTTGAGCGCAAAGACCGTGACGTTCCCGGCTTTGACGAGCAAGTGGCCCATCTGTTTGAAGCCTGCGGAAAACTGCATGTGATGGACGCAGAGCCCTTGATGATGCAATACGTTCCGAAAGAGGGTATTCGCGGTGAGAGGATTCTTTCACGGAGTGCAGCGATCTGGGCACTGGGGCATCTGCACGCCGGAACTCCGAACGTTTCCGTTGGCGATGCGCTCATCGCTCGTGTCCTAGACGATGCGGACAAGCCTCGCGAAATCCCGCTCGTCAAGCAGATGTCCGTCGTGTCACTTGTGCGGATGAATGCAGTGCAGTACGGTCGGGAACTGAAAAGCTCGATCGCATTACACACTCCAGCAACCCCGCTCGATTTAGCGACACGCTGGGCCGTTCGAGAACTGACCGGTGAAGAATTGCCCGCTTCGGCTCTAGGACGATTTCCGGACGGCTCATGGTTCCTGGAACCGCTTGAATCATCGACGTCCATTAAGCCCTGATTCCGGCTCGGCGAAAGAACAACCTCATTCCCCGGTGAGTGTGTGCATCAGCAAAGTAGGTAAAGAAACCTCGAGGTATGCCATACTTCTCGCGTATCTCGCGAACGGCATCGACAAAATTTTCCGTGGGACGACACAGAGTCATCGAGTTTCCAGGGTTGTGATCAGTGCCGATTAGTGTTCTCTCTCGCTGCGCGGAACACTAATCTTCGCTAATCGAACACTAATGATTTCGACACTGTGACGTCGCAGTGCGATGCATTCGCGACCGATCGCTCGAGAGGATTCCCTGCCTACTTTTCAGACGCACGCACTGCCGGTGATTAAACGCGGGGAATTATTTTACAACGGACCGCTGGTAGGCTGAAGCTGGCAAACTTTGGCCGGAATGATGAGGCCGAGGATTCGCTCAAAACACTGCTCAGGCAGCATCCGGATTTCACTGACGGCTATGTGATTCTGGGAGAAATCAATCTTTATCGCGGACGAATTGAGGAAGCGTCCGAATGCTTTCGATCCGCACTCGCGCATGCATCCAGCGACCTAGAGCGGTCCGTGGCGTGCCCTAAGTTGGGCGAAGTTGACCTGAACCAGAAGCAATTCGAGTCAGCCAAGACCAGATTTCAGGAAGCGTTGAGGTACAATTCCGAACTTAAGGCCTCCGTAGACGCTCTGGGAAAAACTCACCAGACGCGTGAATCGTCTCGTTGATTCCGCGGCACGAGCGATTTCTGCGATCTCGTGCACTGCCGAGACAGCAACGAACGGCAGGACGTATCCTCGTTGATACTCAACGGTGACCGAAACCAGGATCTGACAGCTTAATGATCGGGAGATCCGACTTCAGCCTCACCTGACAGAAGTTGCTGCGTTAGTTTTTGGAGTGGGGCTTTCCGCTCGGTGGGAGTTTGATAAAACTCATAGCCGAATTCACTCAGCTTCAGCTGCAACATTTTTTCAAGGGCTATTCGGGCAAACTGCCGATTGAGTACGAAAGGATCGTCCAAGGCCTGAAGCAGTTCCGGCAGGGACCAGTGTGCCTTGGCTCTGGCGAGTGCATCCGCGGCAACCAGTCGAATGGATTCATTGTCACTCTTAAGCCATCCGATTGCGGTTGGCTGTTCTCGGTTGGGGTAATTGGCGGCGATGTCCTGTTCCGAAAAAGTCTGACCGTACCAGTTTTTCAGATTCGCCAACGTCCAGTCGATGGGCTTCTCAACATGGCATTGATTGCAGGCATTCACCTGGTTTGAATGAATCATCGCGTGATCTGTCGGCGAAAAAATCGTGTGCGTCCGCACGACTTCCTGCAGTCCTTCGTTGATCCGTGGCATATGGCAATTCATGCACCGGGAACCTTCGCTTTCGAGCGGATGGTGAGTGTGCGAAGCACGCGCTTCCACGGGCTCAAACTTCTGATGACAGCTCAGACAGACCGCATCGTCTTCAGCGGCGGTATGGGACCACTCGTGTCCGATGGACTCGTGCGGATTATGACAGCGGATGCAGGTGAGTTCGGAATAGCAACTGCCTCGCATGGCGTCGGTATACTCTGTTGAGTTCCACGTCGCAATTCCGTTGGCGTATTGCGGCCGATTACCAGCGTGACAGCGGCCACAGGACCAATTCACATTGTCGTGCGAGCGTCCAAAGTCAAAATCAATTGATGCGGATCGGATGACTACTTCAGAAGAGTTGGGAAAGAACTTCGGACGTTTCAACTTTCCTTCAGCATGGTCTTTCGCCCCCAAATGACACGCCTCGCAACTGACTCCTAACGTAACAGCGTGCTTGCCTGCATCAAGTCGGTGAAACTCCCTGAGAATCGAAGCAAATTCGTCATCTGACATTTCCGATGGTACTCGTCCGCTGGGCCACAACTCTGGCCTGGCGTTCTGCACATAGTCAGGGAGAGACACATCCAGCATTGCCGGAACATGCCGACCAATTGTCTGCTGGAACCGTACAAACATATCACCCAGCGGAAATGTCGTATGACAAAAGTTGCACTGACTGCGATATAGATCAAGCGTCTGTTCACAGTAATCATCCATGTCACCGGAGTATGGCGGTCGAACCGCAAACGGATCGGGCCGCTCGCTTTCTCGAATTTCAGGGCCCACATGTACCGTCGGTACCCATTCCTGACGATCAATCCAGTAACCTAACGGCAGAACATGGGCTTCTGAATACAACGGATGATCGGGGGCTTCCGGTCCCTCCAGCTGCTTGCCGACGTAATACTGGAAATGTCGTGATCCTATGGTTTGTTCGACAATGTATTCTCGTCGAACGTCGTCTCGTTCCAACCGCATTCGGTATTGATCGGCAACTCTGTAAAACGTCACTTCGCCGCCAAGATACGAAATACGCCGACCGTCAAAATCGCCGCGCATGTTCGCGTTCTCGACCAACGCGTTCATCCAGCGGTGCGGATGATTTGACCACGAACTGTATTGCTTCTGGTGACAGTTCTTGCAGGCATCCGGACCAGCGTAGTCCTTTGGATGAATGTTGGTGTCCGGCCCGCTGGGGGAGCCAGCCATTCGCAATTGCAGCGGGATCTCGTCCCACCATAGTGTGAAGTTTCCAAATTCCTGATGGCGGAAACTGGTCTGGGTCGGAGTCCGATTCGGAGAACGAATCGGGGAATAAGCCGCAGGTGTTTTCTGCTGCCTTGTCGCATAATACGCAAACCCGGCGACTCCCAAAGCGATCGTCGCCAGCCCCGCCCAAACGACAACCATTTGCAGACCGCCCCGCATCGAAGTCCTCTCGTCAATTTCACAGAACGGCAGACGCTGCCGAGACGATGTTAATTTCTCTCACCAGCGTGTGAGTCGACACAGACTGCCTGACTGGAAGTCAGCTACTACCAAGATTGGACGAACTGGAAGCCCGCCTCCGGCCGAAATTAACACGCGAGACACAAGCAGTCAACTCGATCAGTCAATTCGCGATGAATCAGCGCGATATCGGCTTCAAATTGCTCACTCTAACCCCATATCAGCATGCATGTTGCGATAGCACATCAGAATCCACCTCTCAATTTCTAGGAATTCATTCGCTTTGAGAATAAGGGGGGGGGGGGGTATTTACTATTAATAGAAAATTAATAAAGTCAGCTGGCTTCGTCATCCTTTTGAACGAATGTGGCTCAGCGGACTGAATGAGCACGTTGATTGTTAAGTGTGAATGGCGTTGTGTGTTTGTGTTTGTTTCTCTTCTGTTGAAAGGTTTGGTTTATGTTAAGACTTGGGTTTCTGGGAACGTGGAATCGGAAGCGGGGGTTCACGCCAAGGCCAGCGCGCACATTAGGCTAATTTGGTAAAATGGGTGGTTGCGCCGCTGAGGCATTTTGAGTATACCTCCGCAGCATACGAATTGTCATCGCATGCTATGGAGAGAAATCTATGTCACGGTCTGATGTCAGTATTGGGCTCTGCGAAAT
>CANJQC010000199.1 GCA_947476295.1 Planctomycetaceae bacterium | reverse complement strand
GATGGCACCTTTCAGATCGATGAGTCTCATGAGTTCCGGAATTGCCGTAATTTCATTGGATTTTTCTTCCGTGGCGACTTGTGCCATCGTCAGTCCGAATTCCGACAACTAGGCACTCACCATGTGCATGGGGCCGAGTCCCTTCGCGCGATTGTGACTTCTCTTCATGGTCTTGCCGTCGATCGCCATGTGAGTCTTTTCTTAAGCGCTGATGCCAGCCTTCTCTCTCTCGCAGCATCACGCAGTGACTCTTCAAAGTGACAGACAACTTCGCAGAGCCCAATACTCACATCAGACCGTGACATAGATTTCTCTCCATAGCATGCGATGACAATTTGTATGCTGTGGAGGTATACTCAAAATGCCTCAGCGGCGCAACTGCCCATTTTGCCAAATTGACCTAATGTGCGTTCTGGCCCTGGGTACTGGGTCGGCTGGTTTTCGAAGTTCCATGTGGTCGAGGCGCAAGTGCCGGTTGCTGGCTGTTCGATACGTTGATCGCCGGTGGCATCGATTCCTTCGCGGGGAGAATCATGTGAAATCGCGTTTATTTTGCCGCTTCCAGTCGCGTCAGCCACCAGTGGGCGCGATTCTGTTCAGGGTTTTGTTCCACATCGGCCAGTTTGAGGACAGCAATGGCGTCAGCGGTATTGGCGTGCGTGATGAGTGCATCGGCTTCGTTCATCATGGACGGAAACGCTGCAGGGCCTTCCGGATACTGAAGTCGATAGTTGCGCAATGTCGAAATGGCGGCACCTGCATCATTGCGGGTCAGTTGCAGCATGCAGGTCCAGTAGAGTGTGTCGCCCAGCGCGCTTTGCTGAACGGTCCTGATCATCTCCGGCAGCGGAACAGCGTTACGGCTGACCTGCTTCCCGTCAAACGGAACTTCCACTTCAATGATCGTCTGCATATTGGCCTGCCGAATCTGCTGCAAGTCCTGAATCATCGCGACATTCGACGAGCCCGAGATCTGAGCTAAGCGCGCCAATAACAGGCGCTTTGACGGTTTTCCAAACAGCTCATCACTGGATGCACCAACGCGCGACCAGCGTTCTTCCAGAGCCATAATACGGCGTTGCAGGCGCTGCTCCTCGGTCAGTTCTTCCTGATTAATGCTCGGATCATCCAGCGCATCGCCCACGTTGATGGATTCTCGCTCAAATGGGCTGTCAAGTGGCCTCATCAGGAGCATGTATTCTTCTTTCTGTTTTTCGCTCAATGCCGCTGCCGCCGCAATTTGTTGTTCAGGCACATCCCACACTTTGAAATTCTCAATTGGCCATGTGGCACCAAGTGCCGCCGAAAGCCGCTGCACCAGCGGACGAATTTCACTTGTCCCACCGGCCAGCTCTTCGTACGTCGTGGCTGCGTCCTGAGCTTCCATACGCTGCTGCAGCAGAAACATTCGAGGAGCAAACGCGGATGGATTAGCAACGATCAGCGGTGTCGCGTTTTTCCATCGCTCGGTCTCAGCAATCAGAGTCACGTCTGCCGGATCCGACACGACGATCGATGTATCGTCGTCTTTCGGCACGGCAGTGCCGCGCACCGGATCAAACAACAGCGCCTTCTCCTCAAGGATGACTAACAGCAGCAGATCAGCCGCATCGACAAGCCTAGGCGCCATTGGATCACCCGGCGCTGAGGCTTTCAACACCACAGAATCAATCTGCCGCTGCCGCAGAGCTTCGGCAAGAATCCAGATGCGTTCATCGACAGAACCGCGTCCGGTAAGCATGACATCGTAGAGCCCCAGTGGAAGTCGAGTTTCGTCAGCCTTCAAAGGCGACACATTCCTGATCACATGGTGGAAGAGATGCTGCACTCGCGAAAGATCGGAACTCACCTGCCCGCCGCTTTGTTCATCCGCCTGTCTCCAGAGTGATTCTGTGAGCTGATTAAGCAACAGGCAGTCGCGAATGTAATTGACGTCGCTTTCGGTGAAGCGACTTTGACTGGCCGCACGCTGCACGCTGGCAGAGAGCATGGCAGCATTGGCTTCACCGAGTGTAAGCTTACGATCTTCTTCCGAAACGCATGACGACATCCAGGAATTCAGACCACTCGCAATGGACTCTTTGCGAGTCTGCGTGGCCATCGGTTCCGGCTGCATCCGCCTGATCACGGAATTCAGTTTACTCCGGCATTCATCTGCGGCACTTTCCTTCGCTTGATTGCTCGTGTCAATGATCGGTGCCGGAGAACCATTGCAGCCAGCCATTGCCCCACAGACTAGACAAAGTGCCAGCTGCGACACAATCCAACTGCCGGATCTTGAATTTGGTAAATTGCAGAACAAAAGCCGCATGCGGAGACACTTATGTTTGGAAGGGAAATGGGAGTCAAGTGCGTGATTTTACGTGGCTTGGACATTCCTGTCCGAGTCCTCGACGGAATTCGTCCTGAGTTCGCAGGATTTCTGAAGCCGAGCCACCTTCGCTTCGACTTCGTCTCTCGGCTATGCGACGGACATGAATGGTCATGCTCACATACGAACATTTGCAAAAATCGTTGGATGAATCAATGCATCACACAGGACAACTCACGCAAATTTCGAACGAGAACCTGCTGAGGGCATGACCAAACCAGAAAAAACATGCTTTCGCGAACAGCGCGCTCCGCCGGATGACCGGCGATGTAGCCGGCCCCCTTGGTGGCCGCCAGCCATGCCTGAGCTGACCGAAGAGCTAGGGAATTCGCTCGCTGGCGAATTTCTTCCGCACTCGGAGCTTTAGAATCATCGCTCAACTTTGCGGATTTTCGCAGCATCAGCGTCAATTGCGCGGCCTCATCCTGCAGCGGTTCAATGAACTCTGCCAGCTCCGGACGCCGATTCACTTCATCACGAAACATTCGTAATGTGCCCTGCGCCGCTCCAATCGCCACTGCGGACGTCCCCAGAGATCCCGCGCCACCGCCAGATCCGGATGAAATGACTCGGTCAATCGGTCCATGCAGAATTTCATCATTGCCGACAAGAACGTTGCTCAGCTCCACAATCGAGGTCTGCGATGAACTTAACCCCATCAAGGCGACGGGAGGCTGAACACGAATACCATTACGCGACGTCGGAATGGCGGCAAGAATCTGACGACCGTCGGCCAGCGTGCCGCCCGTCACCAGGATGTCGGCCGTTGTGACACCGGTTGCCCACGGAACGGAACCTGTGAGTCGAACACCTTTCGAATCCTTGTCCGGAACAACAACAACCTGCGGCGAACACAGGTGCTGACGAGACGTCGTCAGATGCGAAATTCCGACAGTCGCAAAAAGTTTTCCGCTGCACAATGCGGGCAGCAATTGTGCCTTCGCAGCGACGTTGCCGGATGTCTCAATCCGCTGACATGCGGCGTTGCGTTGAGTCAGAATAAAGGTCGTCAGCAGACTGCCGCCTGCAAGTTCGCGGTAAACTTCCAGCATCTCGTTACCATCGGCACCATCACCGCCGAATTCAATCGGAATGTTCCAGCGATAGCCCCCTGCTTCGGCCAGCAATTCCAGTTGAGCTGTCGGCCAGCAGTCCGCCGAATCCGGTTCCGGGATTTCGCTTAACGTGCGAACCAGAGTTTGTAAGGCATCGTGTGAAACAATCACCGACATGAATACCCCCATTCTTCAAAAGACCGCCGCCATTCTTTGGCAATGCGTTGCCGCAGTTCAGCCGGAAGATCCGGAAATGAATTTTTTCGATAATCGGCAATCGAACTTACGTACGACTTCAACTCAGCCTGGAAGTGAGTGACGTCCGGCAGTTGCAGCGATTCATAGATCCCGGCAATCTGGCCGATTGGATTCCGTTCCAGTTGTTCAAATCGTACTTCATGGAACTGTCCCGACGGAATCAAGCTGCGTTCTTCAAAGTAGGCGTCGTACATTTTACGGTACATTCGCAGAATCCAGTCGTCCAGTTCTTCTTCTGCCGGCGCGCGTTGCAGGCGATGCAGTTCAGCGACCGCTTTAAGCATCTTTCGGGTGGAATGAAACACGTCATACGGATTGCGATGGATATGGACAAATTTTGCGTCCGGAAACATCTGCAGCAGAAGTTTAATGCGGGCAGTATGCGGTGGCGACTTAAGGACCAACGGTCGCCCGCAGAGCAACGTCAGTTTCTTAAGGAACAACAAAAACGCGTCTTTCCATTCCGCGACCTCGTCTGCGCTAACGTCCTGCATCGTGAGATATCGGTCAGTGTGTTCTCGCCGCCGAGGAAAAACCCAGCCTATGCACGGCGATTTAAAACTGTCAACACACAGTGCGAATTCGTCCTCCTGCGGAGAGTCCATTCTCCATTCAACGTTGTCCATCGGCCGCTGTCGCGGCAGAAAGAAATCCATCGCCTTCGAATGCAGTTTCTCAGCGGTCAGGAACGAATTGGGATACAAACATTGATAGTTGTTGGGAAATGCAAATCGTTGATCGATCGTCATCAGATTGTGCAGATGAGTCGTCCCATGCCGCCAGTGTCCCAGCACAAACACAGGAGACGGCACCACCACGTCGCGCAAGTGCGCACCAAACCGCATCTCATCGACCCAGTGCAACAGACTGTTCGGCACGCTCTGAATGGAGATTGTGACCGCTCGCGGCCAACAGGATGGTGCGACAGCAAAACGATTCTCGCGTAACAGTCGCACCCATCTTCCGAACGTGATCCCACCCAGCAGACCAGGTCCAAGAGATTTGAGAAGCGTTTCCCGCCAGGCCATGTTGTGAATCCGAACTAGCTACTGCGTGTCCGTACATGCGTTTGAAGGGGAGAAAAGCAGGCGGAACTTTAGAAGGACTCCGCGAAGATGAGGTGAGAAATCAGGAGGATCTCCCCCCAGCTAATCCAGCACATCGTCCAGAATCCGCATGACTCGACGTGTGTTGGTCTGTTTGAGCGGAATCAAGGTCACGCCACGGGCGCGGTTGGTGGCGGAGGTTTCGTCGAGCTGCGTGACGAGTTCAGACAACTCTTCAATCAGGTTCTGCGGAGCCTTCACGACCAGGGAATTTGTTTCGACCTGCACTTCGATGGTCAGCAACGGCGCGGATGCAGCGGCGTTGATTTGTCGCAGCATGTTGGCAACTGAAGAATCGATCCCGGCAGGGATTTCAATGGCTCGACGTGATCCGCCAGCCGTCATTTCCGTTCTGTAGACGCCCTTCAGAACGGTTTCCACTTTCTTTGCATCGGCGTGTTCCAGTGGAATAACCTGAGTCCTGAAGATCCGTCCGGAATCCGGCAGTTTTTCAGTATCAAGGATCTCAAGCAGCTGTTCGATTCGATCTCGGTCGGTCCGCCCGCCGTAAACAATCAGAGCATTCATACGGGGTTCGGGAACAATCACCACTGACCCAAATGCCAGCACTCCAGCTCGGCTTTCGTAGATGGACTTCAGCGACTCCGCAACCTCCTCAGCGCCAGCGTTGCGAAGCTGATAGACGGAAAAATCTCGATTGCGATTTCCTGCAGTTCCCCCGGGGCGAGACGAGGTGGCTCGAAGAATCGATTCCAGCTGGTCGAGAGCCGCCGTGTCGTCGGAAGCAATGGTGATGCGACCGGGGCCAGAGATCATGATGACAGGAGCGAGTTCATCGGCCGCCCGCGCGGCAGTCGGAGCGTCGGCTGGTTGCGCGACTGGAGCCTGATTTGTCGGTGCAGGTGCAGGCAAATTCTGGCTTTCACCAACAGGTGTGCCCTTATCATCCGCTTTGCCCGATTCGTCGGCAACTTCCTTTGTGCTCAGTGACTCAGCCGGAACAGAAAACTGCCCATCCGCTTTAGGCTCAGGAACAGTCGGCTGCGTTTCTCCATCAGGGCGAAGGATGCGCATGGGATTACGACGCATGCGTGGCCACAGATCCTGGATTTTCTGCAGCGTGGGTTCGATGTCTCCCTGAATCGGGATGACTCGCAGATTGCGATTTCCTGGTTCGCCGGAATCACCCATTATGGACAGGCCCGATTCCCCCATTTTAAGGAGCAGTGTGCGAATGTCCTGCAACTGTTTTTTTGAGCCTCGTACCAGCAACTGCTGCGAATCTTCGTCGGCTTGGATGACTGGATAGTCGCCGTCTTTGGCAAAGCTGTCCCCGTAGAGTCCCTCAATCGCGTTCTGAGCAGAGGATGCGCTTAAAATTCTGAGCTGAATAACATCCATCTCGCGAGGGTCACTTTGCTGGAATCGCTCCACAGCCGAATTCACTTCCCGATGCCCGGCTGCGGTCGTCGAAACGATCAGCTGCTTAGAGGTCTTTTCCCATGATACGGTGGCTGATCGGTCAATCGACTGCAGAACGCCCTTTGCAACTTCCACTGCAGTCAGGCCATCAACGGTCGGCAAAGCGTAGATTTCAAGAGTGCGGGCTCCGACGTCTCCTTGCCCTGGTTCCAGCTGATCAATCAGTCCCTTGATGGCTTTGTGCTGTTCCGGACGCGCAACCGCGATGAGTGATCGCGTTTTTTCATCAAACGACAGGCGAACATTGTCGGCTCGTGTGAACAGTGCCTCGAAGACCTCAACGGCATTTTCGCCGTCCGCAGCTTTCAAGGGATACGCGATGGCTTGAGGGCTGTTCCCATCCGGTACGGCATTTGTCATCTGCTGAACCACTTTGGTGATGGTTTCGTGCTGCTGAGCCGTCGCAGTGGCAACCAGCATTTCCTTTGAAACGTCAGTCACAAGCGTTGCGTCCGGAAATAACTTTGCAAGTACCTCCTGCGCTTTGTCGGCTTCAAGTGGTCGCAGTCGATAACTGCGTGTCTCCAGACCTTCGGCCGTTCCCTGCGACGAAATCATCTTCTGCACCATGTCACGAATTGCCGGCATATCGCTCGTTTCGGCACTAACAATGAGCAGTCGTCCAATACGATCAGCCGTCACTTGAGAAGTTTTTGGGAGCAGTGGCTGAAGAGCCTGCTGCACTGCCAGACCGTCGAGTTGATTCAAGCGGAAGACCGCCAGTTCGAGGTTCGCCGCAGCTTCGGACTCTCCGTCCAGTTGTTCGATCAGTGGACGAATCGCGTCATGCTGTTCCTTCAGAGCCAGCACGACCAGTCGCCCGGTCTTTTCATTGACCGACAGACGTACGTTATTGAATCGCGAATACATCGACTGCAACAATGCCTGCACTTCCGTCGCGCTGGCATTTTTAAGGGAGTAGACCGCAGGGACAGGCTGATCACCGTCCAGAAGTGCCCCCTTCATTTGAGCAGCAATTTGTGCAATAGTCGCATGCTGCTCGTCAGTTGCGGTAACGATTAATATCTTGCGATCCGAGTCTGTCACAATTTTTGCGTCCGGATACAAGGCTGCAAGTGCTTCCTGAGCTTCGTCGGCATTGGGCTGACCAACGACGTAGGTTTTCGTTGATCGGATACCACTCTCGCTGAGTGTTGCCGTGATCTGATTGATAACGGTATTGATTTGCTCGTGCTTGTGGGAGTACGCTCGCACAAACAGCTGCTGGCCAGTGGAATCCACTGTCAACTGCACATCCGCATCGACCAGTGGCTGCAGCACCTGCAGTACAGAAGCCGGAGCAACGCCTGTAATCTGATGAACGACCAGACTTTTTTCCGGCGGAAAGGATTTCGTGTCTTCAAGTTGCAGCAGTACCTTCTTCAATTTTTCATGATCAGTAGCCGTGGCCACAATCGCCAGTTGATCCGATCGAGCACCTGCCGTGATTGTCGCCATTGGAACAGCCTGAGCAAGCACAGTGGTTGCCGTTGGTCCAAGACCTGTGATCGTATACAGCTCCATCTTACGGGTCGTCTGGAACGGTTGTTCGGTAGCCAGCTGTTCGAGTGTCGCTCGAATTCGTGCGTCCTGATCCGGCGATACCCAAGCCATCAGTTTGCTGCCTTCGGCGGTCGTAAGAAAGGTTACGTCGGCAAACGTCGAAGCAAGTAGTGTTCGTGTATCGGCCGCTCCGACGATTGACACGTCATAGAATTTCAATTCACGCTGAACGTCGGCTGAGCCAGTTTCGAGGTGCTCCAAAGTTGCAGCAATGGCTTTATGATCATCGTTTGTGGCGATGACACTGTATCGATTGGCATCAGCCTGAAATGTAATTTTCGCCAGCGGCACTATTGACTGAAGGATGGCCAGCGATGTCGTGCCTGACACCTTCTTCAGCGGGTAAAATCTCAACTCGGGCGATACTTTTGTGGTCTGGAGCTGCTCCAGCACTTTTTTGAGTTTTTCATGATCGACGGCGGTGGCCACAATTGCCAACTGATCTGCTCGAGCGCCAGCCGTGATTGTGGCCGTTGGAACGGCTTGGGCGAGCACTGTGGTTGCCGTCGGTCCAAGATCCGTGATCGAATACAGTTCCATCTTACGGGTCGTCTGGAACGGATGTTCGGTGGCCAG
>CANJQC010000198.1 GCA_947476295.1 Planctomycetaceae bacterium | reverse complement strand
TTGGCAGTGCAACTTTCTGGTGCGAAGCAGCCTGGATCACATGCCGTACTTTCGCCGCAGTTGCGTGAACGCTGGATGCGTTCGGCCCTACGTGTTTTCGCACGAAGATTCCAGCCTTGGATCACCTCCACAAGCGTTGTTTTTTCACGACACGGAATGCGTGGAGCGATGACAGTATGAGGCGGCGTGATGCAGCCTTCGATAAAGCATTCAGGCGGCAACTGTGACTGCGATGTATCACGGTGAACATCACCACACGCGGTATCACCGCAATTGTTGCGATCGGTTCTATTACCAATCCCGCGAAGCAAACTCACGCTCTTGACGCGAGAAACGCCGAGCGCCGGGGGGGCAGGAACTGGTTCTCGCATTGGGACTGGCGGCGGAACTGGTGTTCCCGAGCGATTCGGTGATTCACCGTGTGAAGAAGCGGGATCGTAGTCATATTCTCCCGCACCGGAATCGTACTCATCCGCATGACGAATCGGCATCGGGACCGGTTCCGGCGAATAATCCACAGTGTCTGACTGACGATCGTGGCGATTGGCCGAACAGCCTGCCATGAACAGCAGTGTGATCGCGATGAATAATGATTTCCGTTCAAGTCGCATCCGACATCCCTCCGGTGACTGCATCACTCGCTGCTATTGAGCAGCGGGAACGCACGCACTCCATCCTGACTCCATACAGAAATAGTTTCGGCGATTTCTGCGAGTGTTCCGGCGAATGCAAATCAAAAACGGCCATCTCCGGGGAAACATGCGGCGAAAGATCGCAAATTTCCGTCGTTCCGGTTTTGTTCTGTTAAGCCGTTCAGTCCTGCACTGCGGAAAATTCAGGCGCTGCGGGCGTCGTCAATATCAGGACACCCGTAATATGGACTCATGAGAATCGAACAGCCACTTCGCAACATCGCGGAAAAATCCAGCTTGAAGTATGTGGACATCGCAGCGGGTGATGAACTCATGCCGACCGTGCTCCCCGGTGAACTACCGATCTGGCAGGACTCGAATTCTAACTGCAGCTGCAACAGTGGCTATTGGCGAACGCTGGGCGCGGCCTGGGGAGGTATGATTTCGACAGCGGAAGATCTTGGACGACTGGCAGGATGCCTGCTGAATGGCGGCGAATCTGGTGGCCTAGACGCGGCAACTAACACTATTTGGAATAGCGCCGTTGTCGATGCCAGCTTGTCAAATCAGTCGCAGCACATCGCCGGACTTTCTGAAGCTGACCGAGTCCAGCACGCATGGGGATTTGGATGGCGACGAAACTGGCTGCACCATTCAGCCACGTTCAGCGACTTTCTGTCTGCAGACGCTATCGGACACTGGGGCGCGACCGGCAAGATGATGTGGATCGAACCGGCTTCCTCCCACTGGTGCGTAATACTGACGACGCAGCCTTACGAACACAGCCGAAGCGTGATTCAACGCATGTCAAACGTAGTGGCCGTAGCTTATGCGGCCCGGGTGCGGGCTGACTCGCCGCATCAATCAATGTCACAGAATCAGCCTTTGCGGCGGGACAGTTCATACACTGGCCATTCAGTTCCACAGTCATTGCAGTGGAATCCCACAATGGTCGCGGTGCCGGGGACGGGAAGGCGATTCTTCGGGCTGACTATCGCATCCGCCAACTCAAGCGGTTCGATATTGTGGAGTGTGCATTCGGGGCAGCAGTTGTTCTGTTGAATGATGCGAGCCCGGTCGGCGGGCGCCATGTACCGACCGCTAATCACCATAGATCGACGACCGCGATCGATCGGAATGATGTCTTCAAATGCGTCGTCGGGAAGTCGATTCTGCGGCACTACCGTGCGGGGCGCTTCGGTATTTCCAGAGGCATCTTCGTTCGGTGAAAACAAACGCAGGCGAAATCTGTTCATCGTGGTTCCTCCTTGAAACACAAGACATTGAGTCTAGGCAAAAAAAATTCATCAGTCGCTTCAACTTTCCTTGTTGAAACAGATCCGATGACCGTCGTTCATACTTTTTCTGAGTACGATAGTCGACTGAAAGATCTGATCGCCGATTTTGAGAGACATTCGAGACATCAACGACCGAGGCGGAATTTTACACACCACCGCGTAGTAACTCAAGCACTCAGTTCACAAATTGCGCCTCGGTAAAAAGGGATGAATAGGATGCTGTTTTGGCGTTAGTGAATCGTAGACAGGAACCCAGGGCCTTCGGTCGCGAAAACAGAGAAAAATGTTTAGTATTCTGGCGATTTCCCGTGCAGCATTAGATTCTGAGTTTGCAAAAACAACGTCTTTCTCCAGAACCTCCGGAGTACCCTCAAATGCCTGTCTTCCTTGGTATCGATATCGGAACCAGTGGTACGAAAACGCTTGCGGTGCGTGAGGACGGCGAAATTCTGGCCTCAGCAACTGAAGAATATCCACTGAGCAGTCCGAAACCCGGCTGGTCGGAACAGGAGCCTGATGATTGGTGGACGGCTTCTGTGAATTCCGTCAAGCGGGTGATTAGATCCGCCAAACTGAAGCCAGCCGACATCGGTGGAATTGGACTCAGCGGCCAGATGCATGGCAGCGTTTTCCTCGACAAAACCGGCGGCGTCATTCGCCCCGCGTTACTCTGGAACGACCAGCGGACGGCAGCCGAATGCGTTGAAATTGAAACACGCGCAGGCGGTCGCAGCAAGTTGATTCAGATGGTCGCAAATCCGGCCCTCACGGGTTTCACTGCACCGAAGATTTTGTGGCTGCGGAATAAGGAAAAGAAGAACTTTGACAGGACCGTGCAGGTTCTGTTGCCCAAGGATTATATTCGCTATCGTCTGACGGGCGACTTTGCGACGGAAGTCAGTGATGCCTCAGGGACATTGTTGCTCGATGTGGTGAATCGGCGGTGGTCAAAGGAACTGCTGCAGAAGCTGGATCTGGATGCGAAGCTGTTTCCAAAAGTTTACGAATCAGAAGACGTGACAGGAGTTCTCTCTGGTAACGCCGCAACAGAAATGGGACTCAAGGCAGGAACACCGGTCGTGGGAGGCGGTGGTGACCAGGCAGCCAGCGCGATCGGAAACGGAATTGTCGGTCGTGGCGTGGTTTCGGCGACGATGGGAACCAGCGGAGTTGTGTTTGCTCACAGCGACAAGGTGCAGGTCGATCCGGAGGGCCGATTGCATACATTCTGTCACGCAGTCCGCGGCAAGTGGCATGTCATGGGATGTGTGTTGTCAGCAGGCGGCAGTCTGCAGTGGTTTCGTAATCAGTTGTGTCAGGCGGAAGTCGCGGCGGCGAAAAAGCAAAAGATCGATCCTTATGAATTGATCATGGCGGAAGCCGCTGCTGCTCCGGCGGGCAGCGAGGGATTATTCTTCCTGCCCTATCTGACGGGCGAACGCACGCCTCACGCCGACCCGCACGCGCGTGCATCGTGGATTGGATTAAGCCTGCGACACGGCAAGAATCACATGGCTCGGTCAGTCATAGAAGGTGCAACCTATGCGATGCGCGACACGCTTGAGATTATCAAGTCGATGAGTATTCCGGTGAAAGAAATTCGACTTTCGGGTGGCGGTGCTCGCAGTTCGTTTTGGCGGCAAATGCAAGCCGATATTTATGGTCAGCAGGTTGTCACGATCAATACGTCTGAAGGACCCGCCTATGGCGTCGCGTTGCTCGCAGCATCCGGTACGGGTGCCTACAAGAACGTGGTCGAAGCATGCCAGGCGACGATTTCCGTGATGACGAAGACTCCCAACAAAACTGCGGCAACGAAGACCTACAATGCAGCATATCCGGTGTATCAGCAGTTGTATCGATCACTCAAGCCAGACTTTGCGGCCATTCAGAAACTGATACAGTAAGCAAGGGTTCGCCCAAAAATGTCAGCATCGTGGGCTATCGTGCGCTTATGAAGTTGAGGAAAACTCACACGGGCCCTTACAAACGAAGACATACATCAGCAGATAACAGGCAGCCAGCGGGCTGCGTCGACCGAGGCCTCGACTGAGTGGCTGACGAACTGGCTGTGATACGCGCGAATGTTCGATGTTCAGCAAATCAAGTGGCAGGCACTAAGAACAGGGATTGAATCTTTTGTTGTCTGGGCCTAAACTCTCGAAATACTGTCACGAACAGACGGTGTAATTTTTCCGGGTTGAGAGATATGTGTTCGGAGTTGATATTTTCGGGAGCATTTCTGCTGAGTGTGTTAAGAACGTGGTTGCGGTCGATCTACACGACCCGATGGCAGCACAGGACGCCAATGGCATTATTGTCCTCGGTGTACCAGCAGCGACGCTGAGGAATCGTCATCAAACCCACAAAGCTTTCGCCGCACTGCAGCATTGAGCGCTGACGCAGGTTTGGGTTGTCTAACGAACCGCCGACCATCCTGCATCTGATGGTTCGATTGTGACTCTGTTGATTGTTCGCTTTCGCAGCATCATTTCACAGTCCTCGATAAATTTCTCCACATCAATTTGTCGCAAGGCTGCTGCACTGCGGTTAGAGAGAGACGGACATGATTCCTTCAAGAATGGCGTTGCGTTCCATCTGGACCTGGGTCATTGGACTGGCGGCACTGATCGTGATCGGATTCGCTGCCCGTTCCATGTGGTGGGGCCCTGCTCAGAACTGGGTAAGAACGACAATCTCCGGCAATCGCAAAGTGTCGTCGCTGGACAGCCATGATCATGGCAGCACCGATGGTGGTGAAGATCCGCACGCCCACGAAGGGCATAATCACGCTCATGATGATGGGACTTCGCTGGTGTTGTCAGCACAGGCGCAGGGAAACATCGGTCTGGGACCCGAATACCTTCAGCCCGTGCGACTTGAGACATTCCGCCGGTCCATCACAGTGCCTGGAATCATTGTTGGGCGTCCTGGCAGAAGTCGATTGGAGATTTCAACGCCAATGGCGGGAGTCATTACCCATGTTCATGCTGTGCAGGGAGAAGCCGTTGATCCAGGCACGCTGCTATTTCAATTAAGAATTACGGCAGAGGAATTGGTTTCGACTCAGACAAATCTGTTGAGGACCGTCGGAGAACTGGATGTCGAGAATCGCGAAATTGCGAGACTGTCCAAAGCCACAGAAGGAGCCATCGCGCCAAAGACGCTACTGGAACGTCAATACGCGAAGGAAAAGCTGGAAGTGTTAGTGAATGCTCAGCGTGAAGCGCTGCGTTTGCATGGGCTTTCGGAACGACAGATTGATGACATTACAAAGAATCATAAACTCCTCCGCGATCTGCAAATTGTGGCTCCCGGGCGAGATCATCACGGTGAAGAAGAATTGAAATTATCCAGCACTGAGGTGACTCCCGTGTCGTTTTCGGCACAACAGGCGGACGAAGAAGAAGTAAAACACGACGACTCGCATGCAGCAGACGATTCCAAAGTGCCGCTCATCCTGCAGGAAGTACTTGTCCACAAGGGTGAAACGGTTGCTGCAGGAACAACCCTGGGAGCACTGGCGGACTATTCCGAACTCTACATCGAAGGCCGCGCCTTCGAGCAGGATGTCGATCTCCTGTCACAGAGTGCGCAACGAAACTGGAAGATTACAGCCGTATTTGAAGGGGCAGCGAATTCGGTAAAGCGGGTCGAGAATCTTGCTCTGGTGTATTCGGCCAGTGAGGTGGATGCGGAAGCTCGCTCACTGTCGTTCTTTGTCCTCTTGCCGAACGAAGTGGCGCGAGAGGCTCCATCGCCGAATGGTCAGCGGTTTCTGGACTGGAAATACCGCCCGGGGCAGCGACTGCAGCTGCTGGTTCCTGTCGAGGAATGGGAAAATCAAATCGTGCTGCCCATAGAAGCGATTGCCCGGGAAGGCGCTGAATCGTTTGTCTTCCAGCAGAATGGCAACCATTTCGACCGCGTATCGATCAGGGTTGCTTATCGAGATTCGTCGCATGTCGTCGTCGCCAATGATGGTTCGATCTTCCCCGGCGATGTCATCGCTTTGCGTGGCGCGCATCAAATGCAAATGGCACTAAGAAACAAATCGGGTGGTGGTGTTGATCCTCACGCCGGACACAACCACTAGTAACGGATGCCATCATGCTGAATGCCATAATTCGATTCGCACTGCGGCAGAGAATAATTGTTCTGGCTCTTGCCGTACTCCTAACGGGATACGGAAGTTACGTTGCATTTCATACACCGATTGACGTCTTTCCCGACTTGAATCGTCCTCGTGTCGTCGTCATGACAGAAGCACCTGGGCTCTCTCCGGAGGAAGTCGAATCTCTGATCACGTTTCCCATCGAAACAGCACTGAACGGTGCCAATGGTGTCGAAGCCGTGCGGAGTTCCTCCGGTGTAGGAATTTCTGTGATCTATGTCGAGTTTGGCTTCAACACCAATATCTACAATGATCGCCAGGTTGTCAACGAACGCCTGCAACTGCTGCAGGGACGTTTGCCGGATGGCGTGACGCCGCAGTTGGCTCCGATTTCATCGATCATGGGCCAGATCCTGATGCTAGGGATGTTCAGTGAAGACAATACGACAGAGCCACTGGAACTAAGAACTCTTGCCGACTGGGTTGTCCGACAACGTCTCTTGACGATTCCGGGGGTGGCTCAGGTCTTCACGATGGGCGGCGGGCGCAAACAATTCCAGATTCTGGTCGATCCGGAAAAACTGCTTCGCTTCGGAGTTTCGCTGCAACAAGTCAAGGAGGCCGTGGTCAGCAGCAACGAAAACGCCACCGGGGGCTATCTGGATCAACAGGGGCCAAACGAACTGCTGGTGAGGGCTTTGGGCCGAGTTCAAACAATCGAAGACATCGAGCAGATTGTGGTCACGATCCGTGAAGGTCGTCCGGTCACACTGGCCCAAATCGCGAAGGTCGCCGCCGGGGCTCAGCCAAAGCGTGGCGACAGTGCAGCATTTGAACGTGAAAAGTCGGATGACGGGTCGGATGTGTGGTCTGGCGGACCAAGTGTGGTTCTGACAATCAACAAGCAGCCAGGGGCTGACACGCGTGAGGTGACCGACAACGTGTTCATGGCGATCGAGGATCTGAGTGCCTCGTTGCCAAAAGACATTCGAGTCATTCCGCTGTATTCGCAGAAATCATTCATCGATCGAGCCATTGAAAATGTGGTTGTCGCTCTCCGCGACGGCGTGATTCTTGTGGTCATCATCCTGGTGCTGTTTTTGATGAACGTACGAACCACGTTTATCACACTGACTGCGATTCCATTGTCGCTGGTCATCACGGCCCTCGTTTTCGCAATTACCGGCATGTCGATCAATACGATGACGCTCGGCGGACTGGCCGTAGCTCTTGGCGAACTGGTCGATGATGCGATCGTTGATGTTGAGAACATTTTTCGGCGACTGAACGAAAATCGCCATGCAGCTCATCCGAAGCATCCGCTGCTGGTTGTCTATCAGGCGAGTACTGAAGTGCGAAACTCGATCGTGTTCAGCACGATCATTGTGTGCATCGTGTTTATTCCCTTGTTCGCATTGACGGGTATGGAAGGACGCCTGTTCGCTCCACTGGGAATTGCCTACATCGTTTCCATCGCTGCATCACTGTTGGTTTCGCTGACAGTGACGCCGGCACTGTCCTATATGTTGTTGGGACATTCAAAGAGTTCCGAACATGGAGCCGACGGATTTGCCCTGCGAGTCCTAAAGGGCATCGCCAGCCGAATCATTTGTTTCAGCCTTACCTTTCCACGATTCAACCTGATCGTTGTGGTGATCGGCGTACTGATTTCCACAATGTTCGTGCTGAATCTGGAACGTGACTTTCTGCCTCCGTTCAACGAAGGCTCGATTCAGTTAAACGTTGTGCTTCCGCCAGGAACATCGCTGGCCGTTTCCAATAGTATCGCAGGCCGATGTGAACACAGGCTGATGCAGGTTCCGGACGTCGTTCGTGTCGGCCGCAGAACAGGCCGAGCTGAACTCGACGAACATGCCGAGGGCGTCAACACCAGTGAATTGATTATTGACCTCAACCCCAGCTCGCATCGCACGCGGGAAGAACAGATCAATGAAATTCGTGAGGCGATGGCCGATATTCCGGGCGTCGTCTCAGCCGTAGAGCAGCCGATCTCCCATCTGATCTCGCACATGCTGTCAGGAGTGAAAGCTCAGATTGGCATCAAGATCTACGGCGACGATCTGGATCTGCTGCGACGAAGAGCTCAGGAAATGGAACAAGCCGTCAGGTCTGTCCCGGGTGTTGCCGACCTGATGCTGGAGCCACAGGTTCTGATTCCACAATTACGCATCGAGCTGCGGCGTGACAAGCTCGCGTTGAATGGCCTGACAGCCCGCGATGTGAATCAGGTGATTGAAACAGCACTTAACGGTGTGGTTGTGTCCGAAGTGCTGGATGGGCAGAGAACTTTTGACCTTGTTGTTCGATTTGATAAGCAGGATCG
>CANJQC010000197.1 GCA_947476295.1 Planctomycetaceae bacterium | reverse complement strand
CCCACGAATCACGCATTGACGTCGTTACTTCCCCGTGACCTGTTTCACGATCAGCGCCAGCGTAATGCAGCCGTAGAAAACTCCGCACCCGATTAACGCGACTCGCCGCCACATCGGCGGCTGAATTTCTTTGGGTAGAAAACGGGTGTTGACCCGCAGAATCTGAAAGGCGCCGACGGCAAGAATCGGCCCTGCGAAGGCACCAAGGATTTTGAACAGCGACAAGGCATTGTCACCCAGCGACAACACGACGATTCCCATTGCGGTAAAGCCCAGCAACAACCTGGCGTAGACACGGCTGGCGGACATGCTGTGAACTCTAGGCCAGCCGGACCACAGGACATCCGCCACAATCCGCGTCAGGCAGTCCGCATTGCCGAGCTGCGTGGAAAACAGAATCCAGAATCCGTTGATCAGGGCCAGCACCCAAAATCCGCTCCACAATTGTTCGGCCATATGACGTGCCTGAAATGCGCCGGCAGCGTAACCCTCCAGCACGGTTCCCCGCGGTACAATTGACAGAGCGAGATTCACATTGAGGAACATCCCCAGCACGCAGCCCATCGCCCACAGAACGGACTGGTCCAGCAGCGTGTACCTCCACCAGATCAGCCAGCGACGCAGATTGTCGGCCGTTGGAAGAAAGACACGGCCGATCGTTGCCAGTTTCGATTTTTCATCCGCCATGATTCCTCCGAATGATCCCATCCAGGCTCCCATACCGAGGCCCTTATCGCGGCTCAGATTTGAGATAGCAAGATTGCCAAGTCCTCCGGATCCGGCCGTGGCCGCGAACGCCGCCAGCAACATGAAGTCTGCCTCCGCCGGCAGGCCGTGCGGAATAAGAAATCCCATCGCCGTGCGTTTCCAGATCTCCGCCGGCACGAACAGGACGTTGGCTATAATCAGAAAACTGAAAATGAAAATGACCATGCCCCACGAAAGTCGTTCCAGAACTTTCTCCACGGACTTTCCGGACAGCAACAACATGACTCCGACGGCAACGACGATGAAGGAAATCCAAAGGAGCGAGTTGGCATCAGCCTTGATTGGTTCGCGACCTGCCGCTGCCGCAAATAGCACGTTCGCACATCCCAACGCCATCGCTGGTGCGACGAGCTGGATCATCCCCATCACGATATAGAAGATTCCCCAGACACGCGAACCGGGGCGAAGCCGCATGATGCCCGTCAGAATCGGTTCGCCTGAGTACAGCGTGTAACGAATGGCCTCAAGATTGAAGATCATCTGAAGAAAAATTGCCACCGACGCGATCCATAAAATTTCAGTGCCGTACTTCACCGCCACCATCGGCCCAACGATCCATTCACCACCGCCAATCGATGCGGCCAGCAGGATGGCTCCCGGCCCGATCGTCCGCAGGATGTTGCGCACATTGAATGGCAGCGGTTCGGGCAGATCGCCCGTCTGCCAGTCCGGAAGGCAGCCGTGATCACGAACGGAGGGCACTCGGTCCTTGGCCACAAACGATGGCGATTCATAGGAATTTTTTGATGAATCAGCCATATAAAGTCTTGCCTGTAAATTGCGTTTTGTGCAGGAGCGAGTGCTGAAAGCCTGACCTGACCACATCGAGATGGCAGATCTGAAATCAAAGTTTAGCAGGATTGAGATTCCGTTGCCTGCATCAGCCCCCGCATGTATCCATAGGCGAACAACCGCCCGAGCATTGTATAGCCGGGTTCACCGTTGTCTTCACCCACCATCTGCGGTACATGATCCGGTCGTATCGGACCATGAAATCCAATTTCACGAAATGCCCGCATCGCCGCCACCATATCCGTCGGACCGTTGTCATGAAACGTCTCGGCGAAAGACTGCGCGTTGCCCCTTACATCGCGAAAATGAACATACTGAATGTGCGAACCGAAGTGTCGAATAGTTGCCGGGATATCGACGTTCATCGTAGCAAAAGTTCCTTGGCAGAAGCAAATCGCATTCGACGTGCTGGGAGCGAGCGACAAGAGCCGATCAAATCCGGCGACGTTGTGCATGATGCGAGGTTTCCCCAGCAACTCCGACAACGGAGGATCGTCCGGATGCATGGCCATAATCACGCCACACTGTTCGGCGACGGGCATCAGTTCGTCCAGCATTCGTTCGAGCTGTTCCCAGAGTCGTTCAGTGGTCAATTCTCGAGCCAGCGCGTCGAATTCCGCATTCGGTGGCCGATAGCCCAACCGCACGGCGTATTCCACTTCTGCGAGATCAAAGCCCGTGACTTTGGCACCGCCGCGTTCCGGCGCGTCCAGCCGAGTTCGACACCAGTCTGTTCCCGCCATGAAGTTGTAACACAGAAGTCGAATACCCAGATCGGCCATCTGGCGAATCAGTAACTTCATCGCTTCGATTTCTGACCCGTCATCACAGCCGAGCTTAATGTTTTCGATGGGCAGGTAACCTTCAACGACGGCCAGTCGCATTCCAAACGAAGCGATGCGTTCCTGCGCCAATTGCAGGACACGGGCGTCAGAGCCGGGATAGCGATGAACGACGTCCGTGACTCCGCACTGAGCTGCCAGTTGCAGGTTTTCGTCGGACATGGGTGTCAAAACAGTTGCGAGTTTCATGCGATAGGAACCATTGATGTGGAGAGGTCGAGAGCACCAGAGTTTTAGTTGGGAATCGCAGTGTTTCAGGTAGTGCCAGCAAGAGCGCAGGGCCACTGCGATTCACTTAGCCGCGTCTCTCAAAGATGCGAAGCGGGGTAGCCCGCGACAATCAGTCTCTGAGAGACCGACCTACGTGAACCGCCTCGCTGTCAGTTCACGAAACAATATCGTGAATTACCTTACCAGCCACATCCGTCAGTCGGAAGTCACGGCCGGCATAACGGTACGTGAGGCGTTCGTGATCGATGCCCAGCAAGTGCAGAATCGTCGCGTGCAGATCGTGGATGTGGACGCGGTTATGGACGGCGCGAAAACCAAAGTCGTCGGTTTCGCCATACGTCATGCCACCCTTGACGCCGCCGCCAGCCAGCCATGTTGTGAAGCCGAAATGATTGTGATCGCGACCGTTGCCGTTCTCGGTCGTCGGCGTGCGGCCAAATTCGCCGCCCCACAGCACCAGCGTTTCATCCAGCAGTCCACGCTGCTTTAGATCGGCCAGTAATGCAGCGATCGGACGATCGATATCGAGGCAAAGTTTTCGAGTCTGATTGTCGTGATCACTGTGCGTGTCCCAGGGCTGACCGTCGCCGTAATAAACCTGGACAAATCGCACGCCGCGTTCGCTCAGACGCCGTGCCAGCAAACAGCCGTTGGCAAAATGCCCTTCACCGTACGATTCACGAGTTATCTTGGATTCCTGCTGCAGATCAAATGCCTCAGTGCCCGTGAATTGCATGCGAAACGCCGTTTCCATCGCCTGCAATCGGCCTTCCAGCTGTCCATCCGGGCCACTGCGTTCCAGGTGCAGTCGATTGAGCTGTGTCATCAGAGAAACCTGTGCCACTTGGTCGGCTCTCGAGGCGTCCGAGTTGCGCAGAAACGGGATCAGCTTGTCGGGAACAGGATCGCGATGATTGATGTAGGTTCCCTGATGAGACCCCGGCAGGAACGCACTCGTCCAGAGAATAGAAAACCGGACAGGCTTGCCCGGACACAGGACAACGTATGCCGGAAGATTCGCATTCTCGCTGCCCAATCCGTACGACAACCACGATCCCATGCTGGGCCGCGTCGGCAGAATCGTGCCGTTATTCATCAGCAGCAGAGCAGGGCCGTGGTTGGGATTGTCGGTAAACGTGGAACGAATGATTGCCATGTCGTCGACGCATCGCGAGGTCAGCGGCAGGAGTTCGCTTACCGGGATGCCGCTTTCTCCCGCGGGACGAAATCGAAAGGGCGACGGCATCAGACCCGCCGTGCGGCGTTCAGTGCGAAGATTGGCCTCCGCCGGACGCTGACCGGCGAATTTCAGCAGTTGAGGTTTCGGATCAAACAGGTCCCCCTGAAACGGCCCTCCGTTCATGAATAACTGAATCACACGCTTCGTTTTCGCCGGTACGTGCGCCGCCTGAAGTTCGCCGTTCGCCTGCGCGTTCATTGCAGACAATAGCCCGAGCGATCCCATTCCGCCGCCCATCGCCTGAATTAGGTGGCGCCGCGTTGGTAGGTTTTGTTGTTTATCGTTCATATTATTGTCTCTAAGTAGGGTGTCTGCAGCAGCAGAGGCACACACCATTTGCTGACGCATTCCCAGTGGTGCGTTACGCTCCGCTTCACACACCCTACGACTACCGACTTCTCCAGCCATCAATTCACAAAATGAAACTCATTCAACCCCAGCAATGCCTGCAGATAATCCTTCCATCTGTGTTCGCCATTTATCTCGCCGTCAAGATACGCATGAGCGATCTCAAGTTCTGACTGCGTGACTTCCCGGGCGAACAGCAGTCGATAACAGGCTGCGATCCGAGTGTCGTCTGCTTCGATCGGTTTCAGTCGCGACCACAGATCATCGGCCTGTTTTTCCATCCACGGCGAATTCAATACGAACAGTTGCTGCAACGGCGTTGTCGTGTGTTCCCGGCGTGGGCTGTGCGAACTGGCTTCTGGAAAATCGTGCATGCGGAGGATGCCGTTCATTTCTTCACGTTCGACTTTCGCATAGATCGTCCGCCGCACGTTGTTGAGATCATCCACAGGTTGTGACGGCCCACCGCTCGTCAAATTCAGTTGGCCCGTCGCTGCCAACGTCGCGTCACGCCACATTTCGATGTCCAGTCTGCGACGATTCATCCGCCATAGCAGCTGATTTGCAGGATCTGCGGCATCAGCCTCCGGTCGAAATGCGGACGACTGACGATATGTTGCTGAAAGTAGGATCTCGCGATGCAACCACTTCAGATCCCAGCCGTGCGCTACGAATTCAGCTGCCAGATATTCCAGCAATTCCGGGTGCGTCGGTCTGTCGCCCTGCGAACCAAAATCACTCGGTGTCGCTACCAACCCCGCGTTGAAATGCTGATCCCAGACACGATTGACGAGGACTCGCGCCACAAGACCAGCAGCATGCGTGAGCATAGAATCCGCAAGCTCAGCACGGCCGCTGCCATGTGCGAAAGGCGCGACGGGTTCGGGCTGCAGCACTGTGAGAAATCGACGCGGGACAATGTCCCCGGGATTCGCTGGGTTACCGCGGCGAAACACGGGTAGGTCACGCGCTTGCGATTCGCGATATTCGAGGCGAGTTCGGTCTTCGCCATCGGGCTGAACATACAGGCTGGCATCGCGAAGTGCATGCGCCCAAGGTTGATCAACATGGGGCGTTGCCGTGCGAATTGCGGCCATGGATTTTCGAATTTCCTCAGCTTCGGCTGTCGCGGGATCAGCGACCTTTTTAAGCTTCTCTTCCAATTCGCCAATTGCTTTTCGAGCCGCGCGAACTGCGGCAACTTCATTGTCCGGAAGCAGCGGCCGTTCGTCGAGCTGCGAACTCGCGAAGACGCCTGCAAGTCCGTAATAGTCCTCCGTTGAAATCGGATCAAATTTGTGATCATGGCAACGGGCACAAGAAACCGTGAGTCCCAAGAACGTCCTTGAAACAGCATCGAGGCGTTCGTCCCATTCGTCGGCGACAATTTGTTCGATCACTGCCGGAGCCAAGGCCAACTCTTTCCAGTACGTAGGGCTCAATCCCAGAAACCCGAGGGCCGCAAAATCTTCCGGTGCTGTGTCGGGAATTAGATCAGCGGCGAGCTGAAGTCTGACGAATTGATCGTACGCCAGATTTTCATTCATGGCCCGCACGACCCAATCGCGATAGATCCAACCGCGATCTGTGGGGCTTTGCCAGTCCGGTGTAAAATCCGTGTACCGCGCGAGATCCAACCACGTCCGTGCCCAGCGTTCGCCATAATGTGGCGATGCGAGCAGACGATCGACGACATGCTCAAAAGCTTCCGGCGATTCATCTGACTGGAATGCATCCAGTTCGTCTGGAGTCGGCGGTAGTCCGATCACGTCGAATGTCACGCGCCGCAGCCATGTATTGCGATCCGCTTCGGTATTTGGCGTGAGGTTGTGTGCCTGCAATTTTCCTAGCACAAATGTATCAATTGGTCGTCGAGGCCACGCGCTGTGCAACTGTGGCGGATCAACATGTGGCGGATCAACATGTGGCAATGGTTGAAACGACCAGAACTTTCGTCCAGCAACCAGATCAATTTGACTAGCCTGCGGACGTGGAGTTGATTTGTACTCGGGCAAGGCCGCGCCTTCACGAATCCATCGCTGCAGGACGGCAAGTTCGTCGTCCGGCAGCTTCCCGGCCGGAGGCATCTGCAGGTCTGGGTCGTTGTAGTCCAGCACCCGGAACAGCAATCCGTCCGAGGGCGTTTCTTTGGAAAACATCGATCCGCGACTCCCACCGGCGGCGATGCCTTCGGCCGTCTCCATCACGAGGGCGCCATTTTCTTCGCCGGTCTTCGAGGAGTGACATTCGTAGCAACGCTTCGCCAGCAGCGGTCGCACGTACGATTCAAAAAACGTGACGCTGTCGGTTGTGGATGCCGTGGTCCTCGCCATGTCGTCGTCAGCAAGCGCCACATTCAGAGGCGTCCAAAGCACGAAAGCAATCAGCCCTGCGCAATGCAAAATGGCAGTCGCCGGCGCACACGCGTCAAGGAGAAGGCGGGGGGGGTCTTTGGTCGTGTTCCGAAGCACTCGGACAACTCCTGACCGGATTTTCTGGCAATGTAAGGTGGGTGAGAAACGCAGTTTATCTTTTAGCAATCTGGTTGTCACCAAAGATTGCCGAGGACACCAAATACCATTGTATCGGGTGCAAAGATCGTCCGAATCCCCCAAAAATCTCTGCGGATTCAATTCTGCTGGTCGAATATTGGTCGCAAAGTAAAGCAGTTCGAAGTCCGTGAGCCCGCGTTTGGAAACACACTGGAATCCGGCCTCATAGATTGCAACAATGCAAAGACCCCAGCGACTCCCGCCTCCACGCGAACAGCATATGTCAAAATTTTCGTCAACAACAGCCATAATTTTGAATGCCGCATTGATGCTCGGCGTATCGAGCGGAAATGGACTGGCTGCAGCGGATGCTGAGTTTTTCGAAAAGAAGATCCGACCCGTTCTGGTTGCGCACTGTTTCGAATGCCATTCCGGGGAGACGCAGGAAAGCGACCTGAGGGTCGATTCTCTGAATGGATTGCTGACCGGCGGGGAACGCGGCCCTGCGATCGTGGCTGGGAAGCCTGACGAGAGCCTGCTGATCAGTGCTGTCAGGCACAGCGACACGCTGCAAATGCCGGCGACTCGAAAACTGCCGCAACCGCTCATCGACGACTTGACGCAATGGGTGCGCGAAGGGGCAGAATGGCCGAATGCCGAGCCAGTCACTGGTGCTCCGACGCCTGCGGCGGAGGAACGCATGCCGACTGCGGCGGAAAAACTATTCTGGGCGTTTCAAACACCGCAGCGATTACCGCTTCCCACAGTGCATGATGTCAATGGTTGGGTGCGCACGCCGGTTGACCATTTCATTCTGGAACAGCTCGAATCTAGTCAACTGCTGCCTAACCACATGGCCGACAAAAGAACGCTGATCCGGCGTGCCACTTTTGCGTTGCTTGGATTACCTCCGACGCCGGAAGAAGTGCAAGCGTTTCTCGCAGATGAGTCACCCACGGCCTTCGAATCTGTCGTTGAACGTCTGTTGTCATCGCCCCACTACGGCGAGCGTTGGGGGCGACACTGGCTAGATGTTGTACGTTATGCCGACTCCAATGGACTGGACGAAAATCTCGCATTTGGAAACGCATGGCGTTATCGCGACTATGTGATCGATGCCTTCAATGCTGATCGGCCTTACAACGAATTTCTGTGCGAACAGTTGGCCGGAGATTTGCTTCCGGCAACGGACAATGCAGACGTTCAGCTTCGCCGAATTATCGCCACCGGATTCCTTTCTTTGGGCGCGAAAATGCTGGCTGAAGACGATCCTGTCAAGATGGAGATGGACATCATTGACGAGCAGATTGATACGCTGGGAAAAGCGGTACTGGGCATGACGATCGGCTGTGCGCGCTGTCACGATCACAAGTTTGATCCGATTTCAGCCCACGACTATTACGCTCTGGCAGGGATCTTCAAGAGCACGAAAACAATGGACAACTTCGGCGTTGTTGCCCGCTGGCAGGAACGTCCGCTGGCATTACCGGACATCGTCGCGGAACGAGATCGCCAAAAGGCGGCAGCCGAAGCAGTGCAGGCCGACATCGTCCAACGCATGCAGCTCGAAACGGATCGCATCATCCGTGAATCTCGGACACAACTGGCCGCGTACATCCTGGCTGCAGATCGCCAACTACGGGTTGACGAAACTTTAATGGGGGCGACGCCAATTGCCGATAACGAAGCCCGGCGATCCGCACCCGAATGCTTACTCTTGGAAGCCGAGGACTACGCGCGCGGCAACGTCATGAAGGATACGACGAACTACGGTCTAGGCATTGG
>CANJQC010000196.1 GCA_947476295.1 Planctomycetaceae bacterium | reverse complement strand
TGAAAATCGCTGATGACACGGAGGGCTGACGCCCTGCCGCTCGCTGATTCAGGATAAGAATTTATGCCGGAAATCTTAATAACTCTTTTGACCATCAGCGTTGTCGTCGCGGCGATTCCGGGGGTCTGCAATTATCTCATTCTGCTCGAACGCAAGCTGTCGGCATGGATGCAGGATCGCATCGGGCCGAACCGCGTCGGGCCAATGGGGTTATTCCAGCCTTTGGCAGACGGCATCAAACTGCTGCTGAAGGAAGACGTGATTCCGCCGCATGTGGACAAGGTACTGTTTTTGATTGCCCCGGCGATTTCAGTATTCACGGCAATGCTGGCGTTTGCAGTCGTGCCGTTCGGGCCAGTGGATGATCCCACGATGCCGTCGTTTATCCGCTTTATTATTGCACCAAACATCGATATCGGTTTGATCTTTATTTTCGCGATCGGCAGTCTGGGAGTGTACGGAGTGGTACTGGGCGGCTGGGCCTCGAACAACAAATACAGCGCCTTGGGAGCGATGCGGGCGAGTGCGCAGGTGGTGAGTTATGAAATTCCGCTCGGGATGTCTGTGCTGGGAATTGCCTTGTTGTCCGGCACACTCAATCTCGAAAAAATCATGCAACTGCAGACCGACGGCGGTGTGTTGAGCTGGAATATCTGGTTTCAGCCGCTTGCAGCAATTATGTTTTTTACCGCATCACTGGCCGAAGCAAACCGCCTACCGTTTGACCTTGCTGAATGCGAACAGGAACTCATCGGAGGCTGGCACACAGAATACAGCGCGTTGAAATGGGCGTTATTCTTCTTGGGTGAATACACGCATATGATCACCATCAGCTTCCTGACCTCGATTCTGTTTCTCGGGGGCTGGAGCTTTCCTTTTATTGCCGAAGCGACAAGTGCCTATCCGGGCCTGTGGATTGTGAAACTGCTGATCCTGACGGGCAAGGCATTCTTCTTTATATGCATGATGATCATGCTTCGGTGGACGATTCCTCGCTTTCGTTTTGACCAACTCATGGAGCTGGCATGGAAGGTGATGATTCCTCTGTCACTGGCGAATCTGGTGATGGTGATGTTCTGCAAACATTTTGGTTTCAGCCAGTGGTGGTTACTGGTGGGCTCGATGGCGTTATTCGCTGCATGGGGCACCATCAGTGCCCGCCTCCGGGAAGCGGAATTAGCAGAGCGTCCGGGTTATGTGAAACGAAAGAAGAGTGTTCCTGATGTGGCTCATGGAGGCCACGGAGCACACCATTAGAATTTTCTGTCGTAGCCGACTTCGTGAGAAGTCGGGCATGAACCGGACAACCGAATTCTTACGAATCCGGCAACGAATTTGAGATCTGATAACTGACTACTGACTACTGAAAACCTGTTATGTCTGAAACAAAAACAAAGCCGAAGAAAACGGTGACGTGGGTGGAGGAGCCGGAAATGGGCTTCTGGGAATCCACGTTCTTGCCGGCCATCATGAAGGGTCTGAAGACGACTCTGAAGCATGTGACCGATCGCAAAACTGTGACGCAACAGTATCCTGAAGTGAAGCCCGATCTTCCGTTACACTATCGCGGTGTGCATCGTCTCAATCGAGACGAGAAGGATCGCGTGAAATGTGTGGCATGCATGATGTGTGCCACGGCGTGTCCCGCAAATTGCATCTCGATCGAAGCGCAGGCGGCTCCGCCCGAGTGGCCGGATCGTGACAAGTTTCCGAAGTCGTTCGTGCTGGATGAACTTCGCTGTATCTACTGCGGCATGTGTGAAGAAGCGTGTCCTGTGGACGCGATTGAGCTGACTCATATTTACGACCTCACCGGCGAAACCCGTGAGTCATTGATGTACGATCGTGAGAAGCTGCTCGGAGTATACGACCAGACCAAAGACAATCCTCGCGATCCTGTGCGAACGAAACGCGGCATTCTTGGACCAGCCGCAGAATTCAGTTCGTTGCCGACACTTGGACCGGCGACAGTTGTGCCGGATTCTGACCGATCGACGAAGAATGCAACAGCGGGCGTGATTCACTCCAGTCAGGAGTCGCACTCATGATGACATGGATACAACATCATCCGATGACAATCGTCGGTCTTGTGCTCTGGGCTACTGGAATTCTCTGGCTTATGCCCGGAAAGAAAGCCAGCAAGCCACGGGCGCACATGATCGGTGTGTTGATCGTCGCTTTGGGACTTGTCACCTTTTGCCTGTCCAGTGGCAAGGCTCAGTCAGAATTTGCAGATGACGTAATGTTTTGGGTCTTTGCCATCGGCGCGTTGATGAGCGGCGTTCTGATGATCACGGCTCGCAATCCTGTGTACGCCGCACTGTGGTTCGCACTGGCGACATTGAGCACTTGCGGATTGTTTCTGTTACAGCATGCTCCATTCCTCGCTGCAGCAACGATTATCGTTTACGCCGGGGCGGTAATCGTCACATTTCTGTTCGTCATCATGCTGGCTCAGCAAAGCGGAGCGGCAGGCTACGATCAGCGGTCGAGCCAGTCGCTGTTCGCAACGATCTCTGCGTTTGTGTTGCTGGGGGCAATATCGCTGACGCTGCAGTCGGAAAAAATCGATATTGCCCGGCCGAGCCTAGATGTTGTGGACTCGTCAGGCGCATCCAGTGCTGCGACGGAGAACATGGGTGCGGCAATAATCGCCGATCTGCCGTCAACGGACATCACGCCGGTGATGCCTGGGAATGTCATGAGTAAAGCCGATGCGGATCATCCAGTCGGCAATCTGAAGGGACTCGGAAAGTCCTTGTTTGGTGATTATCTGTTTGCGGTGGAACTTGCCGGGACGCTGTTGCTGGTCGCCAGTATCGGTGCCATAGCCATCGCACCGCGTAGAGAGCAGGGTGCCATATGACACCGGAAGAACAACGATTTCTGTTGGTTGGTGCCGGATTGTTTGTACTCGGTGCAATCGGTTTCATAACCCGCCGAAATCTGATCCTGATGGTGTTGTCAGCGGAACTGATGCTGCATGGTGTCTCATTGACACTGGTAACATTTGGCCGCATGCATCAGACGAACGAAGGTCAGGCTTTCACAATTTTCACACTTACCGTGGCGGCCTGCGAAGCCGGCTTGGCGTTGTCGCTGGTTCTGTCGCTGTATCGTAAGTCGCATTCGCTGGACATTCAGTTGTGGTCTGAGTTGCGGGAATCCGATTTGTCCGGGCCGGTTCTCGATTCTTTCGGAGAACGCGGTGATGCGACATCGTCGTATGAAAACATTCCGAAGCTGACTCCCGCGGGAATCGCACCCAAAGATCCGCCGCGCGCATCGACCTCGGCGAGTGCAACCACTTCGACTCGCACCTAAATTTTGTTGCACACGCTCCGTCCATTGATACTTTTGTCTGACCGTTGGAGTTTGAGTTGTCTGCTATGTCTGAAGATATCCAACAGTTGATCTTGTGGCTGATTCCTGCGGCTCCATTGTTAGCGGCGATCAGCACCGCATTGCTTGGTCCAAAGCTCCTGCGTCACAAGAGTCATCTCCCATGCTGGTCGGCGCTGGCGTTGTCTTTTGTGTGTTCGCTGATTTTGCTGCTTAAGATTCTGCCGACAGTTGAACTTGCCGCAGCGCCTGTGGAAGGCGAAGTGGCAATCGCCCATTCGGCAACCGGACCTCAGGTGATTGCGTCTGGCTACGAATGGTTCTCCGTCGGTTCTCTCCATGCGAACATAGAACTTCGAGCGGACTCTATCACAGCCATCATGCTCAGCATGGTGACGGGCGTGAGTTTGTTGGTGGCCATGTTTGGTTCGGGCTATATGAGCCATGATCCGGGGTATCCGCGGTTCTTTGCGGCAGTGTCACTCTTTGTGTTTTCGATGTGCATGCTGGTATTGTCTGGCAGCTTCATTCTGCTATTCGTGTTCTGGGAAGCGGTGGGACTTTGCAGTTATCTCCTGATTGGCTTCTGGTTCCATAAGCCTTCGGCAGCAGCAGCCGCGAAAAAAGCATTTGTCATCAATCGCATTGGCGACTTTGGTTTGATCATGGGGATCTTCTTAATCTGGAAGCATTTTGGTTCCCTAGATTTCATGACGGTGCTTGGTAATGCTGCTCGGATTGCCGAAGTTGATGCCAAAAATCCAGGCGTGATTCAACTGATTTGCTTCTGTCTGTTCCTCGGAGCCATGGGCAAGTCAGCTCAATTTCCTTTGCAGGTCTGGTTGCCGGACGCAATGGAGGGGCCAACACCCGTCAGCGCATTGATTCATGCGGCGACGATGGTGACTGCGGGCGTTTATCTGGTTGCCAGATGCACGCCCCTGTTTGTAATGGCACCGAATGCTCAGATGGCAGTCTCCGGAATCGGAGCCGCCACGGCGGCGATTGCCGCCTTGATTGCCTTAACTCAAACGGACCTGAAACGCGTCCTTGCGTATTCAACCGTGAGTCAGTTGGGATTCATGTTCATGGCACTCGGCTGTGGCGCAGCCAGCGCTGAACTCGTGACACCGGCCGTGACGGCCGGTATGTTTCATTTGTTCACACACGCTTTCTTCAAGGCCTTGCTGTTCCTTGCAGCGGGAAGTGTGATGCACGCGATGGGCGACGTCATCGACATGCGGCGTTTTAGTGGTTTGAAGCACGCGTTACCGATCACCCATTGGACGTTCCTTGTCGGGGCAGCCGCGTTGGCGGGCGTTCCGTTACTGGCTGGCTTCTGGAGCAAGGACGATATTCTTGCCGTGCTGCAGGAAGCCTCGCGCAGCGAAGCACATGGCCTGTACTTTGGTGTGATCCGAGTCATTGCGATTGGAGCCGCGTTCCTCACCGCGTTCTATACTTTTCGCGCATATTTTATGACGTTCTGGGGACCCGAAAAATTCCCAGAGGAAGCTGGTCATCATCCTCACGAAGTCACGCCGATCATGGCATGGCCACTCAGAACGCTTGCCTTCTGTGCAGCTGGGATTGGTCTCATTGTCGGGCCGACGCATCTGTTTGGCGATTACCTGCAAAAGACGATGGGGTTGACGCCAGAGCACGAGCATCATCTGCACTGGGGCGTGATGTTAATGAGCAGCATCATTGCCGTTGCCGGGATCGGTTTTGCATGGATGTTTTATGTTGCATCACCCACCATTCCAGCCGCCATCGCCAGGACGATGAAGCCATTCTACGTGCTATCGCAGGGCAAGTTTTTCTTGGACGAAATCTTTACGGGACTGATCGTATTGCCGCTGCTCGGCATCGCGAAGCTGGCCACGCTGTTTGATAAATATGTGATTGACTGCCTCGTTGATAGCGTTGGCAGGGCGCCGAAAGCCTTGAGTACGATTCCGCGCCAGTTGCATGGCGGAGTTGTTTCATCCTACGCCGGTGTGATGTGGGTGGGTGTTGTGACTGCAGTGGTTTTAGTGCTGACGATGTTTTAAGAAATCGCACTGACGTGGCATTACAATGCCACAAGGGTTCAATGTTTCTATGATCGCTCTTCTGTTTATCTCACTGTTAATCCCAGCCGCGACGGCGTTGCTGTTGATGCTGTTTCGCACGTCGCTCAATCAATCCAGTGCCCGCTGGGTTGCGTGTTGCGGCAGTATTGCAGCGTTGTTGTTTTCCGTGCTGCTGCTAGTTCAGTATCGGGTCCAGGTTGTGGATCCATTCGGATCCGGGGTGATGCCGGTGGCGTCGAGTGTTGATCCGGCGTCGGCCATTCAACCTCGCGTTGAGTACCGGCAGCCATGGTTGAAGACCGGCGAACACATGCAGCTGGAAATGTACTTCGGCCTAGATGGCATCAGCGTCACCATGATCGCTCTCACGACGTTGCTGACCGTTTGTAGTGTCCTGATTTCGTGGGAATCCATTCAGGATCGAGCCTCTGAATTCTATGCAGCGTTATTGATTCTGGAGACTGGACTCATCGGCGTCTTCTGTGCGTTCGACCTTGTGCTGTTCTACGTGTTCTTTGAGATGACGCTGATTCCGTTGTTCTTCATGATCGCGATCTGGGGCGGGCCCGAACGAAAATGGGCAGCGATCAAGTTTTTTCTGTACACCTTGGCAGGAAGTTTGGTGACGTTGTCCGGCTTGATTTACGTCGTGGTTTATGTGTCGCATGAAGGCTTGACTAACCCCACGTCACTCCCAGCGCTCTCTGCTTGGCTGGCAAGTCATCCGCTGCCTGAAGCGATGCAGATGACGCTGTTCGTGGCCGTTGCGGCCGGGTTTTTGATCAAGGTCCCCGTGTTTCCGTTCCATACATGGTTACCGTTAGCGCATGTGGAAGCTCCAACGGCCGGCAGCGTATTGCTCGCCGGAGTTCTGCTGAAGCTGGGAAGCTACGGCTTCCTGAGGATCTGTCTACCGTTGTTTCCCGTCGCATGTCTTGAACTGGGACTGCCCATCATTGGGCTCTTGTCTGTGATCGGAATCATCTACGGTTCACTCTGTGCTCTGGCGCAACGGGACATCAAGAAGCTCGTCGCTTACAGCTCGGTGGCGCATCTGGGATTCTGTATGCTGGGCCTGTTTGCACTCAACACTGAAGGCATCACCGGCAGTGTGCTGCAGATGATCAATCACGGATTATCGACCGGAGCCCTCTTCATCATCGTCGGAATGATTTACGAACGATATCACACCCGCATGATGGACGATCTGGGTGGCCTGGCCTCAAAGCTGCCCATGATCGCATGCAGTATGGTCTTTATTTCGATGTCCAGCATCGGCCTGCCGGGCTTGAACGGATTCATCGGCGAATTTCTGTCACTCGCCGGCATGTTCAAAGCAAACCCTCTTTACGCAGCCTTGGGAACGACAGGCGTTGTGCTGGGTGCTTGGTATCTGCTGACAGCCGTCCAACGTGTGTTTTTTGGGACTCTAAAAGAACCGCATCACGCTGGACATGATGCGGTTGAAATCACCGACATGAATCCTCGTGAATTCCTCGCGCTGGCCCCGCTCATTGTGATGTGTCTGTGGATTGGCGTACGTCCAGCTGGGCTGATTGAGATCATTGAACCGGATATTAAAGCCGTCGCAGGCTTGTTCGAAAATCAGGACGACAGTCCAACCGAGGCGGTCGTACAAAACACCACAAACATCCTGAACCACAACGCCCAAATATCCATTCCCTAATTTGCCCTCACTTAATTCTCCGGGGATTTTTCCCAGTGCCTCCATATCAAGCCATCAATCAGGCTGCAGGTCTGATTATTCCTGAGATCATTCTGCTGGCGACTGTCTGCGTGATGTTCCTTGCCGGACCGTTTCTTGTGAGTGAAACAGGCAAAGCACCAGTCGGTTTACGACACCGCTGGGGAATTCTGTCATTGCTGGCTCTGGGAGCCGCGATGTTTGCTTGGACCAAGGCTCCCATTCTGGAAGCCGGGGCAGGGCCGTTTCGACCGGATGAATTCGTCTGGTTCGTACGGGGCGTCTCATTTGTCTGCGGCATGTTGCTCACGCTGGTGCTGTGGGATCAGATTGACGATGGCCACGCCGCCGAAGCTCACGCCTGTCTGCTGGCCATTCTTGCCGGCGTTAACTTTGTCGCCCTGTCGAATGACCTTGTTGGAGTTTTTCTGGGGCTGGAACTTGTCAGCATCCCAACTTACATCCTGCTGTATCTTGCGCGGCGTGACTGGATGACAAACGAAGCAACGATCAAATACTTTCTGCTCAGCATCTTTTCTTCAGCCTTCGTGCTCTACGGTATGAGCTGGGTGTTTGGTATTGCCGGAACCACAAATCTGACTGCAATTGCTGCAAAAATATCCGCTGCTCCGGCAACAACGGACCTTGGTATGTTTCGGTTGGCGATGGTTCTGATCATTGCGGGACTGAGTTTCCGACTGACTGCCGTGCCGTTTCACTTTTATGCCCCCGACGTGTTTCAGGGCGTAACCACATCCTCGGCCGCCATGTTGTCGTTCGTGCCGAAGGTCGTCGGCTTCACCGCGCTGCTCAGACTGCTTCCCGTGTGCTTCGGTGCAGCCAGTTTTGCGGACTGGATGCCAGTCGGTGCGGTGCGAGTTGTGCTGATGGTCCTGGCGATTTTGACCATGTTTGTCGGTAATCTGATGGCACTGCGACAAACCAGCGTGATGCGACTGCTGGCCTATTCCAGCATCGCTCATGCGGGTTATATGCTGGTCGGGCTGACTGTTGGGAATTCGTCAGCGGGAACCAGTGGAGTCGCCGCGCTGCTGTTTTACCTGTCGAATTACGGGATCATGACCATCGGCCTGTTCGCCCTCATCTCCGCCGCCGGCACATTTGCGCGGCCTCTGCGTTCTTTGTCAGATCTGTCGGGACTCAGCAGGAGCCAACCTGCGATCGCGCTGATGATGACCGTCTGCCTCATCGGACTCAGCGGATTGCCACCCACCGGAGGCTTTCTGGCGAAGCTCAACCTGTTTTTTGCGGCCTGGTCTGAAGGCACTGCGGACGGTCGCATCTTGGCTATCACACTTGCCGTGAACGCTGTGATTGCAGCCACGTACTACCTGCGGCTGATCTCAGTCATGTACTTCGAACAGTCCACCGTCGTCCCCGAAACCACCAGACAACCCGCCGCCTGGATCGCCGGCTGCCTCTGCGCCATCGCTACCCTAGCTCTGTTCATCGCGCCGCAAGGACTCTGGGCCGCAGCGGTCCGCGCTCTCGGTTAACTTGCCTGCACTTGGCGACATGACCAACGATGCTGCTCCAGTCTATCGATCGCAGCCAGCTTACCGGACGCCGCACTCGCAGGCACCGATGTACCTGATACCTAAAGGGGATTCGCATCGCTA
>CANJQC010000195.1 GCA_947476295.1 Planctomycetaceae bacterium | reverse complement strand
TTGTTCAGTCTTGTCGCCGCCCATGTTTCAGCCTGTCAATCCTCACGAAGGTAAGACCATCAACCGGAGAGCCGGATGCGGGAGATCCGCCAGTCCGGTTCGGAGGGAGGGGGAGCCGAAATCAATCGGCCCTCCCTACCCCTATCATTGTTATTCGCTGATCTTCAGTTATCCGCCAGCCGCAGACTGCGACCGTCCACAACAATTAGACCATGGAGGAGTATCTGAGCAGAAGCAAAGTCTTTCACCTTGCAGCCGATCTCTTTTCGCAGAGCCGTTGCCGAAACTTTTGTCTTGCCGAGTTGTTGCTCTCGCTGCAGGATCTTCAGAATTTCTGTGGTGACTGCCCTCGCTTCGTCTGCGCCTTCTGCTTTCGATGACGACAATTTCGTTGTCGCTTCGAAATTTGTCTTCGGATTTACCCAGTCCGGATCCGCTCCTGGAATGACAATGCGTGATGCACCGCCATTACGGCGTTTCTCAATCCTGATCTGGACAGGAATCGCATCCGTCATTTCGGTCACATGAGAAATGACTCCCACTTTGCGTCCCTGCGCTTCGAGATGCGTCAGGGCACTCATGGCGGTCGTCAGTGTCTCCAGATCCAGACTGCCGAACCCTTCGTCAATGAACAGCGATTCGATCCGCAGTCGATTGGATGTGAGCGATGCCAGGCCCAGTGCCAGCGCCAGAGAAACCAGAAACGATTCGCCACCGGATAGAGAATGAACCGAACGACGCTCTTCACCCATGTCGCAGTCGATAACAATCAGGTTCAGTGACTCCGGAAGTCGTTCCAGTCGATAACGTGCCGACAGTTGAGTCAGCTGATGGTTTGCGTAGCCGAGCAACACGTCCAACGTGCGACGTTGTGCGATCATCCGGAATTTGTCGCCCTCTTTGGAGCCGATGAGGTCATTCAGCTTGAGCCACGGTTCGGCCATGGTGAGTTGTTCGGCCAGCCGCTGAGTCAACACAGTGTTCTGATTCCGCTGTCGATCATCGTTCTTTATCACATCCTGAGCCGCTTCCTGAACGTTTTTCGCCGCCTCGAGCTCTCCCTTGACTCGCTGCTCTGCCTCAAGGACAACTGCTTCATCGCCGGGCATTGTTCTCTTGTCAACGTGTTGCTGCAACTGCTGCTGGTGGACATCACAGGCGCTGGATGTTGAGGTGACTCGTTCATCTAGGCTCTTGAAGTGCATGCGTTCATTCGCGAACCATGCCGTATCATGAGCCAGCATTTGATCGACATCGGCGATCGTCAGCGTGCGTGATGAACCTGCGTTGAATGATCCCAGCCACGCTGAAATCGCGGCTTGAGCGGTCTTCAAGCCGTCTGCTGCCTGTTCTGTGTACGACTTCGCAGCCTTGTGTGTTTCCTCGGCGGCTGCCAGAAGTTTTTCAGCAGCGTTTTTTTCTGCCGTTTGTTCCTCCACGGCTTGACCCGCCGACGCCAACCGTGCCGTAAACTCCTGCTGCACGACATCGACGGGGCGACCATCAATCAACTGTTGCCGCTGCTGCAAATGCTTGTCGCGATCGCCAACGGCCGCCGCGTTTTCGATCTCGCAGGCAGTCAGAGCGTGACTCGCCTTGAGCATAGCCTCTTCAAGCGGCTCGATGGTCGCATTTACTGCCAGAAGTTTCGTTGTCAGGCCGTCCAGTTGCTCCTGAATCTCGCCGCAGAATTTCGTGGAGACCACAAATGCGTCGCGAAACTCCGCACCATTGGCGGTGAAGTCGTCTTTGGCATTCGGCAACGCGCTGAACAGCCCGCCCAAAGCGGCCAATGCGCCACGCGATGCTTCGTCGGCCTTCTTCAACGCTGATTCAGAGTCTGCGAGTTTCGCGGCTGTGATACTCGTCTGCTTTTCCAGTTCGGTCACAGCGTGCTGACGCGATTGATGTTGTGCCGCTATTTTATCAACAAGTTCACGACGATTTTGAGTCAACTTCGCCGCATCTCGATGCGCCTTTTCATCCGTCGCGATCTGCCTGAGCGACATTGCCACAGCGTCCAGTTTGCTCGTTGCGACGCTTTGCCGTTCCACTTCGAGCAACGCCAGGACCGTCGCGACTTCAGGATGATCGACAGACGAAAACACAGCGATGTCGATGGACGCGAGCAATTTCTTTCGGATCTGCTGCTGCCTGGTGATTTGCTCCAGTCTCGACTGCAAAGCTGCAACAAGTCGTTGAACTTCGTGATTCAACTTGTCACGCCGTGTCTCCAGTTCTTTGCAGTGATCTTTGGCAGCCTTAACCGCTGTTGCTTCGAAATCCGGTGCATGATCGCTGTACGGATGCGACTCAGAACCACAAACGGGACACGGCTGGTCCAGCTGTAAAGACAAACGCAATCGCTTCGCATCATCATCGACTGCGACAACGATACGTTCCAGCTGATCGCGCGATACCTGAGCGTCACGGACTGCCGCCGGAGCATCCACCTCCTGAAGCTGCTTCAGGGTTGTAGCGTCCTGAGTCTGCTGTGACTCCAGCTCACCAATTTCTGTTTCATTGCTATCAGCATCAGCGCGCAGCCTATTCCGATCGGCCAATTCCTGCTGCAACGTCGTCAGCACGCGCTGCACAACGTCCAGCTCAACACGTTGCTGAGCCAACCGCTCGCCATCAAACTCTCGCTCCGCTGATTCGGCGTCCCGACATTCACCCGCAGCAGCTTCCACCTGTTGCTGAACCTGCAGCAAGTCGTCGCGCTTCGCCTTGAGTTCCTGCTGTTCGGTCTGCAATGTCTCCATCAGCGACATCAGCTTGTCGCGAAGCTCAGTGGCCTCAGAACCTGCCGCGATCGCCGTATTCAGACGATGCTGCCAGGTCAAGACCTCCTTCACAAACGGAACGTGCGCTCTCAGTTTTTCACGCCGCGCTTCCAGAATCTGTTGATCGTCAAGCAACGCCTGTTTTCGCCTGTCTGTCTCATTACGTTTCGTTGCCGCGTCTTTCACGGCAGCGGTGGCGCTCGTCAGCGCGGCGTGGGCATTCTTAACTCGCAGCTGCAATGGTCTGAATTGCGCATCCAGCTCCAGTGCAAGTTTCAACTTCGGAGCCGCTGCCGACTGTTCCTCCTGAATCAGCTTCAACTCTGCGGTTGCAGTCATAACGCGATCGGTAGCGGTCTTCAGCGTCTCAGTGTGAGACTTCATCGCCGTCTCGGCACTCTCAAACGCCGTTCGAGCGGCCTCAACAGCCTTCACCGCCCGCACTTCATCATCCCGCAACGCACGCGCCGCATGACTGACGTTCTCGGTAAGCTGCAACTCCGCGCGCCGAGCTGACGCAGCATCACAAAGCTGCATTGCCGCTATGAATTCCGCCCTTGCCTTCTCTAGGGCAGCCAGCAACGTTGCATGCTGGCGAAACCATTCCGCCCTCGCTTCGTGTTCCTTCAGGTTGAGCTCTAGCTGTTTGACATTGCTCGTCGCCGACAACAACGCCACATCAGCTTTCGCCCGAGCTTCATTCGACAACGACCGAAATCCCTGCAGCTGAGCTTCCAGAGTCTCGACAGCCTTCTTTTCGTTCGAATACCGAACAAACACCGCTCGCGAAATTGCTTCGAAGTGTTCCGTGCCTGTCAGCGCCTGCAGAATTTCGGCGCGCTGTTTGTCGTCGGCCTTGAGGAACGTTGCGAAATCGTTCTGAGCCAACAACGCGGCTCGCGTGAACTGCTCGAACGTCAGACCGATCTTTTCAATGATCGCATCTTTGACCAGCGTTTTCTTGCCGCCTTCCGCCACGACTCCTTCGCCGCCCGGCGCGATATGGCCACGAAACAGAGTCATTTCAACCTGCTGCAGCTTGCCGTCCAGCTTGTTGTGGCTGCGGCGGACACTCCAGCGAGCCGTCCACTGCTGCTGATCGACGCCGACAAATGCAACCTCGGCAAAACCATACGCCGTGTTGCGCCGCAGCAGCATCCGCGTGTCGTTTTGTCGTTCGCCGTTTGTCAGTTCTGCCAGCCGACCGACCACGTTCAGTCGCGGGGTTTGATCAAACAACGCTAGGCAGAGGGCGTCTAGGAGCGTGCTCTTGCCCGCTCCCGTCGCTCCGCTGATGGAAAACAGCCCGGCGGTTCTGAGCGGGTCTTTGGTAAAATCGACAGAGTGTGTTCCCGCCAGCGACGCAATGTTGCACACGGTGATGCGTTCGATTTTCATCAGCCGCGAGCTTCCAGTAACAAAATTTCGCGGAAAGCGTTCAACACGCGCGAGTCCGGATCGTTGCCGTATTTTTCGCGATACGCATCCTTGAAAATGTCTTCAGGATCGATCGTCTTGAGATCCACCTGATCCGAAACTGCTGTGGATTGACCAGCTACGGCTTCACGCTCGGGACTCTCCACTTTGATCGACGCCAATCTCAACGGCTTGCCGTCAAGTGCTTGTTCAATTCGGCGTCTGCGCAGTGGATCCGGCCCTTCTTCCAGAATCCGGACTTCTACAAACGGATGCTGTTCGAGCGGCAACGATTCGTCCGGATTCAGTCCTTCCAGTTGCGAAAGAGCGTTGTCGATCAGCGCGGCACCGCTCGCCGGAATTCGCAACATCATTGCGGCGCGGGGAATCGGGATCTCATCCGTGGCGGTCAGTTGCGTGTTTATAAACGTCAACTTCACCACCTGATGTCTGTAACCGGCTTCCGCGAACGACAGTGGAATCGGGCTGCCGCTGTAGCGAATCCGTCCGTTGTCGAACTGTTGAGCACGATGCAGATGCCCCAGTGCTACATACGCGATCTGTGGGTCAAAGATGTCCGGGCCAATGGCTTCGGCTCCGCCGATCACCAGCTGACGTTCGGAGTCCCGCGATTCTTCGCCGCCATGCAGATGACAATGCCCCAACGCGATCAAGGCTGCATCAGGGTTAAGTTTCGCTCTGAGCAATACTGCTGCCTCCGTGGTTCGACGATAGAGTTCTTGAATACCGTCCAGATACGGATCGACTGCGTTTTTCGCCAGCGGAACATCCGACGGACGCAGGAACGGAACGGCCATAGCGATCGCCTGCACGCGACCGGCATGATCCCTCAGCGGAATCAGAAACTTTGACAGATCAATGTTGCCCGCAGTGTCCTGACCCACTGTGCCGACAACCGAGATATTGAGTGAATCCAGCAATCCAGCTGGAGCTTCCAGACGCGCACCCGCATCGTGATTGCCAGCGGTCAACACGATCTGCAGCCTAGGTAGCGCTGCATGTGCGTCTGCCAGAAAGTTGAAGAAACGCTTCTGAGCCACCGCTGAGGGATTGATCGTGTCGAACACATCACCCGCGACGATCAAAGCATCGGGCCGTTGTGACTGTAGTTCGGCGAGCAGCCAGTTCAGAAAACAGCGGTGCTCGTATTCTCGATCGAACCCGCAAAACGACTGCCCCAAATGCCAGTCTGCGGTATGAAAAACTGTCAACATGGGTGTGCCAAACGTGTGATTCCGTGCCAAAGGCACACAATGTGACAGCCCAGGGCAACGCCCTGGGTTTTCGTCAAACAGAACGATCAAAGCCCCAACGGGCAACGCCGTTAAGGATTTATCGTCGTGTTTTCAACGGTTTTCTCGAAGTCCCTTATCCCCCTGGCGAGGGGGGATAAAGGTGGCCGAAAGGCCGGATGAGGCGGTCATTCGCTGGTTCTGACTCTATGAAATCCTTAACGGCGTTGCCAAGCGGGGCGAAATGCTATTCATAAACATTCCGCCCCTTCAGGGGTTTCTCGTATTACCCGCCATTCACCTAGGGCGTTGCCCCAAGCTATCACATTGTGCCGCGTTGCGGCAAATCGCACAACACAACTCGAATGACAGATCCATCAAGCCCCTACGTCGGTTGCCTAAAAGCCAACAGTTTTGCCAGTGCCTCAGCAAACTGGGTCAGCGATTCTTCTGATGGCAGATTAATCTTCAGAGACTTCTGACCCTTGTCGTCCGTTTCTGCAGCTTCCGTCAGTTGCTGGCGAAGTTGAGTGACGGTTTCCGTGGACGGCGCGGTGCCGGAGTCCGGGAGCATCTGAGACAGAAAACCGAACGCCGCGGTGAGCAACTGACCTCCGGCGTCGGCCATTTTCTCGCGGCGTACAATCAACTGGGTCGCCTCCGCTTCTTTCTCACGCTTTTGGCTTTCGTCCAGATGACCTTCCGGAATCGCTCCCAGCAGAATCTCAAGACGCGCCTTAAGCTGTTCCATCCCGCTTTGCAGATTCAACTCGCTGATCTCTGATTCGTAATCCAGCGCGGCCATGGCCAGTTCTTTCTTCTGGCCAATGGTCGTCAGTAATTGTTCTTCAAGCGTGTCTTCCGTCACGAGAATGTACACGTTCACCGGTCGCTTCTGCCCCATCCGGTGCGCTCGTGCGATACGCTGTTCAAGCACAGCAGGATTCCAAGGCAGATCGACGTTGATCACGGTGTCGGCGGCCTGCAGATTGAGTCCCGTGCTGCCTGCATTCGTTGACAGGAATACTTTGCACTTCGGGTTATTCTGGAATTCGTTAACAATCTGCTGCCGCCTCTTCTGCGGAACTTTGCCTTCCAGTCGCACAAACGGAACCTTGCGTTTCTTCAGCAGCGGTTCGATCAGATCCAGCATCCTTGTCCATTCGGAAAACAGCACCGCCTTGTGATCGCCTTCGACAAACAACTGTTCGAACAGCTCATCCAGTGTCTGCAGTTTCGTCGAATATCCGGGCGCCTGTTTATCGACCAGAAACGTACTGTCCGCTGCCATGCGGCACATCAACAGCGCCTGCCGCAGTTTGAGCAGATCCATTTCGGTGAGATAGGCTTTGCGCGTGATTGATGCCACGATTCTTGCATGAGCGCCATGCAGCGCGCGCTGTTCGTCGGTCGGCGGGATGTGAATGATTTCCGTGTTGCGCGGTGGAAGATCTTTCATCACCATGTCCCGCGTGCGGCGCAGCAACACGGGTCTCAATTGCTTGCGCAGTTCGTCCAAGTTCTTGTAACCGAGCACATAGCCTTTTTCATCGGTGATCCGAAAACGATTGAAGAAGCGAAAGCCCGGCCCCAGATGCCGACCATCCACAAACTGCACGACGGAGTACAATTCATCCAGTCTGTTTTCGAGGGGGGTTCCCGAAAGCACGAGCGCGAACTGTGACTTGAGACTCTTGACGATGCGTGTCGTCTGAGCTTCCCAGTTCTTAATCCGCTGACCTTCGTCCAGAATGATCAGATCCCACTTTGCCGTTTCGATCGGCATGATATCGCGAAGGACCTGTTCGTAATTGCAGATCGTGAAAAAGGCACCGTCTTTATATTGGGCGGCTCGTTCGTCTGGTTTTCCCATCACGAGCTGCGACGAGCGATCGGAGAACCGCTGAATCTCATTTCGCCACTGCGACTTGAGCGATGTCGGACAGATCACAAGAACTCGCGAAATTCCTGCTTCGCGGGCCAGCAGTTCAGCCACACCAACGCCCTGAATGGTTTTGCCAAGCCCCATGTCGTCAGCCAGAATCGCCCGACCGGCCCCGGCCGCAAAGGCAACACCATCCATCTGATACGGGAGCAGTTCGACTTTGAGCAGTGTCGTGCGCAGCGCGTGCTGCTTCGGGTCTTTGCGAATTTCTTCGACAAGTCCCTGGATACGCTGCCGATACAGTTGCTGCTGGATGAATTCTTCGGCGTCCGGATACACGACGACAGATTCTCCGAGCCCTTCCAGTTTGTCGATACGGCGAACCAGATCATTGATGTCTGAAATATCGACATTCTGAATCGGGCCGATAATCTTTGCCGCAGATTCACTCGGGCGATCCGGCGTGCCCAGCCGCAGTGCCAGGTCGATTCCGTATTTCAGGTAAACGCTGGTTTCTTTCTGCTTCGGCTTCTTCCTGAACGCCGCCGGATCAAACCGCCGACGGACTTTCTGCAACGTGTGCAGGATATGTTTACAGGTCCCGAGCGTGTTGCTGCGATAATCCGGGCAGGTGCAGTACGAATCGCCCGGTTCGGAACCACGCAGTGCGACTCGATATGTCTTGCCACTGAGTCTGCTGGTGACGACGTAATCCTGCCACGGAGTCTTGCTGTCTTTCGCAGCGGCTTCGACATTAAACTTTTCGTCCTTCGCCCGCTGCTGCCGTTCGCTCAGCGCGCGTTCGATGAGTTGTTGCTCATCGAACGGCTCAACCGCTTCGCGTTCGACGGGTGGTTTGGCCAAGCCGAGCGACGATTTGGAATCCAGAATCAGCGACAATGCGGCTCCCAGATGATCGCACGGAGCATCGCAGGTGTCGCAGTTCAACAGCATCCGTTTGACCTGATCCTGACGCATCGTGATCGTGACGATGATATCTTCGTCCGGCAATGAAAGTCGAAACAGGTCGCCGGCTAGGTACACCTGTTCTTCCAGGTTTTCCACGGCGATTTTTCCGCCCGCATACAGCAGCTTCTTGCCTTCAATCGGACCGCCGAGCAGTTCACAGGCCTGTGTAAACGTAAGTCGTGAAAGGCGATCTTTCAGCGTAAGATCTTTGGATTTCTTAACCTGCGTCGCCATCGTGTCGCTCCGTCTGTTTGTAATGGGGAATGTCTCATACCGAACCCAAGCCGAACTTTACCGCAGCGAAGTTCACCTAGCGAGTGAACAGCGAATCTTGTTCTCCGACGACAAACAGCAAACCGGTGAGTGTTGCGCGATCATAAACTCTCGCTGGTGGTATCGCCGCTGATACCAGGGAATCTCTGTCGGCGAAGCGACTGAGCTAGTGCGTTTGTGAGTGAATCAAATCAGCAGGGTGTGAGTCCCTGTCAGGAGGTTAGAGTTTGAAACTGTAGCCGACCGAAACTGCGTCGCTGTGAAGCGGGGTGGAGAGCATCGGGAGGCGAAAGGATGGTCCGAAACGCAAGTGA
>CANJQC010000194.1 GCA_947476295.1 Planctomycetaceae bacterium | reverse complement strand
GTACAAAGAAGAGATCCATAACGGGGAACACGATGGGATTGTCGACCGCGTACTCTGGGATCAGGTGCAGACCATCCTGCGGCGGAATGCGATGAACCGGGGGGCGGACGTGCGAAATCGCTTCGGGGCGCTGCTCGGCGGACTGCTGCGATGCGTCGGCTGTAACTCAGCGATGTCCCCGGCGCATACCACAAAAAACGGCAACAAACGGTATCGCTACTATGTGTGCTGCTCGGCACAGAAACGGGGGTGGGATACCTGTTCCACAAAATCGGTTCCTGCGGCGGAAATGGAAAACTTTGTCGTGTCCCAGGTTCGCGGACTGACCAGCGACCGTCAGTTTGTCGCGGAGACGGTGTCAGCGTATACAAAGAAACAAAGATCGCAGATCACAATATTGCAGGGCGAACGCAAGAGTCTGGAACGTGACCTCGAACTCTGGCAATCCGAAATCAATCGGGTTCTGGAATCCGGAGACTCCAGCGCGGCGATGGCTGATCGGCTGGCAGCTTATGAGACGCGAGTTCGGGAAACTGAACGTACCCTGGCGGACCTGGCGTTGCAGCAGCAGACACTTGGATCAGGAACCGACGAAGCGACGCTGGAGAAGGCACTGAAAGATTTTGATCCGGTTTGGAACGCCATGCCAAGTCGGCATCAAAAACGCGTGTTGCAGCTTTTAATTCGGCAAATCGACTATGACGGCGCAACGGGCAAAATTGCCGTCACCTTTCATCAACATGGTTTTGAGGCATTGGCAGACAATCTACGACAGCGAGACAACACACAATGACACAGGAACTGCGGCTGGAATTCACCATTCAATTCGAGAGACGCCAGCGAGGAAGAAAGCAAGTCACTCCCGCACTGGATGAACCATCAGTGTGCGGGAAGTTGCCGCGTATCACCCGGCTGATGGCGCTGGCCATTCACTTCGACCGCCTGGTTCGAAATGGTGAGATCCACGACTACACCGAACTGGCCGGACTGGGGCACGTGACGCGGGCACGAATCACACAGATCATGAATCTGACCAATCTTGCCCCGGACATCCAGGAGGCAATACTATTTCTGCCACGGCACGAAAGTGGGAGAGACGGATTACACCTTCGACAACTTCAGCAGATGGCTGGATGCATTTGCTGGAAACGCCAGCGGCGAGCGTGGCGCGAGATGGTGTCCACAGAGTCGTGATGTTCATCGACTGTGAGCGACTCGCCCCAGTCGCAGATAGAACACCCTACTGAATCATCGACGCAGTCGAGGATCACCGCCACGAACGCGAACGTCTGACCGCCTCATAGCAATCACGCAGAGCCTTCGCAAATGGCAGATCACCCAGCGTCTGACCTTGATAGACTAGGCTCACTTCGCGCCCCGCATGATTGCTCCCAGCCGTTTTTGGGCTGGCGTGAGTTTCGGAGGGGCTTGCAGAGATTGCCAGAAAGCGAGTTGCTCGTCGGGGCTGAGCAGAATTGTCTGGTCACGGGCACTGGCAACCTCCCGCCGCGCCTGAGCCACAGTCACTTTTCGCACGTAATCACTGACGCTGATCCGCCGCAGTTTTGCAGCTTCAGTCAGTGCCTTCTTACTCTCCGAATCCAGGCGAACCATCAACGGACTTGTCTTTTCGCTGGTCGATGGGGTATTGCGTTTGGACATGGTCGATCTCCTCTGCAGCGCTGTATTGCAAAGTGCGATGGGGTCAAGACCCGGAAACATTCGTCCTGAAAGAGACGGTCGATTGCCGCCATCATGCACTTCTGCCCATTTGACAGTTCTCATGTCTCTTCCGCTGCACGGAAGGGATCAAGTTGTTAACTCAGAGATCCCTGTTAACCAGAGACACAGAGAGTTTTGGGCCAAATCTCCGGCACGCGGATGCAACTGGGGCAGTTTCTTCCGCACCCCGGAATTGAACAGAGAACCTGAGACATCGGGGGAGTTTGCGGTTGTGTCAGAAATACCGCAAAAAACTGGGGGTCAAAGGAAAACGCCGAGAGGGACACTCTCGGCGTTTTCAGTTAACTTGGCTGTCGGCGAAAGTTCGCTGACAGAATTTAGCTCCCCCGGTAGGACTCGAACCTACGACAAGGCGATTAACAGTCGCCTGCTCTACCAACTGAGCTACAGGGGAATAATTTCTGTTGAATCCAGTGGAACTGTTTTGCATTTGCATGCGAAGCAATTGAATTGCCTCTGAACTCAGAGGCTCGAAAAGTAGCGTTCGGTTTCATGGGATGCAAGTGTGTTTCGGTGCTGTTCTCGTTCGTAATCGCATCCGGGATCAGATGTCATGCAGAATTCGCCGGTCGGAGTGACATTTACGGCGGAAAATGGCGGGTTACACATTGCTTTCGATACAAAATCTGCTCACAGGGTTCGGGGGAAATCTGCTTCGCAGCGCGACTCTTCGATAATTAGTCGTATCTCGATGCAGGAAGTCATACAGACTACACGAACACCGATATCAGCCCTAAGCGTAGTTCGATAGCTGGCGCAGAATATCCGTGAGGATCGGGTTATCGCTTTCCGGACGCAGCGGGCTGTCAGGATGTGTCAGATTGCTCTTTATCCAGCCGCGCTGGTGCAGAAACATTGCGGCCGAGTGTTTGTAGGCGGGGATCGGAGTGCGAAATGCCAGAAATCCGAGATACTGCAGCACGTCGTTGAGCTGGAAGAAAGCCGCGTCGCCAGCCAGCCAGGCGGCGTCGCGTTTCGCAAACAGATCCGGCGCGAAACTGCTGAGTCCCAGAAGGTAATCACTGCCGTACATCACCATATCGATGGCAAGGTCATTGCCAGTCAGAACCAGAAAATCCGGACGCACTTCGTCACGCCATGCCAGACGTTGCCATTCCAGATCACGACGAAGCGACGAATGCTTCGCTCCCAGGCATTGAGGAATAGCCATAAGTCCGCGATAAACCGATTCACGGTAAATCTGCCCGAACGGTGCGAACATTGTGCCCAGTTCAAATCCGACAAAGCGATCACAGCAGCTCGCCAACTGGCGGTACGATTCGACAATCTCCGGATCGCCCTGCTGAGTAAGTCCGAACGACTGAAAAATGACCGGAGTTCCACCACGCTTCTGAATGTCGTCGATGCGGGCAGCGTACGTCGCCAGTGCAAACCGATTCCCTGGTGAATCCTTCACAAAGGCTCCAGCGACGAACATGCGTCCGCCGGTGACTGCCTGCGTCCGCCCCAGAACTTCAAGGCGTGCGGCATCGTCCAGCAGATTGATATAGCCCGTATCCATGTTCACGGCGGGTACAAGACCGGCGTCGCAGGTGCGAGCGACATGCTGGTCGAATGACTGCCAGTCGATTTCTCCCGGCGCAAGAAACGGCAGCAGGACGGCCGACATGCCGGTAATGCGGCGATTTGGTCGGATGGAAGGAATCGGAACATGTTGGTTCACGGAATCGAGCCTGTATACGAAAAAAGGCCCGGTGACTGAACCACCGGGCCTTTCATATTCCCTGACACGCGTGTCGGTGTCAACTACAGACGCAACTGTGAGTTCAACTCTGTCAGGTCGTTTCGAATATCTCGAGCGGCCTTTGCCAGGTACGAACGATCCGCTGTATTACAACGGCTGAGGTAGCTGTAGATCGCCTGCCATTCCTGAATCAGGCTGTCCGTTTCCTTTTGCAGTTCTACCAGCGTCGGTGCAGTATTCATCATTTTGCTCAACCGCTGCGTGCGTTTCATGAATGCGGCACTGGACTGAAGCGCTTCATTGCGGTAAGCCGGGCGTTCCGTGTTAAGCCAGTTACGGACATCCCAGTCGAGCTGGTCAGCAAGATTTTCGAGTGATGACGCGATCGGCTGCAGTCGTCGTGTGTCAACCTGTGACACGGTACCGCCGAGCTTCAATGAACTGCGAAGCGATGCCATGCCGTCTTCGATCTGACGCAGCACAACGAGCCCCTGCTGACTCTGCATCGTACCGAACGTGCGGATAAAGACCGCACCAAACTCTTCGACATACTTATAACTGTCGATGATCATTTCGTCGGATTCATTGCGATCCAGATTGTCCTTAAAATTCTGCACCGTGCCATAGAAATTGTCAGCGACCTGCAATGTATTCTGAGCATTCTTGAAGCTCAGCAACAGCTTGAGCGGCGTACGGCTGTAGAAATCATCAACACTTCGAATCAGCGCATCAGCAGTCTGTTTCAACTGCGTGCGATTTGTAGAAGTCTCCAGCCACAGCAATTCGTGAATGGAATTGTCGGCCTGAACGACTCGATTGATGGCGCGCTCGACATAGGGATTGGTCACGGTTCGCAATTGCTCAAGAGTGAGTTCCCAGGGACGATCGAAAAAGTTGTACTCCCTCACAATACCCGCATAAGGATACTGTTCAAGCACCATGGCTTGGACCCGCGTCACCTGTTGCTGCATCTTGCGGCAGTCGTTGACGATCTGAGCGGTTTTTGCCGTACCGTTGAAATCGCGGCTCAATTCATCACTCATGTTGTAGAGTGCGCTCTCAAGTACGGACAACTGCTGGTACAACGCGAGGTAGTCGAGGGTCGGTTCAACCTGAAACTGCTGGCCTACCTTGCGGTCGATGCCGTCGAGACGATCGACTGAAGCAAGTGTCGCGGCACTTACGCCAGTTGCCTGGGAGAGTTGATGCGACAGTACGCGCCAGTCAGCATCGATCCGGCGGAAGTCTGTCAGGATGGTCTCAAGCGAAATCCCGGCTGTCATGTCCTGGTTGAGTCGGGAAGTCAGATTCCGCAGTGAGAACAGATCGTTCAAATAGGATCGCAATTGAGGATAGCGACGATAATCCTGTTCCAGTGATGAGTACAATCGCCCGGATTCGTCGTAGGCATCTTTCATCAGGCTGGCCAGTGCTCGCTTATCGACGTTCTTGAGATCGGTTGGTCGCGCGTTGGTTCCCAGCGAAGGTGTGCGAGGATTCGTATCAAGGCTCCCAAGTTCCCCTGGTTGCAATCGACGGGTCAGATCTTGGTAATCAGATTCTGTCCGACCAATGCGGTTGGCTGGCTGTGCAAATGCGATCGAGGCCAGCGTTACTGTCAAAAATGCTGCAGAAAATGCCCGAAACAATTCGGTTCGCGAAGGTTGCATGGCGGGTTCCTTTCCCTGAGGTTCAATTCCATGAATTTTAGTCAGCGGGTTATATCGCGCGATGTAGCCCCCCTGCAGAATCCTGCATCGCCTGCAAATTCCACTGTACACTGTGACTTTTGCGAAGTTTAGACGAAATTGCCGATTTCTGGGAACAGCAGTTTTTGCTGGAGTTTCACCCGGTCCGTCCTGCCGAAAAACGGAAACTTGCATGCAGGGATCCTTCTCGGTATCGTCAGGAAAACTGTTCAGCCTGCCCCACACGAGGTGAGCGATGCGCGATAGATGCTTTTGTCTTCTGGGCTGGCTAATTGGCTTTGCCACGTTTGCATTTTGTGTTCCGTTCGCTATGGCTGCTGACGACGACGCTTCCGCCGTCATCATGAAGGCCGGCGCGGCTACCGGGACAGATCTAGGCCGGTTCACACTGCGATTATGCGGGTGCAAACTTGCTTCTTTTCCCACCTTCCTAGAACTCGCGGCCAAACCCAGCGATGATCTTGATGCGTTGAGTCTCATAACGGCTTCCCTGCCCCTCTCGTAAATTGCTTTCTGCCGTTCGCCTTAATGCGAGGAATCAGCATCGAACCAAACCGCTCATTCCGGATTTTCCGGCCGGCCGATACGATTTTCCGATCCTCGATACAGCCAATTCAGCTTCACTTGAAACAAAATCCCGAACCGCCGATACTCCACTCTGTCCAGAACTTGATCGCGGGCGCTTAGCTCAGTTGGTTAGAGCACCTCGTTTACACCGAGGGGGTCGGGGGTTCGAGTCCCTCAGCGCCCATCAGTGGTTCCCGTAAGGGGACGAAACCATCCGCAGAACCCCGAAGAACCTTGAGTTTCTCGGGGTTCTTTGCTTTGACGGGTTTGACCGTTTCCGTTAGTTCGGATGCCTTTTGCCCCTTGCTCTGCCCCTGGGATTCCACTTTTTGCCCTTCGTGGGTTGGTTGAACACCCTTAGGACATTCCCCACTTTCATTTGCGGCCCGGTCGAAATGTTCATCCCGCAATTGCAGATAATGCTTTGACGCAACAATCTGACTGTTTCCCATCCAGGCCGTATCCTCCCAATTCAGCGCCAGAACTTCAGACGGACACCGTAACCCGCCGAACCGAGTCTCGACGTCACCCACATCAAAGACCTCCTCGAACGCAACGCCCTCGCGCAGGAAACCATGAGCACCGAGCGCCTTTCGCATGTGGATGTGCCGCTGGCGTCCACTTTTATTCTTTCCACCAAGGATACTAAGGAAGCGTATGTGCAACCTACTTCTGGAAGGTGACCGCTATCGTTTCACAGTGAAAATGGGCTCGCCACGCCCCGCGTCCGCTGGTGGCACAACTGCGGGCAAACGAAAAGCATTTCGTTGCCTGATGTCCGATTCACCAATCGATTACAACTACATCAGGGAGGAAGGCAAAGCTGGGCGAATGGGTCAGAAACTCATGGCAATTGTTGCCCTTGGAGATCGTGGACGCATCTACCTCTCACCAACTCAAGCGATCGAGGAGATTGCGGCAAAAGCAAGGCCAGAATGGAAACCCGAGATGGCCTTGCCTGATAACCCACGGGATCTCAAGACCCCGAACTACGGGCTTACCACCTTCGGCGACCTCTTCTCGCCACGCCAGTTGGTGGCGCTCGCAACCTTGTCTGACTTAGTGATGGAAGGCCGTGAAGAAGTGAAACGCGCGGCGCTAGCTGCCGGGATGTCCGCGGAAAGTGGCTCACTCGATTCTGGTGCTGTTGGCGCAGATTCCTATGCAGATGCGGTAGCCGTATACTTAGCAATTAGCATCGATACCGAACCTGCACAGAGGCCAACATTACAAACATCATGCGGCGAACGGTGAAACGTGCCAAAGTGGCGATATGGCCGAAACTCTGGCAGAACCTGAGGGCTAGTCGCGAATCAGAGCTTCTGAGAATGCACGACATTAAAGACGTCTGCAACTGGCTTGGAAATACACCTGCAACGGTTTTCAAGCATTATCTGCGAACCAACAACGACGCCCTGCGAAAGGCCACTCGACCCGTAGCAGGGGACCATTTTGGGGACCAGCACACGCCCGAACCAGTGGAATTGAGTGGAACTGAGGCGAAGTCTACAGAGTCAAGAGAGCACGCAGAACAGCCAAAAAACCAACAAAAAAAGCCCATCCTGCGAAAAACCGCTGTAAAACGGAGTATCGCAAGAGGGCGTTCAGTGCTCCCAGAAGGAATACAACACCAGCGAAAAACACGGGGGAAACGCAGAATTACTGCCAGGTGGTGCGCCGGGTGGTGCAAACTGGTCTGAAATCCGGACTCTGATTGCTGCGTGTGAGGACTTGCCGGAAGACGTGCGAGGCCAGTTGATGGCGATGGGGGATCGTTGCCGGGTGGGGTTAAACCAAGTATTGCCAAACGACGTTGGGTAGCGTCTAACGCACGCACAGGGCCTCATCCGCTGGTAGTCTGCGTTCAGCCCGGAGTCACTGCGTTCAGGAGGATCGTAATCCACTCGCCACCATCACCGGCCACCCACCACCGCGCGACCACTCGCCACGGCTTTCGCGGCCATCAAAAAACGGCATTGGCTTCTGTAAAGCATCTGCGAACGGTGTGTTTCTGCGGGGATGAAACCCTCGCCGTTTTCATGGGTTTGTGATGTTTATGGGTCGAATCGGGGCATGCAGATACTGTCGCTCCCGATTTTTTCCAGACCCCCACCCCTTACCGCCGCGATGGGTACGAGGTTAGCCAGCATACCACTCTCTGAAAATTTTTGGCGTAAAATTTTTGAGTTCACTTTGGGCATGTTGCCTTGACCCAACGATATATGTGACCCGCAGATGTGGATTCGCTTGCATCCATTTTGTCAGACAAACTGACAGTGTTCGAGCCAATTCGATGGCGGGTTCGCCATGCGTCAAATACACCCTTGCCCAACCGTCCATGTCCTTTACTGTGATCTGGTACCATTCCGTGTTGAAATTCGTGAGAATTGTCGATCGAATGTAGCCCGACGATCTTACGCACCATGAGTACTTGGGTTGTGTTCGAGTTAGAACGCACTGTTTCTGGATTCAGGAGAGTTGGCATGCGAAACTCCAGAGGGCATCATCCGTCTTGAGCATATTCAACTGCCTCACTACTGGTTGTTGCCTGTCTCCCATTATCGTACGATGTTCGCCGTCCACAGACAACGGATGAAACCATAATAGATTCAATGATACTGACGACCAGAAACTGCGGACGCGGAGTGATTTGGCAACACGTCGGCAGTGCCATCCTGTCACTCGACGCAAGTAGTGACGAGATGCGGTGTTGAGATCACCGTCACCACGTGAGATGAAAATATCGCAGTTGCGATGATCGACCCGACAGGAACCACGCATGGCACGTAGCAATCACGACGACTTCGACGGCTATCGGAAGTGGCTGGGTATCACCAACAAAAAACGTCTACCGACCCACTACGAACTTTTGGGAATCTCGCTCGATGAAGATGATCCCGAAGTCATACAGGCGGCGGCGGAACAGAGGCGTCACTTCGTCGAATCGAAGCGGGGCGACGGTCACGACGCTATCGTCACCGAAATCCTTTACCGCATCAGTGAAGCAGAAAACACACTGCTCAACAATGAGATGCGACGGGATTACGATCGCCAACGTAAGCTCTGGGAGAAACGGCAGAAGAATCGTCAGATTGATCCGATTGCTTCTCGTTCCCGCGTTAGATCTCGACCAGAACCAACAGTCGGAGAAGGCACTGGTTTCGTCAGCACTTTCGCAGGAATCTTGGGGGTGTTTTGCGTAGCGATTGCAATCATGACATGGTTCAGTTTTCAGTTGCCGTGGTTTGAGTCAGCAGATCAAGTGGAAGCCGCCCCGATTGTTCAAGTGCCTGCACCAGTTGCCGCACCAGCACAAGTTGCTCCTGTAGCTGTTAAGCCTGATCTGGCTAAGCCACAAGCTACAGAGCCAGTCAAGACGGTAGTTAAGTTGGACAAGCCGCTGGCGATTGCCAATGTCGATAGAGCCGCAGTGACTGTTCCACCGAGTGCCGAAGTCGAAAGAGCCACGATCGCGGACGAGATCACGAACAGCATTGGGATGAAGCTGAAGTTGATTCGGGCAGGCGAGTTCTTGATGGGATCGCCTGATAATGAAACAGGCCGTGATTCAGACGAGACGCAGCATCGTGTGCAATTGACGACGTCGTATTATTTAGGTGTGACGGAGGTCACTCAGGGTCAATGGTT
>CANJQC010000193.1 GCA_947476295.1 Planctomycetaceae bacterium | reverse complement strand
GTGCTGTGCCTGACCGGAGTTGATTATTTCAGCACGCTGGCGTATCAGCCATCCATTGCCATCACCAGCGCAGGGCGACTGGCACCAGTCGCCACAATTCTTCTGGTGCTGGTCACGATTTTTGGAGCAGTGCCGATCTATTGCCGAGTTGCGAAGTCATCCCCTCACGGACAGGGTTCGATTGCCATGCTTCAGCAACTGATGCGAGGCTGGTCAGGCAAATTTCTTGTCCTCACGTTATTGGGCTTCGCCGCCACGGACTTCGTGATCACCATCACTCTGTCTGCGGCAGACGCGGCGAAGCATCTGATGGAAAATCCTCTCTTCCATCATGTTCCGTCGTTCCTCCACAGCCAGATCGGCATCACGCTGGCCATGATTATGGCTCTTGGTGCCCTGTTTCTGAAGGGAGTACGCGAGGTCATTGGTGTTGCGGTCGTGATTGTCGCTGTCTATCTCGCCATGAATCTGATTGTCCTCTCCGGCGGGCTGGTGACGCTGGTCCAGCAGCCACATTATGTGTCGGACTGGTGGGACAAACTTAGCTCTGGTGACGTGGGCATTGGTGGTCATTCTTCCGACCACGAACCTGCCCATGGGAACGAGAACGAAGCGTCCACTTCTGCAGATACAGCAGGTGCTGCGTCACTCATTCCGCTGACATGGTACTCCGGACTCTTCATGAGTGCTCTGCTTTTTCCGAAGCTTGCTTTGGGATTGAGTGGTTTTGAAACGGGTGTCGCCGTGATGCCACAGATTAGAGGAGAAGAAACGGATACCGAGGACCACCCAGCAGGTCGTATCAAACGAACTCAATGGCTGCTGAAGACGTCTGCACTGATCATGTCGGTCATGCTGATCGGTTCATCCATTATCGTGACGACGCTAATTCCTATCGAAGCTTTGGCTCGCGGAGGGCCGGCATACGAACGTGCGCTCGCGTATTTGGCACACGGAGAAGGTGGACTCAAACTGTGGCCGTTCTTCGGCGAAGTCTTCGGCACAATGTACGATGCCAGCACCATCGCCATTCTGTGTTTCGCCGGAGCCAGCGCGCTGTCGGGATTGTTGCATCTGATCCCTCGCTACCTGCCAAAGTTTGGGATGGCTCCGGATTGGGTCGCAGCAACGAGGCCGCTGGTATGTGTCATCATCGGCGTCTGTATTGTAGTGACCCTGATTTTTCGGGCATCAGTTGAAGAGCAGGGCGCCGCATACGCAACGGGTGTGATGGTCCTGATTCTGAGTGCCTGTGTGGCGGTTATGATTGAACGCTATCGAGAGAGAACTGGATCGGCATTGAGCCGCATTCCGTGGTTGACAGTCATCATTACCTTGGTGTTCCTCTACACAGCGGTCGATATCATGATCGGGAAATCCGAAGGTCTGATTATTTCGATGTTCTTTATCGGAGCGATCATGGGCGTTTCGATCATTTCACGATGCGTTCGCAGTGATGAGTTACGAGTGGTTCGCTTTCAGTTCGCGAACAATGAGTCAAAATTCCGTTGGAACACGCTGCAGCACCTGGGAATTCCCGTGCTGGCTCCGCACCGGCCGGGCGGCAGAACATTGGACGAAAAAGAACGGGAGCTCCGGAGATGGCATCACCTCGCCGATGAGATCCCGGTTGTGTTCGTGGAAATTTCGTTGGGCGACACCAGCGACTTTTTTCAGGAACCTATGCTCGATATTCGCCACGAAGGTGGCCGTTATATCATTCGCGTGAGTCGCTGTACGTCTATTGCACCCGCGATCGCGGCGCTGGCGTTGTCACTGACAGGTGAAACTCAGGCTCTCGAAATTCATTTTGGCTGGTCAGAGGAGAGTCCTCTGAAAATGAATCTGGGCTTTCTGCTGTTCGGGGAAGGCAATATCCCTTTTCTCGTCAAGGAACTGGTGCTGGACGCGCAACCGGATGAGCGTCTGAGGCCCAGAGTGATTATTGGGTAATGGATCTTTTCGCCTATTCAACAGGATTCAGTCAATCAGCCAGACCACGCACGCGACAGCCAGAATAATTCGATAGTAACCAAATGGCGCGAGTCCATATTTTCCTAATGCGTTCACCATGAATCGGACGCTGACGACAGCCGCGAAAAAGGCCGTGATCAGAGCTACCAACGGCATTGCTGCGCCATAGTCAGAAATCATCTCTGCACCATTTTTCAGACCCTCGTAGGCGGTCGCAGTAGTCAGCGTGATCAGGCCGAGGAGAAAACTGAATTCCACGGCAGCCATCATGCGAACACCAGCGAAGCGGCAACCGAGGATCGTTGCGAGACTGCGACTGAACCCAGGCCAGAATGCAAGGCACTGCACAAATCCGACGAACAGGGCATCCTGCCAGGACATCTGTGCCATTTCTTTCCCTGAATCGCTGTCAGCCTTCTGCCTGTTCCTTGTCTGCATAAGGATAATGACGCCGCCCACGAACAAGGCGACGGCGACTGGCAGTACTCCAAACAGATGCAGCTTAATCCACTCATTAAAGATCAAACCCGTGACCGCTGCTGGCAAAAACGCTACGATGAGATTGATGAGTATCCGCAGGCCGTCGGGGTCTCGGCCGATCGCTCCGGAAACCATTTGACGAATCCGGCCAAAGTAAAGCATCACCACGGCCAGAATGGCACCGGACTGAATACAGATCGCAAGGGAATCCGCGGCCTTTTCTTGCAGTTTGTTGCTATCCATTCCCAGCAAATGCTGAACAATCAGCAAGTGCCCGGTCGAACTCACTGGCAGGTATTCCGTTGCCCCTTCTACAAACCCGAGAATGACGGCATGTAAAAGTGTGAGTGTCGGTGGGGGCACAACGGACGTGTCGTGTTTTGCGGGATCAGCCGCTCGCAATGTGGATGCGGTGCCGATTCCAATCAAAAGCACCAGCGACAAATCTTGCAGTCGTATTTTCACAATCAATCCTCAAAGGTCATGCCGAATCAAAGTTCACGAAATTGTCGCAGTGACCAGGCCCAACGCGATTCGGGCATAAAACGGGCAGCAGGAATGATTGGATAACTATTTCTGCGGCACATGTGCAAAGCGATGCCGGAAGGATTTGGCATCATCGGCTGTGGTGACCCACAGAAACAATTTCCCGGCTTCATCGACGCGGACGTCGAAACCAAGATCCAGTTTGTCGCCAACGGCCGTCAACAGCCGTGCGGGTGAGATCCGATCGTCCTTGCGTGTGTACTTCAACGCATTGATATCGAGGCCTTTGGCCGTCAACGCATACGCCGATGAAAAATAAGGCACTTCAATCTTGACAGCTATTGCACTGACCAACGAATTGACTTCGACGTCTTCCACGTCCAGCGGAATGGCGCGGAAATACGCGGGCAGAGTTTCGCTGAAGGATTGTTCCGGCTTCCAGCCGATCGGCCAGAGATTATTTGATTCATCACCGCAATCGATTTCAATATCGTACTGTCCAGGAGCCACATATTTGGGTCGAAATCCAAGTCCGTATTGCGCCAGCACGATCGCGATCGCTGACCCTTTCGTCATTCCCTGCAGCTCGAGCGTCTCCGGGGCAGACTCCGGTCGATTCGCTGCAGCCTGCTGACGCGCGGCGGCGGCGGTGAATTTCATCCGCATGTGGGCCGGTAGTCCCATCGATTCGATCGCCAGAATCGAAGATTGAAGTTCGACAGGATTGTCCACCGGCAGTCCCAGCAGTTGGGTCACCTCTTTGAACTGCTCATCCGTCAGCCCCCATGTCGGACTCTTGTTCGGTGGTCCCTTGGCACCATGACGCCGTATTTCCTCCAGCACCATTGTCAGCGGTTCAGTCTTTTCGATGTTGAATTGCTGGTTGCCAATGCGGATCGATCCGTCAGCCGCCATAGCCGCGACAACATGAGTTGCCTGGGAACCTTCACGGTCACGATCTTCAACCCGTGGCGCTTCGCCCGCACGAGGTTCGCGAAACTTGACGCTGTATCCCAGTTCCTGAAACACACGCCCCCACTCCTGCGACTTGATCCGATACGACGGCTGCGACTGGATCAGGACTTCTAAGTCCAGTGTCCGTCGTGCTGGTTCATCAGCGACAACGAGCTGAAGAGCCTGAGTCGCAAAGTTTCCTGAGACAATGAAGACTGTAACCTGCAAGCTGAGAAAAAAACGCCGCACGGCATGACCTCCTGAATTGCGATTGTTTCCGATAACGTATTCTGCGGATGACATCAAAGAATTACCAGAGCGGTCTGATCCGGCTGTTTTTGGCATCTGCTCGCCCTTTGAAGGGAATTCGCGATGGACTAAAACCAAGACAGTTGGCGATAGACTCTGTCCCCGTTATACATCACTAGTGAGCGGTACGGCGCCAGCCGCCGGTGTCTTGGCGTGTTTTCAGGAACCGATACCGGTGCTTATCGCCATTCCGACCACAATCAGTGCCATTGAGTGTCAATCCATCAATTCGCGGCACATTTGCAGAGTCTCGCAAAACAGCCGCTCAACCACCAACGCGGACCCTGTGGCGTGAGAGAATCAACCAAAGCATTTTCACCGGATTTTTTATGTCGCGAATTTCTGAAGTGTTTCAAATGGCGGGCCGCGAATCCCGCATGGCGTTCATGCCGTTCCTGACTGCCGGTGATCCGGATCTGAATACCACTGCCGCCGTCCTTCGGTCCCTGCGTGACGCACAGGTTGACTTGATCGAACTTGGATTTCCCTACAGTGATCCAATCGCCGACGGCCCTGTGATCCAGGCGTCGTACACGCGAGCCCTCAATAGCGGAATCACGGTGGACGGAATCTTTAAGATGATGGAATCGCTGAAGGCGGATGCGCTGCCGCCGGTGCTGGCAATGGTCTCGTTCGCCATCATTTTTCGCCATGGAACCGCACTGTTTGTGGAGCACGCCGCAAAGGCTGGCTTCAGCGGGCTGATCATCCCGGACCTGCCAGCCGACGAAGCGAGTGACATTGTCGAATCTGCTCAAAAGCACAAGCTGGATGTTGTGCAATTGATAGCTCCAACCACAACAGCCGAGAGAACGAAGCAGATTCTGGCCGCATCGACGGGATTTCTTTACTGCATTTCCGTCGCGGGAACGACCGGTGTTCGTCAGGAGTTACCGAAGGAATTGACGGAACAATTGAAGTCGCTTCGAGCCCAGTCGAGATTGCCGCTGGCGGTTGGTTTTGGCATTAGCGGCCCGGAGCAGGTTTCGGCTCTGGATGGCGTCGCTGACGGAATCATCGTGGGTTCCGCAATCGTACGCAGAATGGCCGAAGCCGCCAATAGTTCCGCCGCCGCGGCAAGTGTCGGCGCATTTGCGAAAGAAATGCGAACGGCGACAGCAAACGCGAAACCTTCGCTGGGGCGTAATATTCATGTATGATCGACATTGCAGGCGTCAATGAGTTTGCTTCACAGACATATCCGGAGCTAGGCTTCGCAAAGGACAGGCGATGATCAGATCATTCATTTTCAGCGTAGCGTTTACCGTGTTCGTGGCCCCGTGTGCCACTTTTGCCGATGAAGCCAAACCGGCGGAGCCAAAGTCGAACGCTGCAGAACAGAAAAACGCCGAACGAAAGACTCGCACCGACTGGGCGGAGATCAGACTTTCCGGATCGTACCCCGAACACCAGCAGATGCCGGGGCTGTTCGGTGATCTGGTGGAAGGTCTGTCAACGTGCATGGATCGACTGCATCAGGCATCTCGCGACAAATCGATCAAGGGCGTGATCCTGCATATTGATGGCGTGGAAATCGGCTGGGCGCGGCTGAATGAACTGCAGTCGTCGATTGCTGAAATCAAAGCGTCCGGCAAGCCGATCTGGGCGAGGATGAACGACGGTGGCAATAAAGATTATCTGCTGGCAGCTTCCTGTGACAGAATCCTCATGCCCGAATCCGGCACTCTGATGCTTACTGGGTTGCATGCAGAAGTGATGTTTTACAAAAACCTGTTTGAAATGCTTGACGTCAGAGCAGACATGCTGCGGGTGGGTGCGTTCAAGTCGGCAGCGGAACCCTACACGCGGTCGGAAATGAGTCCCGAGTTTCGTCAGGAAATGGAAGAAATTCTGGACGACTATTATGCAACGATGGTCAGCCAGATTGCTGCGGCCAGAAAGCTTCCGGAAGAAAAAGTAAAAGCCATCATCGATGAAGGACTGCTTTCCGCCGGACGCGCGAAAGAACTGGGTCTCATTGATGATGTTGCTTACCACGACCAGGTGAGCGACTTAATTGTCAACGCTGACGCATCGCTGGATGTTCGCATTCGAGGCGACTATCGCCGAAAGAAACCGAATGCGGAACTCGATTTTTTTTCGCTCATGGAATTGCTTTCCGGCGGGTCATCTTCGTCTTCCAGCACTCGACCACGCATTGCGGTCTTGCGACTGGAAGGAGCGATTGTTTCCGGCAACGGTCCGATGAGCCTGTTTTCAGAAGCATCGATCAGTTCCGACAAGATCGTGCCGCTGATTGAAAAGATTGGCAAAGACGACAACGTCAAAGCCATCATCCTGCGCGTCGATAGTCCCGGCGGAAGCGCGCTGGCGAGTGATCTGATCTGGCGGGCTCTGGAGGCAACGAATAAACCAGTCGTGGCAAGCATGGGTGACACAGCAGCCAGCGGCGGCTACTATATTTCAATGGGCGCGGATGCGATCTTTGCAGAACCCGGAACGCTGACGGGGTCGATCGGCGTGCTGGGTGGCAAAATCGCGCTGGACGGTCTGATGAAGAAGTTCGGCGTAACGACATCCGTGATTCAACGGGGCAGGAACAGCGGCGTGATGAGTTCCGTCGCGACATTTTCAGATTCTGAGCGTGAAACAATGCAGCGGATGCTCAACAGCACCTACGATCTGTTCACTCAGAAAGCCGCCGCGGGACGACACATGGAACATGCGGTACTGGAAGCACTGGCGCGAGGTCGCGTTTATACGGGTCGCCAGGCAAAAGAAGTTGGTCTGGTAGATCAGCTGGGCACGTTGGCGGACGCTGTCGCGTACACGCGAAAATTGGTCGGCGACGAGGCTGGTAAACTGGAACTGGAAGATCTGCCAAAGGCTCAGAGCCCCCTGGAAATGCTCCTCGGACAGACAGCTCCGGCCAGTCAACCGCTTGCGGAATTATCCGCGTTGCTGCCGGAATCTGCTCGTCCGGCCCTGCGTCATTTTTCCGTGCTGCGGCAGATCGCGGATGAACCAGTGCTGATGATTCTGCCTTTTGACGTGCGATTCGAATAGCGAACAGACCTTCCCTGCGAAGTATAGTCCGTCAGGAATTGACTTCGTCCTGTCGGCGAAGCGTAGAAAACTATTCGCGACAGATCTGCGGACATAGTATGTTGTTCGGTTCTGCGGGTCTGTTAGATTTCGGTCTGCTGACACGCTTTGTCCGCGTCCCGACATTCCACGAGATTGCTCATGTCCATCAAAGTTCGCTGCAAGGCGTGCGAAACAGTTCTGAATGTGTCCGATCAGGCGGCCGGGAAAGTCGTTAAGTGCAAGCAGTGCGGTGAACGAGTGCGCGTTCCTGTACCAAAAGGTGACCGTCCTGCTGCCATGGTACGCCCTCCAAAGGAGGAGGAACATTTTCCCGGTGATCCGCTGGCGAGTCTTGACCTGCGGAGCATGGAAGACACCAAGCGCAAAGTCTGCCCCGGTTGTGCAAGTCCGGTCAATATCGATGCTGTCGAATGCCCAAAGTGCGGTGTCACCATCGCCACAGGCGGGTTGAGTGAACGACAGCGGATCAGACACGAACGGAAGGGGCCTCCCCCGGAAGAATTTTATGGTGCCATCTGGAGCAACGCCTGGAGGTTTTTGAAAAGGCACTGGGGCTACGGCGTCCGCACGGCGATGATCTGGTCGCTGACGTTGTCAATATCGCTGACATGTCTGGTGTCGCTGAACTATTACGTCCGGACCAGGGCTGTCGAACTGCAGGCGAGTGCGGACGCAGACAAAACTAACATCACGATCGACGGTGATGTCCTGACCATCAAGGTGCCAAAGGAGAAGTCATCAACAGTTGTTTACGACAAAACGCACTTCACGACTACCGGGCAGACCATACAACTTCGGGCACCACATCTGCAGCCGTTTTATGAGCCTCCATCTGCGTTCTGGATTTTTCTGACGGTTGTGTTTCAACTCGGTTTCGGCGGCTGGGCATGGACACTGGCGATTACGATTGCAAAGCTGACAATGTCCGGTGAAAAGGCCATCAAACGCTTTCCAATGGACTTCTTTGGCAATCTGACGATGGGCTTTCGTTTTTACGTCTGGCCTGCGGTCCTCCTGATGCCATTCCTGTGGATATCCGGGGTTATCAGCATCTTCAGCCCCATAGCCTCCGGCATCACGACCTGCGTCTTCATGCTCATTCCATTTCTGGTGCTGCCAGCGGCCGTTATTCACATGACTCAAAACTACCATTATCGCGGATGGCTGTTGTGGTGGATGGCGAAGGACTTCTTCAAGACCATCAAGCCGTGCATGTACATTTTTATGCTCAACCTGTTCATGGTATTTCTGGTTCCGCTCGGTGTGGCGATCGCGATGATTGTGTTCGGCAGCCGAATTATCGCATGGTTGTTGGCCCAGGAAGCAATGGCTCTGGAATGGGCAAAAGCCAATATTATGAATATGGGGGAAGGAAATTTTCAATTCATGTTCTACCAGATGCCACTGGTCTTCACCTTCTTTTTCCTCGTGTTCTTCGTTATCTGTGGACTGATGTCGTTTCCTGCGGTCTTTATGATGCGCGTGGTCGGACTGTATGGCGTCTATTTCAAACCCGATCTGTCGCTGGTCAATGAGTTCCCCGACCTGGAACCCGCTGGCTTCGGGCCGCGATTTCTCGCATACATGATCGATCTGATCATCGTGTCCCTGTTGGGAGTTGTTGGTGGCTTCGTGGGCACGCTCTTTGGTCTATTGTTCATGTATTACGGCATGGACTCGATGGTCTTCATGCTGGAACAGGTTGCGCGAGCGATAGCTTCACTGCTGCTCGCGGGATTTTATTTTGCATCCATGGAATCCGGTGCGTCGCGGGCTACCCTGGGTAAAGCCAGTATCGGGCTGATCGTTCTGCGGGATGACGACAAACCGATGCCGCGCCAGCAGGCATTTGGTCGTGCTGCCTCGGGGTTTGTTACAATTCTGACTTTCTACATTGGTTTCCTGCTGTGCCTGTTCAGGGCAGACAAGAAGGCAATGCACGACTTGATGAGCAAGTCCAAGGTCGTGTGGCGCGTGGAAGAAAACTAAGGCATAGGGGTAGGGAAGACCGTTTAATCCGGTCTCCCCTCCCTCCAAACCGTACGGGCGGTTTTCCCGCATACGGCTTTCCAGTCAGTAGTTGCCTGCGACGGATTGATCGAAACGAAAGTGGGCTT
>CANJQC010000192.1 GCA_947476295.1 Planctomycetaceae bacterium | reverse complement strand
TGCTGTTGCTGGACGAACACACCGCGGCCCTCGACCCCAAATCCGCCGATCAGGTAATCCGCCTGACAGAGAACATGATCGCAAAGAACAAACTCACCACTATGATGGTCACCCATTCGATGCAACAAGCGGCGTCGTTAGGGGATCGTCTCATTATGATGGTCCGCGGCCAAATCATGTTCGACTTCCAGGGCCCCGCCAAAGCCAGGTTGACGCCCGAATCCATCCTCCACAAATTCGAGGAAGTCCGCCGCCTCGAACGCCTCGACAAACCCGCCGCGGAGCAACTGCGCAGGGTTTATGTTTGAGTTTTGAGTCGCAGCCGCAAAAGGAGAATCCTTTCAGTTCTCGAACTGGCTTTGGAATATCGATTGCGGTCAGGAACGCCAGACACGGCACACTAAAGCCTAACTAAAACGCAAATGAGAAAAGAAGGCCGGTGAATGCGCCCCTCGAAGAACGAGTGGCCGCGTTGCAGGAAGCCATTCAAGAGGCGGAGAACCACTTGCGAGGCCTTAGATTTGAACCGGATCGCCTGAACGTGGCAAAGGGATTTGTCAATTGCTGCTCTGGCCGATGCTGCGGAGGCGGTCGTGGGGTGTCAGGAGGCGCTTAAAACCAGCCACCGAAAGGCGCTTCAAAACCAGCCATTATGAGAGTTGAGACATGCCGTTCACACTGTCTGCGGTTCTTAATCCGCAGATTTGGGGGCAGGCATGTCGAATCGGCTATCAATGGCACAAAGCTGCCTCTATGGACCTGGATGTGTCAGGTCGGGTGGGCCGGCAGCGATAATGGCCGTTTTTCGATTTTTGCGCCGATGAAGTCAACCATGACAGGGACGAAGGCGAGGAATGGAAGCGCGGGATTCACCCTGCTTAAATTTGACCACTTCGAAAGAGACGTGACTTCCCGTGTGACCGAATGTGTGATTGACTCCGAACCCGAAATTCGACGCATGATATGGGTTGCTGGCAATGACTTACCCCGACTCTGCGCCAATCGTGCCGCTCATCATCGTAATCGACTCGTGCGAACGGTGGAGGAGGACATCGAGAAGTTTGATTTGTCCGTGTGAGGCAGACACAGCGCTTCGTGTGCCCAACAGCTCGCATTCCGGTGATCCAAACTTCAGGGTCCACTTCGTATCGTCGTACTTGAAGCGATGGTGAGACCGAAGTGGGCCAGAGTCTGCTTTGAGATTGGTGGGTTGTGCCGAGGGAATTGTCGGTGACATCCTGACGAAGACTGAAGGTTCGACCAGTAAATAGGGCTATGTGTCACGGACGTGTCCACCTCGTGCAGTAAGCTCAGAACTCTTGCCGTGACTCCTGCATCCACGATGGCTCGATGTGCATTTGCGATCGTTGGAATCCGAAGAGCTGACGCAACGGTGGACAATTTTGCGTCGCGAGCGACCCGTTTGCGCCTCGCCATCTGCATGGTACACAGACGACCGAACAATCGGGGCATTGGAGCGCCACACTCCGATAGTTCAGATTGCAGAAATCCAAGGTCGAATGAGATATTGTGGGCGACCAGATGTGTGGCGCCTGAAAAACAATCCATCAGGTCGGGGAGCAGGTCTGCAAAAGTCGGTGCTTTTCGAATTGCCTGGTTTGATATGCCGTGAATCTGAGTCACATGTGACGGAATCGATCGCTGAGGATGAACCAACGAATCGAACATGCGAACGACCTGAAACTGTTCGTCCAGCACCACGACTGCGATTTCCACCACCCTGTCCCCTTGAGCGGGAGACAGTCCGGTTGTTTCCACGTCAAGCACAGCGAACAAGGACACGATCATCTCTCCATAAGATTCGCAGTTCGCCGGATTGCGCGGTCGTTGCGATTGAACTGTGCAGAAGCATACGTAATCTTGGGCGGGCGTAAAACTGAGTTACGCGGACTCTGCTGCAGCAAGAGCTTAAGAAGTCGGAATTGCCCATTCCGTCCGATCACGTAACGCGTGCCCTTCCACCACACAGATTTTCGCGGCTCACCGGTAGATCTTCAATTGCGATTTTCAGTTTTTTGGCCGTGAGTTTTTCTGTTTTAATTGAGCCAGCTTTCACGGCAGCCATGAATTGCCGCGATCCCCTAGCATTCTTCGGATGCCCGAAAATAAACGCCCATTCCATTGGAGGTAGGATTGCTGTCGAGTAATTGATCTTGTCGCTTTGTGTTTGTTCTATTCCTGCTGTGACATGGGGAGGGTCTAAATCCCGTTGACGCTTCTTCAATCTCCTGAAGATCCTGCAGCAGTGATTCAATCCGTTTTGTTTCGTCATTCATGTAGCGTCTTTCAGTGTGATATCAACGGCCACCCCAGTCGTTCACAATTTTCCAAGATGGACAGCGGCTTCCTTCAGGCTCAATGCTCGCATATTCCAAACTCCATTCGTAAGGAGCTTGGAACACGGTGCAGTACGCCGAAGGAAAATCGAGGATCGAAGCCGAGCAACCATCCGCCGCGCCGCTAACAGCAACGATCTTAACCGAGGACTTAGGGGCAGTAGGTCAGTCGGCTCCGCCGAATCACCTGCCAACTGTTGTTATCTGCAAAGCGGACCTCAGAATGCTCCCGCCGGACAAAGCTGCTTGACGATTTCAAACTTTTGCCTCGCACGAAAGACCCGGTCGCGCGTGAATGGGAGAAGTGGCTCAAAGGGTCTGTTCCGATTATCCAGATCACCTTCGACCAAGCCACAGCCGTCGAAAACGCCCAAGCGTTGCATTTGTCAGTAAATCATCCGTTGCTTCGCCAAGCCGCGTCGCATCTCAAGTTCGATCACATGTTCAATGCCGCGTTGGAAGTTGATGCGTCCGACATCGCGCCCGGCGACTATCACTTTGGCATCTATCGTTGGGCAAAGCAAGGAGTGAAACCCGATGAAGAATTGGTTGCCATCGCGAATGACCCGGCCATCGAAGGACGCCTCTTCACGCTACTACAGTCGGCGAAGACTCGCCTGAACCCACAACCATTCAGCCAGACGGAATTCGATGCGATTGACGCGGAACACCACAGTAAGTGGTCTACCGCGCACGCCAATCACGAGGCCGAGAATCGCCAGTTTGTTGAATACCGCATCCACAGTCTTACCGTCAGCCACCAAGCCCGATGCAGAGCTATCGAAGATCAACGCAATCGAGCCAACAATGACAAGATTCGATTGATGAAGCAGAGCGAGTTAGAAAGAGCGAATGCTGACTTCGTTCTGCGGATTGAGTCCCTCAATCAAGCAGCCGGCAGCGGCGATATTCATGCGTCGGCCTTAGTCTTTGGTAAAATCTCCGTGAAGAAAGGCGGCGAGACATGAGTGTTATTGACGAGGTTCGCAGCGAGAGGGAAGATCTTGCACGGGTGCTTAAGAAGCACAAGGGGATTCGAAAGATCGTCGAAGATCTTTATCCGGACAAGCTGCATCCGCATTTGCTCAGACACACAATGGCACACCAGTTCCTGGCGGACAATCAAAATGATCTGGTATCTTTGGCACAGATACTTGGTCACGAGAATCTGAATACGACAGCCAGATACACAAAGCGAACTCAGGATCAACTTGGGGCGGCGGCGGATCGGTTGAGTTACTGAGGCTGAGGCGTGGTCGCCGGATCGTCCCACTCGATCTTGCAGTTGGGCAGGCTTTTTTGGAGTGGGGCGACATCGGCTGGGGTGACTCTGGTTAGACGAAGGTCAAGCAGCCTAAGGCTTTTGCATTCTGCGAGCGACGAAACGTCTGAAACGGGAGTTTGAGCCAATCCAAGGAACGTCAATGGTAGTTCTCGCAGGGAAGTCACGTTAGTTACCGGAGAACCTTCAAGGTTCAGGCGTACTAGACGCATTCCCCGCAATAGCGACACGTCAGAGATAGGTGAGAAACTGCACGATAGATCCTCCAACGGAGCGTCTTTTAGGGGGGAAAGATCGGTTCCGGAAAACGGACTCAATGAGAGTTGCTGCAATGGCATTCCTGCCAGTGGAGTTAGGTTCTTCAATTCCTTGTTGTCGATCAAATGCAGTCTGGTCAGTGATAGTCCTTCTAATGGCGAGATATCGTTCAGTTTTCCTTTAGGCCATTCCAAAGGATTCATCCAATGAAATGAGCCCCTACATGCCAGCGATTTAAGACCAACCAATGCCCTCACTGGTGAAATGTCGGTCACATTGTCCGTAAAGACTTCAAGCTTTGTTACGACGCCGTCCTCGATAACGGGAGTACCCTTAAACTCCCACTCCGTCAACTTCCCATCGAACCCCGGATTCAACTCGACCAGTTTTTTGCTGACGGCTTCCACCTGCTGCTCGGCAGGTAGTGCGGCTACGTCCTTGACCCACTGATCGAAACCCGGCGTCGTGAAGGCAAGTGGTTTCTTCGTTCCGTCAGCAATGACGGCAGGTGTCGTTTCCGCCATCGCTGGTTCCTGCATCTCTTTTGGCGGCATAACCATCGTGGCATTCTGCTTCACTTTCAGCGGGACTAATTTTGCGGTGATGGGATGTTCCCCGCCCGCTTCAATCTCAAAGTCCTGCCCGAAGACAGTAAAGCCGTCCTTCTGCACTTTTAGCCTGTGTTTACCGGGATCGACCGAAATGGCAATAATCCCTTCACGGCCCTCTTGGCTGATTTCAACCTTGCCCTCTTCATTCAGCACCAACACTTCAGCATCCGGCTCATTGACTGTGACAACCAGCGTGCCGTCTTTGGTCTTCAGCTTCACGACCAGACCTGCCAGCAGAAGTAGCACGCCGAAGACTGAGGCCCCGATGAGCAGCTTCCTGTTGTCGTACGCATTGAACCCAATCGACGGCTTGGCAACTTTCTTTCTGTAAACCGACTGCGTCGGTTCTATGGAAATGTCTTTTAAGAAACCCGCCATGCTCGTCTCAGTAGACGATTCGATTGATCTCTGAACAACAACCGTCTGTTCGTTACCCCAACTGCATCGTTCCAGTTCAGCGATGACTTCCGCAATTGACTGGTAACGCTCCTGCACCTTCTTGGCGACCATCTTACGGAAGAGTACTTCAACCTGTTCCGGCACTTCTGCACGAACTGACCGCAAGAAAGGTATCGGCTGCTCCCGATGAGCCAGCAGTCGTTTCATCAAGGTATCCCCGTCGTAGACTGATTTGCCGGTCAGCAGATAATACAGGGAACACCCCAAGGCATAGATGTCGGCACGGGCATCTGCCGTCTTGGTGTCCAAAGCCTGTTCGGGGGCCATGTAATCCACGGTCCCCATGATTGTGCCGGTGGAGGTCAGATCGGCTTGGGCAGGGGCGTCACCGTCCCCGTTCAGACGAGCCAAGCCCATGTCAAGAATCTTGACCGTACCTTCTGTGTCCAGCAAGAGATTCGCTGGCTTTATGTCCCGATGCACGATGCCCTTCTTGTGGGCTGCTTCGAGTCCCTTTGCAGCTTGTAGGACGTAATTGACGGCCTTATCGACTGGAAACCGACCGTTCTTCTTGACCAGTGCTGAAAGATCGCTGCCTTCGATTAACTCCATGACAAGGAAATGCACGCCGTTGGCACAGTCAGCATCATGGGCAGCGACAATGTTTGGATGGCTGATCTTCGCTGCGGCTTCGACCTCTCGTTCGAAGCGAGCGATGGCAGCCTTGTCCTTGGTCATCGCAGCAGGCAGCAACTTGATCGCCACAATTCGCTTCATGCGGCGATGCTCGGCCTTGAAGACCTGTCCCATGCCACCGGCTCCGATCTTCTCCATCAGGACATAGTTGCCCAGCACGAGCGACTTGGCTTTACCTTTGTACGCTTCTTCGGCCTGATACTTCGTCAGCTTCTTCTTGCGGACGAGTTCACGTGCGAGTTCCTCGGCGTCTTTGGGAGACGCCGTTGGCGGGATGAAGTCCTTCAGCGTGTCGCCAGCGAGAATTCCGCTGTCTTCAAGCTGCTGGACGAATTGTTCGAGGGGTACGGCCATATTCCGGCTATGCCATAAAGAGACGGCGATCAAGGTCAAGGCGTGAAGAGAGTTGAGTTATCTTCCCGTAACTGGCGTCCATTTACCAGCCGGGAAAGCCGGGTTCCGCACGAACGGTCTGCTGACAGAAGCCTCAACATGTGAAGAAGCATAGCCGCTGGGTCGCCAGACACCCGCTTGCTCCTCGTTACGAAACTCAATCTGAGGAGCAAACTATGTCCAACCGAACCGCAATTGCCAATGGTGCCGATCCCGTTCAGCAGCAGGCTGCTACACCGCCACGGAATGCTCAACCCGATTCACCATCGCTCGACACTTCATCAACAGGTGTCTCCGAGTCGGCTTTGCTGGATTCTTCATCTGAAGCAGAAGACTCTTTCTTCGCAGCCTTTTCTTTTTGCACTTTGGTGAGAGCTGTCGCGTATCGAGAACAGGGAACTCAATTCACTTCTTTGTGACAACCCACCTTCTGGTGGAATGGTTTCCAAAGCAAAACAAATCAAGGTTCTTCGACCGTCCATATGGACTACGTTCGTGATGGGCTTTATTGGTTCATCAATTTACCTAATCCTCGGATTTGCTTTAACAATTATACTTGTTGGGGCACTGTTGTTAATGAGTGTTCCATTTGTGTTGCCTGTTTGCTTCATGTGGCGAGCCTATGGTGGTTTTGATATATTTATGATGATTGGTCAATGCCCAAAGTGCAACAGCGAACTACGCTACAATATCCGTCGTAACAAACCGCGAAATTGGCAATCTCAAGGACTTAATTGCCCAGGCTGTGCCAGTCGCATTGTGGTTAAGCCGCCGTATTTTTGGCTTCCGCCACCTAATGGTGCGTCAGAAGGTGAATCCCTCTGTGGAAATAAATTACAATGACCCAAGTCTCTGTGGAATCTCGATGATCGTGTGAGTCAGGGGCAATTCTTCATCAAAGAACGAGATCGTGATCCCTGTATCGTCGTCTTTGATGGTCACACTCTGACCAATTTTGAGCGATGAAAACACGCCATTGGGCTTTTGGATGTCGTCAGCACCGAGAGTCAATGCGACGGCAATGAACAAGAGGGCGAGACAGATGGCTTTGGACATTTGGGCAACTCCTTTGAAGTTGAAGTTGCTTTGAGGTGTCCGTTTGGGGGTGAGGGTGGCGATCAGGTGGGATTCAGAACCGCAGTTATGTTTTCGTCAGGCGGAAACAGATAGTCCCGATACTTCCGTTGATGCTCAAACAGTTTCGCCCAGGGTCGATTGCTGTAATGGGCAAACAACAGCTTGTCCGCCCGATGCGGAATCCCGTGTGCCAACGCAACGGATGCCGCCGTTTCATCGCCTTCCACTGTCGTAATCCAGTCAGGCAACTGTTTGCGAATCATCCCCAAAGTGTGTCCCTCTTCGATGCCAGCTTTCACCCTCAAATTTTTGAACACGTCTGCAAACTTTGCTTGAGCGTTTTTGCTCGTCTTATCTTTGTACATCGATACGCCGTCTTGCGTCAGAATGATTCTGTCTTCATCCCTGACGTTGCGTTGCAACAAACGTTCGGCTTCAGGCTTCCATTCTTGCAATAGTTGAACGGTTTCATCCCACAGGTGCCACCAGCCAACAACGTCAGTTTTCCCGCGAAGGAATCCAGTCCAGTTGCCACCAGGTTCAACCTTCAAACCTTGAGAACGCCAGGGGTGATCCTGATTTAAGTAAAGATCACCCCAGGTAGCGCGACCGATTTCCGCAGCGCCCTGAGCACAATTCAGACACCATGTGACGATGAGTTTTTCGATCAACGTTCCGTGTTGAATCAGTCTATGAAGTTCTTCAACGCTGAAAAGTTTGATTGTGATGTATGACAGACTCGTTTGATCGTCCTTCCGAACCGTTCGTTTTAATAACTGTAAATCGTCAGGCATACGCCAGGTAAAATCTGTGCTGGTGTGAGTGTGTTTGAAAAACTGATCGAGTTCAGCCAGTTGTTCGCGGCTTCGCTTTGCGGAATAGTCCCCTTTGCCGTTGTGTTTTGGAGGTCGGTTTCGCCAGTAGTCGATCAACAGGCGACATTGTTCTATGTCCAGCATTGCCAAAGGGACATCTGTACTGCGGTCGATTAGTTGTTTTATCTTCGAGTGCCTACTGTGATTCATTGGCTGATCAGCCCTCACATAGGCATCATATTTTTTCATTGCATCGTGAAGAGTCCCTTTAACTGGCTTTGCCGTTGATGCTGGTCTGTTATCGATGTGTGCAACGTTGTTTGCCGCGCGTTGCAAAGAACGCATTTCAGATACTTTAAGTTTATCCAAGGTTTCTTGAGCCACACCAGATTCAGAAAGACTGCCCCACGGAATGCCAGGCAAGTGTTTTTTGAACTGTGATTCCCACCAAAGCAGATGTCTGTCATTCAACATTGGTTCGCGAACTGCATTGATACCTTTAATCAGCTTTGATTCAATCGGGATTTCAAACCCTAACTTGATGTCTGGGATTGGCACGAGATCGGTTCGTTCTTTCAGGCTTTCCGCTATTGCGTTGCTGAGACCGTTCCACCCAAAGCAAACGTCAAATACGTCCTTGAGTTGCTGTTTAACTTTATCAACGTCTTCTGATGACCAGGAGCGATTGAACATAAACACGCGAGTTGCTCCGCGTGTCCCGATTCGGACAGACTGACGCCCGTATTTGTCGCGATAAATTCCCGTGCTTTTGCGTGTGATTTTTTGCATTTTTGTTGCTCCCGTTCAGGTCAAAATCTGAGGGCTTGTAGCAACAAAATCGCACCTTGTAGCAACAACTGTAGCAACAAAACGCTTGGCGATGCCTGATGAAGCACAGCGTTTTTGTTGTAAGTCCATAAAAATAGCCGACTTATGAAAATTCACAAGTCGGCTAATTTGGAGGCGGGGGGCCACTAAATGTCAAAAACATTGGCTTTATTGATATTTCCAACCCTTGTAGCAACAACTGTAGCAGCAGTTGTAGCAACAAAGGAAACTGGACGACATCGCTTTGCACCCCCCAATCCTCAAGTTCCATTTCTGCCAGCATGTTTCTCTTCTGGACACCCGCTTGTCGGAAATCCCCTCCAAGCGAACCCTCTCCAGAACCCAGAACGGAAACCGAATGGACAATCCTCGCCCGTCGTATGTTGTTGGCAACCTCGCCGAATATCTCGGCGTCACAGCCGGAAAGACCAACGGCAATCCTGTTGGCATCCTGACTTTCCGACCGCACGTCACATCACCTCAGCCAGTCAACTTGATGATTTCTAGAGCCCACCTTATGAGGCTTCGGGAAGACATCGACGCTTTGCTTGCACGCTCTGCCATCCTCAAAGACGGCGACTCACCAGAAGTCACACTGGCCGAGATTGAGGCCATCCACGAACGCCTTGGCTGACTTTGACACCCGCTTGTGGGTCCAGTTCCAGTTTCAATTCTCAGGGAGCAAGCCAATGGCAAACCAGCG
>CANJQC010000191.1 GCA_947476295.1 Planctomycetaceae bacterium | reverse complement strand
CAGACCGTGACATAGATTTCTCTCCATAGCATGCGATGACAATTCGTATGCTGCGGAGGTATACTCAAAATGCCTCAGCGGCGCAACCACCCATTTTACCAAATTAGCCTAATGTGCGCGCTGGCCTTGCGGGCAGGTACTTCTACATCACATCCGCAACCTTAATACCAAGCAGAGACAAACCGGTTCGCAGTGCGCGAGCCATGAGGTCGCACAGAATAAGGCGGCTGTGACGCAGTTCCGTTGATTCAGCATCCTGAACGGAGCAGCGATCATAGAACTTGCTGAAGGCGTCCGCCGTTTCAAACAGCCAGCTGGTCAGAGTATGCGGACGATAGTCCTGCAGCATTCCATCAATTGACGCTCCAAACATCAACAGCTGCAGTGCAAGGCGTCGTTCTTCAGGAGTTGTCAGCAGAATCGTCGAATTCTTTGATGCTAATGTGATGCGATCGACTTCCAGCTTTCTGAAAATACCGCAGATACGTGCATACGCATACTGCATGTAAGTCGCTGTATCGCCGGTTGTCGCGAGCATCTTATCCCAGTCAAAGATGTAATCGCTGTCACGATTGTGATGCAGGTCTGCATACTTGATGCCTCCAATTCCGACAATCTCCGCGACCGCTGCACGGTCGTCTGACGACAGCATTGGCGTTTCGCGTCGGTCGTCATTTTCATCGACGATCCTTCGAGCCCTTGTGATGGCTTCATCGAGCAGACTTTCAAGTCCTACGGTGTCGCCGGAACGAGTCTTGTATGGCTTGCCGTCTTTCCCCATCACCGTGCCAAAGGAAACGTGCTGGAACCGTGCGTCATTCATGCCCCACAAAGCTGCAGTGGCAAACAATTGATGAAAATGCTCAGACTGTCGCTTATCGACGACATACAGCATTTCGTCGGCTTTGAGAGTCTCGCGACGATACTGAATGGTTGCCAGGTCCGTCGTCGCGTACGTGAACGCTCCGTCGGTTTTTTGCACAATAAATGGAGCATCGTTGCCTTCGATAAAGACGCAGGTTGCGCCTTCGCTTACCCTGGCCAGGTTCTTTGCTTTCAGGCTGGACACAACGTCCGGAAGCATCGAGTTGTAATAACTTTCACCCAGCGCCAGATCGAATTCGATCCCCAGTCGTTGATAGATCCGGTTCAACGCTTCAAGACAGTCCGGAAGAAACTTATTCCACAGTCGATTATTCTCTGCGTCGCCAGTGTGCAGCTTCACTGTTTCATCGCGAGCCAGACGCGCGATACCGGGATGCGACTGTGACAATCTGTGCAGATCGAGATCTGATTCGACTGACGAGATCGTGTTGCGGGTATTCCTGACGGCTTCGTCTGCCGCAGCCAATTGTTTGTGGATCGAGCCGAGTTGCTTCTTTGTTTTTTCGTCGTCGCCAGCTGAAACTTCCTGGACTGCCAACTGAGTTTTCAGCGTCGCAGCAGTCTGTTCCAGATCCGGAAGTTTGGCGACCGAATTCTGGTAGTCGGAAAGTGTATTGACGAGTTTGTAAAGCCGCGCAAGTTCACCGACGGAGTTTTCAGCAAAAGCGGCATCGTCGCGCAGATAGCGGTAGCCATAGATGATCATTCCAAACTGCGTGCCCCAGTCGCCGATGTGATTATCACTGGTGACATGGTGTCCCGCAAATCGCAGAGTCTTACAGATTGCATCGCCGATTACGGTGCTGCGCAGATGCCCGACATGCATGGGTTTCGCCACGTTCGGCCCCGAAAAATCTACGACGATGTTTCGCAGCGCGTGCGTTGGCTGAACACCCAGGCGATCGTCACCAGCGATCACTGAAATCCGCTGAGCAATGAATTCATCGCGGAGTCGGAGGTTGATAAATCCTGGGCCGGCAATTTCAGCGGGTTCACAAAGATCTGAAATCTCTAGGTGATCGACAGCCATCTGCGCAATCTCTCGCGGAGGCTTACCGAGCTGCTTCGAGAGCGGCATCGCAAAGTTCGCCTGAAAATCGCCGAACTTCGCATCCTGAGCCGGTCGGATCATTTCGAGGACCGGAGCGACATCAGTGACCATGCCCGCCAATGCGGCGGCGAATCGGTCTCGAACGGTATTGAGCAGGTTCATGAAGGGCAGGGTCTTTGTGGGGCGTTGTATGAAGGCAGGTGTGGTCAGTCGTTACCAGCCGATGGACATGTTGGCTTCAATGATTTTTTGCGCGTCGGTGAGATCGACACCGGTATCCAGCATGTACAGTCGGATAGCGTGCAGTTTGTCGCCAGAGGCGCGTGTGAGACAGTCGCGGGCGACGTCACACGGGCGAACTTTGCCTTCAAGTCCGAGCAGTCTCTTTGAGATCACCCAGATATCCCGCGGGCGTTTGGTGATCCGCAGCACTTTTTCTTCCGGGTAATATTTTTCAGCCATGTGTTCAGCCTGCTCAAGGCTGCTGGCCCAGCCAATCATAATATGAGCTTCGGTTTCAATTTCAAAAAGCGGCATCGTGCAGTCCCGGTGCGTGGTGGAAGGTGGTTATCGCCGGGGAGAATAACAAGGTCTGGTGAAATTTCGAAGGGTGCTGTCTGCCCGCATGGTTTTTCAGGTGATCAGGAGGAGTCGCCGTAAAAGGCATACACCGCGCGGTCATCAGTGAAATGCTGAACGCGGGCTTTGCCCACAACCCATAGTTGCCCGTCACTCCGTGGCGGGAAGACTCGCGTCGGAGAACACGAGCAACAATGATGCGCGCATAAAAATGATGCGCTCATAAAACAGAGTAAGACTCTAACGGCTGGGCACGCAATTAAACGAGTGGAAGGTCAAAGACGTTTCATTCCGGGCCCTATGGAGTGTAAAGTAGCCCCGATGGCAGCGAAAGTCGGGGCCTGCTACGCCGTAATCATGAAGCAACCATGAAACATTTCCTTGCACTCTTTGTGTTCATTGCGTCCTTTTGCAGCCACTCGTTCGCTGCAGAGAAGCGCCCGAACATTCTTTTTATCGCCATTGACGATCAGAACGACTGGATCGGCCATCTCGGTGGCCATCCTATGGCGAAGACACCCAACATAGATAAACTTGCCTCTCGCGGCACGACATTTCTAAACGCGCACTGTAACAGTCCTTTGTGCAATCCGTCCCGGACCAGTCTGATGCTCAGTCTGAGGCCCACCACGACCGGCGTTTACGGCCTCTCGCCCTGGTTCCGTACGCTTCCAGAACTGAAGGATCGCGTGGCACTGCCGCAGCATTTTTCCAACCACGGGTATCGCACCGCCGCGACAGGAAAAATTTACCACGGCGGTACCGGCGGTGCCAGTGCCGTTAATGGAGCAGCGAAGAACAATGCTCCCACGAACACACAAGAATCCATGACGGAGTTCCAAATCACTGCTCCGTACGGCGGTGTCGGAACCAAGCCGCCGCAAAAACTTATACCGCCCACACCGATGGGGGATCACCCACTCATGGATTGGGGCGTCTGGCCGCTCGATAACGACGACACCGGAAAGGGCGACTACCATGTTGCCAGCTGGACCGTGGAACAGATCAAAAACGCGCCCAAAGACCGGCCGTTTTTCCTTGCGGCCGGTTTCTTCCTGCCGCATGTCCCCTGCTATGCGACGCAGAAGTGGTTCGACCTCTATCCCGACGATGACACTGTGTTGCCGAAGATTCTTGAAGGCGACCGTGACGACACGCCTCGTTTTTCCTGGTATCTGCATTGGGAGCTGCCCGAGCCGCGTCTGAAGTGGGTCAAAGAAAAGAATCAGTGGCGCAATCTCGTCCGCAGTTATCTCGCCAGCACCAGCTTCGTCGATGCGCAGGTCGGTCGGCTGCTGACCGCGCTGGATGAAGCGGGCATCGCTGATAACACCATCGTCGTGCTCTGGGGTGATCACGGCTGGCATCTTGGTGAGAAGGGAATCACTGGCAAAAATACGCTCTGGGATCGCGGCACTCGTGTCCCGCTGATCTTTGCCGGTCCTGGCGTGACGCCCGGCCAACGCTGCACTCAGCCCGCAGAGTTGCTTGACATCTTTCCCACACTTATCGATCTCACAGGCGTCGCTGTCCGCGAGGATCTCGAAGGCCTCACCCTAATACCGCAGCTCGAGTACGCCGCCGCGAAGCGAGAACGCCCTGCCATCACCAGCCACAATCAGGGCAATCATGGCGTCCGCAGCGAACACTGGCGTTACATCCACTACGCTGACGGTAGTGAGGAACTCTACGACATGCAAACTGACCCTAATGAGTGGAACAACCTCGCCAGAAATCCCGAGTACGCCGCCGTTATCGCCGATCACAAAAAATGGCTGCCAAAGATCGACGTATCCCCCGCTCCCTACAGCGCAAGCCGTGTCCTCACCTACGATAAGAATACTGACGAGGCCATTTGGGAAGGCAAGACGGTCAAACGCAGCGATCCGATCCCGGAGTAATGCCTTAAAGTTTTTGTCATACTGTTCGCATTGTTGGGGCTGGTCGCAGGCCAGGCCTTCGCAGCCGAAAGCTCCACCATCAACCGCATCGAAGGCCCTCGCAACATGAATCAGATATTTATAGGACTTATTCACTTTATGGGCCTGCTGCTGTTGCCGTTGGCCAGGTTGCATGCTGCCGAGCCGCCCAACATCGTCATCTTTCTGGCGGATGATGCCGGCTGGGGAGACTATAGCCAGTCGGGCAACACACAGGTAAGCACGCCGAACATTGACTCCATCGCGATGGGAGGTGTGTCGCTGGATCGTTTTTATGTCTGTCCTGTCTGTGCGCCAACGCGAGGCGAGTTCCTCACCGGACGTTACCATCCCCGTGGCGGAGTGCGTGGCGTGTCTTCAGGACATGAGCGGCTGGATCTGGATGAAAAAACCATCGCGGATGCCTTCAAGGCTGCCGGTTATGCCACAGGGGCGTTTGGCAAATGGCACAATGGCAGTCAATGGCCATACCATCCGACGGCACGTGGCTTTGATGAATACTTCGGGCATACCTCCGGTCATTGGGGCGAGTATTTCGATGCACCGCTGGAAGAGAACGGGCGCATGATACGCACGCACGGCTATATCGTCGATGTCTGCACAGATCGTGCGCTGGGCTTTATCGAGAAGCACAAAGACAAGCCCTTTCTCTGCTATGTGCCTTTCACCACGCCGCATTCGCCTTGGGCGGCACCGGCGCGGGACTGGCAGCGATTCAAAGACAAGCCCATCACCCAAGCGGCCACCGATTCCGGCAGGGAAGTGGCCAATGAAACCCGCTGCGCGCTGGCGATGCTGGAGAACCAGGATATGAACGTCGGCCGTGTGCTCGCGAAGCTCAAGGAACACCAACTGGAGGAGAATACGATGGTCCTCTATTTCTCCGACAACGGTCCGAACTCCATGCGCTGGACCGGCGGCATGAAGGGCAGGAAAGGCAGCACCGACGAAGGCGGCGTGCGTTCTGTGTGCTACATCCGCTGGCCCGCCAAACTGCCCGCCGGACATATCGTCACCCAGATCGCAGGCGCTATCGACCTGCTCCCAACACTCACCACGCTGGCAGGCGTTCAACGAGTGGGGGAAAAGCCGCTGGACGGTCGCGATCTCAGTCCGCTGCTGCTAAAGCAAAACACCGAATGGCCTGATCGCATGATTTTCTCATCTTGGGCGGGCAATGTCAGCGTCCGCACGCAGACGCATCGCTTGGACAGCAGCGGGCAGCTTTACGACATGGTCGCCGATCCAGGCCAGACCACGCCGACCAATGACAGTGAACCTGCGCTCGCTGCAATTCTGGTCGAGTCCGTCAGGAAGTGGCGTCAGGAAATGTTTGACGGCAGCGATGTCGCAAAATCGAAGTCTCAGGGCAGCAGAAAAAAGGGCGATGGCGGCAATGCTGTCGATCTTCGTCCCATTCCGGTTGGCTACCGTGAGTTTCCCATCACTATGCTTCCGGCGCGTGATGGGGAGCCGCATGGTGAAGTGAAGCGCAGCAGCGGCGCGCCAAACTGCTCGTATTTTGTGAATTGGACGAACAAAGACGACAGCATGGTCTGGCTGGTCGATGTCCACAATGCCGGTCGTTATGAAGTCACGATCGACTACACCTGCAAACAGCCGGATACTGGCGCGACGATTGAGCTGTCGTTTCAGGACGCGCGGCTGACCGGCAAAGTTGAGCCCGCGTGGGACCCGCCACTTTACACGAATCAGGACACGCTGCCGCGTCCGGCGGGCGAGAGCCGGATGAAAGACTTTCACACGCTGAAGCTTGGGGAAATCACACTGCCAGCGGGTCGGGGGCCACTCATCCTCCGCGCCATCGACATTCCCGGCCAATCCGTCATGGACGTGCGGCGTGTGACACTGACGCTGCTGCGCTGAAGAACCTCTCAACCCCCCGAAGCCCCGGTGAACCGCATGATTTTTCGCATGAGACTCCGATCATGAAGTATCTGCTCAATCTCTCCCTCATCGTTGCCTCGTTTGGCATTCATCAGCCGTCGTTCGCTGTTGAGGCATCGAAGCCAAACGTGATCGTCATCCTCGCCGATGATATGGGCTACTCTGACGTCAGTTGTTACGGCAGTGAAATCGCAACGCCTCATCTCGACTCACTCGCGGCGAACGGTCTGCGATTTACGCAGTTCTATAACACAGCCCGCTGCTGGCCAACGCGAGCGGCGTTGCTCACGGGGTACTACCCTCAGCAGGTTCACCGCGATGCCCTGCCCGACATGCCCGGCGGCGGACAGGGTGTGCGTCCAAAGTGGGCGAAGCTCTTGCCGGAACGGCTGAGGGCGGCTGGTTACCGCAGCTATCACAGTGGCAAGTGGCACATTGATGGCGACGTGCTCGCAGGTGGTTTCGACCGGTCGCTCCACACCAGAAACGATGGCAACTTTTTCACGGCAAGAGGCAATTTGATTGACGACGTTCCCGTCGCGCCGGCCGCTGATGAATCCGGCTACTATGTCACCACCGCCACGGCTGAGCACGCTATCGAGTGTTTGAAGGATCACGCTGCGAATCACATGGACAAGCCGTTCTTCCAGTACATCCCTTTCATCGCGCCGCACTTTCCGCTTCATGCGCTTCCGCAGGACATTGTCAGGTATCGCGACAAATACCTTAGCGGCTGGGATGAAATGCGCCAGATGCGTTTCTCACGTCAGCAGCAGATGGGCATTACCAACACCACACTTTCCGCGTTGGAAAGAGAAGTCGGGCCGCCTTATGCATTTCCCGATGCCATAGAAAAACTTGGCCCAGGCGAAGTCGATCGCCCGCTGCCATGGAGTGAACTCACGGAAGAGCAACGAGGATTTCAAGCAGCAAAAATGGCCATTCATGCTGCAATGATTGATCGGATGGACCAGGAGATTGGACGCATTCTCACGCAACTCCGGGACATGGGCGTCTACGAGAACACTCTGATCTTCTTCGCCTCAGACAACGGAGCCAGTGCCGAGATCATGGTACGACATGGCGGACATGATCCTTCAGCGACTCCAGGCAGCGAGGCGACATATTTGTGTCTTGGGCCCGGCTTCTCCAGTGCCTGCAATACGCCATTTCGTCGTCATAAGACGTGGGTGCATGAAGGCGGCATCAGCACTCCGCTGATTGTCCATTGGCCCAGAGGCATCGCCGCAAAGAACGAGCTGCGTCATACGCCGGGACACGTCATCGACATCGTGCCGACCGTACTGGAACTGGTCGGTATCGACCCAGCTCACGAAGCAGCCAACGAACCAATTCCAGCTGCGCCAGGCAAGAGCCTCGTCCCTGCATTCTTCGCAGACGTGACTGTCGCGCGCGATAGTCTTTGGTGGCTTCACGAAGGGAACCGTGCGGTCCGCGTTGGCGACTGGAAACTGGTCGCAGCCAAGGGTGATCCGTGGGAGCTGTATGATTTGAAATCAGACCGCGCTGAGCAACACAATCTTGCCAGGCAGATGCCTGAGAAAGTGAACGATCTGGAAAAGGTCTGGCTACTTCAGACGGACCGCTTTAAAGACCTTGCGAGGCAGACGCTCGCCGCGCAACCGCAGAGGAAAGCTGGCGGCCCGAAGCAATCGAAATAAGCCTTCAAATGACTGTTCAAACACGATCTATGCATCGGTTCCATCTATGCATCGGTTCCATTCCGTAACATATAGGTCGCAATTCGTTTCGCTATGCACCGCTCAGACAGGATAGAAAATTAACGGCTGCTGTAATGTCGCCGCAGCCACTTTGGCCGTGAAGCCACCTGGGCCGTGAAGGAGGTACCGGATGGGATCAGGAATTAATGGCGAGCGAGGCTGATTTTCGAGTTGATAGACTCGAACAATGACGGTCCTGAAACCTGTCGAAACTCATAGCTGACTCTGACCAGCCTCGTATTCAGATCCAGTATGCGGTTCAGGCGGCAGGGACTTGCGTCCACAATGACATCGGCTCCGCAGCGATCGATCGTCTGCTGCAATTCCTGGCACTGGTGAGCAGAATATCCGAGCGCCGGGACAACGGGGCCAAGATGAGGAAATCTGAGATACGCTGCGGCAAGTGATCCCACTGCAAATGGTCGTGGATCGACAATCTCGCGAGCTCCAAACCGCCTTGCCGCAAGGGTGCCCGCGCCAAAACTCATTTCACCATGCGTCAGAGTTGGTCCGTCCTCAACGGCCAGTACTCGCTTTCCGAGAATGGCTTCTGGCTGATCAACAAGAATTTCCAGATCGGCCTCGACAACCTCGGCCTTGACATTGTTCTCATGAATCTGCTCGCGAATACCAACCAGAGCTTCTGCAGAAGCACCTCCCACTTTGTTGATCACGACAACATCGGCAGCACGCCGACATAATCATCCGGAACTTTCAGCTCTTTTTTAACATCGGCCTAAGCAGTCTGGTTGCTTCACTGACGGCACGGCCAACTCCATCTTACCAACTCTCACGCGAGTTTCCTTCAAGCTCGATAACCCTGATACGCTCCGTGCGTGCGTCTGAAAAGTAGGCAGGGAATCCTCTGGAGAGAGCGGTCGCGAATGAATCGCACGGCGACGTCACAGTGTCGAAATCATTAGTGTTCGATTAGCGAAGATTAGTGTTCCGCGCAGCGAAAGAGAGAACACTAATCAGCACTGATCGCCACTAATCACAACCCAGCAAACTCGATGACTCTGTGTCGTCCCAAGGAAATTTTTGTGTGTTCGCTTCCCGTTCTCCCCAAGAGTCCTAGCGTCCGTCCATCCCCGAGTGGGCTCAGCCGCACGTCTGGACAGACCGCGTGTTGACGACACTCCTGACGGGAGTGAGGGGAGCCGAATGACAGACATCTTCGGGCACGTCTGCGACGCCTTCTTTTGAAGCGTCACTTTTCGCAAGCAGTCCAACGGGCAAATCCAGACGCTGCAGACAGGCCGTAAATACCTGATCAAGGAATCATCTTTGGCTTGGGTGCCTCAAAAAAAGCCCTTGGCAACTTCGAGT
>CANJQC010000190.1 GCA_947476295.1 Planctomycetaceae bacterium | reverse complement strand
CTAAATTCCTGAATAAAACCTTCGCACATAGAATCCGTTAGAGTCAGGAACTTCAAAAGCAACGCCCCGGGTATTGTTGAATTTCAGAACTGAAGCCCCGAAAAGGCGAGAAATTGTGGTCGAAGAAATCATTTACACATCGGCAGAGAAAGGCCTGAAACAGGGAAGCCGTGGCATCTGCACGGTCATCAGCACGTCCGGGATGGCACTCAATATTGCGGAGCGACTGGAATCCATGAGCGGCTATCGGCAGGCATTTCCGCTCAATGATCCTCAGTCATCGCTGAACCCGGTCAATTACAGCCACATGACGATGCGACTTGCCGGCAAGAAACTGCATGTCCTGTCACGAGTGGCAGATGCCGGGCAGGACTACACGGGCCGCAGCAACAAGCTGGCTCACCACATTGTAATTGACAGTGTCGCGCATCTGAACCCCGGCCCGGCAACCTGAGCTTCTGCTCCGGCGACGACTTCCATGCGTCGCACGAGCTGCGGTGTCTTCTTCTGGAGTTTCGAAACGTAACGTCGCACGCTGTGGTACTTCGCCGCGAATCCGTACTCATCGACGAGATCCTGCCAGATCCGCTGCGCGGTCAGGCCCTGCTCCAGCTTGCGGATGATGTCTTCACGCCAGGCGTCACATTCGCTGCGGGAACCCGCCGCTGTTTCAGCGCCGTCAGGAGTCGATGATGAGTTGGCAGGATTGATGGGCGAACATGTCTCCACATCGCTCTCAGCGACTTGAGTGGGCTCAGTTTGAACGAGCTGATCGGCATCCTGAAACCCGGTGGGCACATCGCCAGACCCGGTGGGCGCTTCCCAAACCGGTGGCTGGTTTTGAATTTGAGACAAAGTTTTTGCGACCGTGCCCCGGTCAACACCCAGAGCCCTCGATATCGTCCGATTCGATCGTCCCGTCGCCGCAAGTGCTTGTATTGCCTGTGTTTGTGCCATTGATAGCCGATTCGACATGCCTGCCCCCTGTCCACGGAAAAAATCTCCGCAGACAGTGTGAACGACTTGTCTCAACTCTCATAATGGCTGGTTTTGAAGCGCCTTTCGGTGGCTGGGTTTAGGCGCCTCCTGACACCATGATAACCACTGGCCCGGCCTTCGCCCACGTATCATTCTTCCGGCAGAATCTCCACGGTTGCGCGGCCAAGAAAGTTAAGTAACGGGATGAACAGCAGCGTGCCGCTTGTGACATTCTCCGACAGCGGCGAATCAGTCACTTTCAGCCGTGTGACGGGATTGACCTCGCCGCCCAGCGTAGCATCAAACGGAATCCATTGGCCATCGATCCACGCTTCGGTCCACATGTGCGGAGCAAACGAAGCCGGGTTCGGTACGTAGGCGAATCCCACCGCCACGCGCGAAGGAACGCCTTCACTCCGCATCACTGCCGCGAGCAGAACTGCGTATTCAGTGCAGTCGCCCCGCCTCGATTTTGCAACTTCACTGGCCGAGCGAAGCGATGTGGAGAATGCGGCTGGACGCAGATGTGATCTAATATAACTGGACAGCCGTTTGCATTTTTCATGCGGATCTGAGACCGCTCCGCCACCAATCACTGCCATTCGCCGGACGTTATCGTCTGTCGAATTGATCCATCGGGAACTGTCGGTGAACTTTCGATCGAGGCGTTTGTTGTTTCGCAGATGTGTCGCAGGTCCCGCTTCGTCCGTGGTCGTCTTTGGATGCGTGAGTTTGACAATGAGCGTATTTGGAGCCTTTTGTTCAACTGCCTGAAAATCGCTCGATGGCAAAGAAATCTGTTCCGACACTCCGACAGAAATCATCATCCGCACGACGTCGCTTCTTTCCGGATTCAGCAGAGGTCGCCGCAGGGGGAGCGAGGTCATGAACTGGAGATCGAGCGACTCCAGGTTTTCTGCACCAAGAGCCGTTGCGGCATCGGTGCGATAGAAACGCAAACTCTTTCCCAGCAGTGGTTGCTCCACCATCACGACTTCCTGTTCCTTGTCATAGTAGACCGACGAACGGAGTTCCGGCTGATTTGTTGGCCAGTAATCATGTCGTGTCACGGCGATTGTTGAGCCGTCCTTCAATCGCAAACTCTGAGGGGACAACTGACGAATCTCGACATCAACGATTGCCGATGTTTCCGGAAATAACACGGCACTGGACCACTGCTGTGGTCGTTCTAGGTCCGGCGTGGCCAACCATGCGGACAGGATTGGTGAGCGGGGCTGCACACGGGATTGCAGCAATTCTGATTTTGTCGGATCCGTCGCACCACCCCGGATCAAAAACGCCTGGCGTGCCGCGTCCCACGTTGCTGATCGCTGTATGGCAGAACCGTCCGCTGCCGTACGCCGCAATGACCAGCTTTGCAAAACACCGTCAATGGTCTCAACGGTTTCCAGATGCGCCGAAACCGATAGATCGTTGCCGAAGCGTTTCAATTTCAAATGCGTCTCGCGGCGTCGGCTGACAACTGGTGTTTTCTCGGGGGAACTGAACACACTGGTTTCGCCGTTCGAATCATCGACTTCGGTGGTGGTCAAGGATTCATACCCGATCGTCGCACCGTCGTACTCAATCAATAACCAGACGCCATGTACGTCGCTGGGTTCGTCCTGTTTCGCCGCGACAGCAGACCGACGTGGTTCAATCGCTGGAGCCTGCAGCGACTTGAGTTTGGGTTGCAGAGAAATCGAGGGGCCCTGTGCGCATGCAGCGGAATGCTGGCAAACCAGCATTCCAGAGGCAGTCAGAAATGTCAGGCTTAGAATTTGGCGTCGCATGGCGTGAATTATCACAGATTCTGTCGATTGAATCACCAGCAATCTATGTAGCGATTTTGCGGGTCGAAATCTCAGCTTTCCGGGTCGGAAGAGTTGCCGCGGACTGCTTGTTCGTGCTGAAGAACGGCTCGTTCGAGTGAAAATTGTCGAATCCGCTGAATCTGTAAAGCGTGTCACCGGCTTCGTGCTAGGTTTCGGCTGACTGGCTGAGACTGCCAACAACGTTCATGCACGGGAATATTTCAATGAGCTTCCTCAAGAATTTTCTGAAAACAAACTACCGCGACGGCGGTGCTCCACGCGGCACCAGCAGCTTCCGTAATCTGTCGGAAGAGGAGCTGGAAGCTCACATGAGCGTGGCACGCTACGGCGACTTTACCCTCACCGATGCCGTGCGGCCGTCGTACCACCCAAACATCGTTCCTCGAACGGGCTACCGCAACGAATGGTACGTCGATCAGGATTCGGGAGCTCGAATCCCCGTTCTAATGACATCAGTGACGCGGGAACGATTGTTCGACACGTTCCTGTCTCTGCTCGATCCGCTCGGAGACACTGTCGATGTCGTGCTGGAAACCAGTCATGACAAATCGAACGGTCAGCATACAGATATGTATCGCGAACAGATCGACATGCCGATCCTGCAGAGTATTTTGTACGACTATGAAGACCTGCTGCTGGACGATGGCTGCTGCGGTATCGCCGTTCTGAATCCCCGCAAACCGATGGAAGTTCAACTGGACGAGCACAAACTGATGTTCGTCTATGGACACGACAACGCTGATTATGAACTGGCTCTGAGTGACAATAAGGTCGCTCGCATAGAAAACCTGAAATTCATCACCGAAGCCGAACACGTCCATTCGTCCAGCGACGAATTCCAGGAACGATTCGAACAGCTTTGCTATCACCTTGGAATCGAGAACTGATCTGAATTTGTGTTTTACGTTTTCTGAAATCTGTCTGCATCAGTCGAATACTGATGCTGTTTCTGAACGGGAGGTTCTGATGACGTGGTCCTCTCCACTTGTCGAACTGAGTCGTCCTGCGGCACGCTGTGCGGCGTCTTTGTTCGCTGCACATTTGATGCTGGCTGCGGCCGTCTTGTCTCTGTCTGCTGGTTGTTCCGCACTGACCGCGATGCAGTCCGCGCCGGTATCAATAGCAATGTCGGATGGGGCCTCAGGCCTCGACGAATACAGCGATGCCGAAAGACTGCGAATATCTCAGTCGCCGAAAACTCCGGATTTCGATTTGCCGGTTGCTCCAGCTCCATCAAAGAATGCGGCGGCCGGTGCAAACGTTACTGAATCTGTAAGACTGGCAGCGACGCATGGCGTGCCGAAAGCTGTGGACACTAAGAATCCGGCTCATGTCGCAGCCACGTTACCTGCAGTAAAAGTGCTCGTAGATAAACCAGCCGATCAGCTGCCTAGGTTGAAAGCTGCAGAGTCGAAGCCCGCTGTCACGACACCGGTCGAATTCAAACTAGACACCACTGGGCCCGCAATTGCCGGAGCAGGGCAGAAGGGCGTCACCCCGCCGCCGTCGCTTTCTCAGTTGCCGATACTTCGAATCGACGCACCGAAGCCGTTTGCCTGGACCCCAATTGGAAAAACGACCGGTGACCGATCATTTCAAACTGTGACCATTGGCGACGAAGGTTATCGTTCGCTGGTGATCGGCAGCGTCGCCGGCCATGATCCGCTCGCCGTAGAACTTGTGGAACAGCTTGCCCGGCATCTGCACAGCGGGAAAATCATTCTCGGCGGATTTCATTCAACCGTCATTCGCACGCTTAATCCGGACGGAGAAGCGCTGCATAAAGTGCTGAACGAAAAAGGTCAGTACATCAATCATGGCTTCCCCAAAGACAATGGCGTCGCTGACGCCAATCAACCTGTTGAAGCCAAGTTTCTGCTCGGTCAAGTACAGACCCTGCAGCCACAGTGCGTGATTCACATCCGCACAATTGACGGCAAAGAAGGATTCATCGCAGCCAGCTCAGGCTGCTTGACCATGGCAAGAGATTCGGCCGAATGGCTGGGGTTTCGCGTTATCGAACTTCCGGAGAAAGCCGTCTCCGGATCACTGGAGCGACACCTAGCCAGTTCAGGGCGCTGTGAAGTTGTAACCTTTGCCATTCCTGCGACGACAAAGAAAAGCGAACTCTGGGATCGCTACGGCGACGCACTGCAGAACCTGCTCATGGGCGAAAACCTGGCTGACCGGGAATTGGCACGCAAGAAGCAGAATCAACAATCATCCGCCAACCGCCGTAACTCAGACGACAAATGACCGGCACATGGCACGGAATTCGTCTGTGTGAACACCGCGATCAAAGCGGTCGCGGAAGATCGAATGTCACGATTGAGGGCGAATTCAACGAATGATTTAGCACACTTCTCACCGGCGTTTCCTGCCCGACTTCTTCCCCGTGCGACGTCCCCTAGTTGCGAATCCAGGGCTTGTGGAATCTTCGTCGTCGGGAACGGGTTGGCCCATTTTCGTTTTCAATTCGTGAATGCGGTCTCGCAACTGAGCTGCCCGTTCGAAATCCAATTGTTCAGCGGCAGCCAGCATTTCACTCTCAAGTTCCCGGATGAACTCCTGCGTGACAAACTGAGATTCCGCAGTGATACCCACAGACTCCCGTTCCACGCGGCGCGCCTGAATCTCTTCTTCGATTCCTTTGCGAATCGCTTTGCGAATAGTTTCCGGCATGATTCCGTTCGCTTCGTTATATTCCGACTGCAGCTTGCGACGTCGGTTTGTCTCATCGATCGCCTTCTGCATGCTGTCCGTCACTTTGTCGGCATACAGGATGACTTTGGAGTTCACATTTCTGGCCGAACGACCAATCGTTTGAACGAGACTGGTTTCACTCCGCAGAAATCCTTCCTTATCAGCGTCCAGAATAGCCACCAGCGAAACCTCGGGAAGGTCCAGTCCTTCGCGGAGCAGATTCACACCGATCACTGCGTCAAATTTTCCTTCGCGTAACTCGCGCAGAACTTCGACGCGCTCTAGGGCATTCAATTCAGAATGCAGCCATTCGCAGCGAATGGATTCTTCCTTCATGTATTTTGTCAGATCTTCAGCCATCCGCTTGGTAAGAGTCGTCACAAGTACGCGCTCATTGACCGCCGCACGTTCCCGGATCTGTTCGATCAAATGCTGCACCTGACCGCGCGCGGGTATCACAAAAATCTCAGGATCAACAAGACCCGTGGGGCGGATAACCTGTTCGACAACTTCGCCGCCGGTTTGGTCGAGTTCCCAGTTGCCCGGAGTTGCCGAAACAAAAACCCGGTATGACGGTTTGCTGTTCCATTCGTCAAATTTCAACGGACGATTGTCTTTTGCCATCGGTAACCGAAATCCATGTTCGACCAGCGTGGTTTTTCGAGCATTATCGCCAGCATGCATCGCTCGAATCTGCGGCAGAGTGGCATGAGATTCATCAACGAAGATCAAAAAATCTTCCGGAAAGAAATCGTACAGCGTATACGGCGGCTCGCCCGGCTTGCGGCCAGCAAGTGCCCGACTATAGTTTTCAATGCCGGGACAAAACCCGGTTTCCTTCATAAGTTCAAGGTCATGCCGAGTCCGCGCCGCCAGCCGCTGTGCCTCCAGCAGCTTTCCCTCTTTGCGGAAGACTTCCAGCGTCGCGTCGAGCTCTTCACGGATCTCATCGAGAGCTGCGTCGATGCGACTTTGAGGCAATACGAAGTGCTTGGCGGGATAAATATAGATTTCCTTCAGCGACTGAGACTCCTTTCCGGACACTGGATCGAGCATACTCAGTTTTTCAATCTCATCGCCCCACAGTTCGATGCGATAAGCGAACTCTTCATACGCCGGCCAGCATTCAATGACATCGCCGCGGACACGAAACTTCGCTCGCGCCGGGTCGAAATCGTTGCGATCGTAATGAATGTCAATCAGTCGCATGAGCAGCTTGTCGCGATCGATCTGCTGTCCAACGTGCAGCGGAATCATCATGCTCAAATAATCTTTGGGCGAACCCAAACCATAAATACAGCTCACGCTGGCAACGACGATCACATCATTTCGGCTGACCAGAGCGCTGGTGGCCAACAACCGAAGCCGATCAATTTCCTCGTTGATTGATGCGTCTTTTTCGATATAGATATCGCGCTGCGGAATGTAGGCTTCCGGCTGGTAGTAGTCATAGTAGCTGACGAAGTAGGTGACCGCGTTGTTGGGGAAGAACTCGCGGAATTCACCATACAACTGAGCGGCAAGCGTCTTGTTGTGTGAAAGCACGAGTGTCGGCTTCTGAACGTGTTGAATGACGTTCGCCATTGTAAATGTCTTGCCAGACCCGGTCACGCCCAGCAGCACCTGCGTACGTTTATCGTCATTGATGCCTTTGATCAGCGATTCAATGGCCCTAGGCTGATCTCCGGCCGGAGCAAAATCACTGACCAGTTCAAACTTCTGATTCTTGTGCGACATGTCAACTATGCTGTAGCCTGTACTCATGTAGGATGGACATTCATGTCCGTCGACCGGCCAGAAGACGCTGCCGAAAAACGGCTACTGGAAGCTGAAAAATCTTGTGCCTGCGGGACGCTCTCGGGAGAGCACTCGGACATGAATCTCCATGCTGCACGAAGTGTAACTCCGTCACAGTTTTGGAAGGCTGCGGGTTCTCTTCTGTTGGCGGATCTGCTCCTGTTGACGACGCTCTTCCTCAGCGGCAAACTGCGGACTGCGTTGCTGATCCCCAGCGGCCGCTTGAGCAATCTCAGTGTGGCCCTCAACCCAGTCCCATCCCAGCGGATCACGCAATTCGACCTTGGCAAGATAAGCCCACGGCGTGCCGGGATGCTCAGTGATCACGCGATTGAGGTATTCCATCGCCTTATCATTCATTTTGCGAACGTTGCTACCGCCGCTGATAGATTCGGACGGTTCAAGTCGCCACTGATTGCTATCGGACTTTTCAAAAATTTTCGGATTGGATTTCATCTCCGCCAGCACAGCATTGTATCCGAAAGCTCGTACTCTCAAGGCCAGAATGCGGCCCATCGCAAGGTCATAGCTGGCCCGCCAGCGGTCAGAATCCAATTTGTTGCGATGCTTTTCGCCGGCTTCGAGCAGCGTGTGAGTCCGTTCAAGGAAATAGTCCAGCACGGCCAGTGGCTTTTGAGCTTCTGTAATTTGTTCACGAAGGATATTGTCATTGTTGGCCTGAAATACTCGCTGTGGAGTAGGCACGTCCTCAGACAGTGCCTGCTGAGCCGCCGCGACCAGCGCCTGCTTGGCGAGGTTGTTCTGCAACTGCCTCATATACTCCGCCTGCGGGCGGTAATCGGGAATGTACTGCCGCATGATCTGCGGGTCCCACTTGTCACCGACGGCATCGTCGGCAATAAAAAAGATCCCGCCGGTTTCGGCAGTCAAACGAGACAACGTGTACGGGCCATATCCCGAGGACATGCGTGTCAGATCGCGGGGAGTATTGGTCCAGAACGGTAATTGCAGACCTTCCGCCATAGCTGTTTCCGGGCCTTGATCGACCGGTCTGTCTTCGTCAAATTTCTCGCCCTCGGATTCCCACTGGTATCGCACAAAGCCTTCTGCACGACCAAAGATCGACGCATTTCCGATGCAGTAAACTTTGATGCCATCGCGACTGCAACGCTTGACAATGGACTCCAGACTTTGAAAATCGTCACCGCGTTCGTCAGTCACGATGATAATCATCATGTTCGCCCGCATTTTTCGCTTGTACGGCGTGAACACTCTGAGTGCTTCATCGATAGCGGCAAAGACGTTTTCTTTGCCGGATTCGTCGTTCTTGATGCCTTTCACGGCGTTCATCAGTTCAGTGATATCACTTGTCGGCTCTTTGACCAGCACATGAACGTTTTCACCATAGCCGATGACTCCGGTCTTCAGGGCCTCTTTAGTATCAAGGTCGTCCATAAGTCCGAGCTGACGATAGATGCTGTCGAAACGACCGATGATCACTTCACGCCTCGCTTCAAGCGATAGAGACTCGTCAAACAACCAGACAGGAATTGTCCTGCGATGACGAAGCGACCACGCAATTTCCAGCGTGATGCGATCGACAGCACCATCAGTTCCACCAGCCTGTTCGGTGGTTCCGGTCAGATCGACGGATTCCAGAACTTCGGCTTCGTTCGGCGAGAGCATTGTCTCAAACTGGGCGACTCGAGGATTGACAACGTCTTCCTGAATCTGTTCGACTTGTTCGAGGTGATTGTCCATGCCTCGATCCTGAGCAACCGCAGCAGATTCACCCTGGACATTGAGCGTGCTAAGACTGCCTAGCGTTTCCGTCGGGTCGGTCGAAAGTTCGTAAACTTCCTGACGCACTTCTTCCGGTTCGATGGAAGAAGTCAGATTGATTTCCGGCAAGATGATGTCCGGCAAAGTGATCATCGCCACAAGCAGAATCACCCCGACATGGACAAGCAGACTGACGCCCCACGCAGGGACGACATCAAGAATCGACCACACCGTCGAATCGCCGACCGATTCAGGCGGCTTCGCAGGGTAAGTCGATGTTCCTTCGATACTGCTCACCGTTCTGTCCTCACGCTGACGATCGGGCGCCGTGTTTTAAACCAGCGATTGTGATGTCACACGAATTCACGGCCATTCCATCGAAAATCTATTCGATGAGATCGTACCTCAAGATCGTACCTCGTAACCCCCGCCGAAGCAATGTTTTGTATCAATCTGTGCCAATGAAGCCCGCTTTTGTCAAATTCGCGTGTGTTCAAGAACAGTCAGCCGTGGTCATTGATCTTTGAAACCCTGCGTTCGAATACGTTTCGGTGCCGAAATGTCGGCCTGTACCATTGAAGGCCGATGTGACGGGGAGGCGAACGGAGCTCCAGCCCAGGGTTTGCGGAAAATACAATTTCCGCCGGAACGGCGATGTTCGGTCAGAGTTGCCTTCCATGGCTGATTGTTT
>CANJQC010000189.1 GCA_947476295.1 Planctomycetaceae bacterium | reverse complement strand
TTGACCGGCACGAATAAAGGATGATAGCCCCACTGTTGCGCTCCTTCGCTTTGAGTGAAAACTCGATGAATTGATACGGGGGAGCGCAACAGATTTCCCTGTTCCCCGCAAACCCAATTTCCCCATTTTTCGGCTCGTGCATCAGGCCAGTCACGCTGCCACACATTTGCTGACATTCAACACTTCGGACTTTGCACGCTATCCATTATGGTGGCAGTGGCGCTTGCTTTACCCGTTCACCGTGCAGCGACGACGGCGGGTTTGAAATCAGTGATGCTGGGTACAGTCCGTCAAAGACCGGAACGGGCGGAAATCTTTTGTTTCGCTTTACCAATGCATGACGAAGCCGCCATCAACGTTGATCGTCTGCCCGGTCACTTCGCTGGCTCGTGAACTGCACAGAAAGACGATCATCGCAGCGATGTCGTCAGGCTGCTGCCATCGTCGAAGCGGAACAGCGTGGCTGATTTTTTCCACCGCCCACTCTTCATACGAAAGACGTTTCTCTGCCGGCTGTTGGTCGTGCCACGCTTGCCAGACCGATTCATTAAGCGGTGTCTTCACCATTCCCGGACAAACGGAGTTCACGCGAACTCCGGATGCCGCGAGATCCTTAGCCATACACTGTGCGAAATTGATATTCGCCGCCTTGCTGGCACTGTACGGCGGATCCGTCTGCGATCCCATTTGACCGGCAACGCTGGAAAGGAAAACGAGCGATCCTCGCCCACGAGACTGCATCGCTGGCCCGGCCACATGCGCCACATGCACCATCCCGAGAATATTGACCTGCAAAACTCTTTCCCAGGCGGATACCGGAACACGAGTATACGGAAACCCAAAGTGCCCGGAACCAATCGCAGCAGCGTGTACGAGAATTTCCGGGGGCCCCAGCTGCTCTTCCGTTTGCCGCCATGCAGCTTCAACAGCCGGCAGAGCAGTGACATCCACCGACTGAGTCAGCTCGGCCCGAACAGACTCCTTCGCAGCTAAGTCCCAAACCGCAACACGAACTCCTTCCTGAGCCAGCAGCCGCACCGTCGCCGCTCCGATACCACTCGCTCCACCGGTCACAATGGCCACTTTTCCAGCAATACCAAGATCCAATTCAATCTCCTTTGAACAGTATGACGTCAAGCCGTATGCGGGAAAGCCACCCATACGGTTCTGAGGGAGCGGAGTCACAACTCAATGCGACTTTCCTGCCCTTGTCGGGAGTGGCCGTGATGGTGCAGCTTCGACGCTGCCGAGCGTCATCTTCACCTGCTGTTCCACCATCGTGCGATACTTGCCGCCGAGTTCCATCAACTCGTGATGAGTTCCTGTCTGCAAAATTCTGCCGTTCTCGACGACAACAATCAGATCCGCACCGGCGATGGTGCTTAGCCGATGAGCGATCACGAAACTCGTGCGTCCCTTCATCAGTCGTCCCAGACTCTGCTGAATGAGTTGCTCACTTTCTGTATCGAGGTTACTTGTGGCCTCATCCAGAATCAACAGTTTCGGATCAGCCAGCACGGCCCGCGCGATGGCCAGACGCTGCCGCTGCCCGCCACTTAGCCGAACACCGCGTTCGCCAATCAGTGAGTTCATGCCGTTGGGAAGACGGTCGATAAACTCAAGCGCGTTGGCAACTTCAGCCGCCCGGCGAATCTCTTCCGGTGTGGCCTGTTTTCGAGAATACGCGATGTTCCGGGCGATCGTGCCATCGAACAGAAAGACATCCTGTTCAACAACTCCCAGCAGCGCGCGGAATGATTCGACATCGTAGTCTTTCAGATCGCGACCATCCAGAGTCACACGCCCCGACGTCGGATCATAAAACCTCGCCACAAGATTACAAAGCGTCGTTTTCCCGGCACCACTCGGACCAACCAACGCGACAGTCTGGCCGGCCTTGACTGTCAGTCGAACGTCGTTGAGTGCCGCAGTCTGTGTTCCAGGATAAAGAAATGTGACATCTTCAAACGCCATGTTACCCTGAATACTTCTTCGGTCAGCTCGTATGCTGTCCGGCGTCGATTCCATTTCGCGAGATTCCTCGAGCAGATCGAGAACGCGATCCAGTCCGCTGAGACTATTTTGAAACTGCGTTGCACTCGACGCGAGTGCGGCCAACGGTTCCAGCAGCATCAGCAGATAGACAAGAAACATCATAAGGTCACCGATCGACATGTGTCCGCTGATGACGCGAGAACCACCGTAGAACAGCAGTCCGGCACTGGCGATTGGAATGAGTGTTTCCCAAACCATTTCGACGACCCGCATCCACCACCAGGCATAAAGTTCCTGGCGTACCATGAGGTTGTTTTCTTCAGAGAACCGCACAGCTTCGCGTTTCTGCCGACTGAATGCACGGACGATACGTATTCCGGCGAATGTCTCAGCCGCGCCCGCATCGATAGATTCTCGCTGCTTTCGGATTGCGCGAAATTGCGGACGAATACTGTTAATCCAAGCGCGGTGCGTGATAAAAACGGTCGGCAACAGCACCAGTGCGCCCAGCAGCAGCGTCCAGTCAACCCACGCCAGCACAGCCAGACTTCCCAGCAACTGAATCACGGCACGCCATGGATTGTAAAGCATCCCGAAGACAAGTTCACCGACACTACCACCATCTTCGCGCAGCACCGACGCGACGCCGCCGGATCGAAGTTCGTGAACACGATGCAGCGGAAGTCTGACGGCATGATCGAAGACTTGGCGACGAATGGCCAACTGGATTTGTTTAGAGATCTTCGTCGCATACCATCGCCCAAAAATATGGATCACGATCTTGAGCAGTGACACGACAACGACAACCGACACAGCCGCTGCCAGAATTCTCGTCGGTGTGGTCAGAGATGGAAACAGACGGCTGATCCATCCCGGTAGTGGTTTCCCGTCCAGCGCAAAATCAATCACAAACTTAGTGCCGGCTGGCGGCAACAGACCAAGGACGGTGGAGGCCGTCACAGTCAGCAGAGCGAAAATCACCTGCCGACGATAGGGCACGAGCAATCCGAAAAATCGCAGCACAAGTTGCCACGACGAACGCACGCGATCCCGCGCTGCGCGCGAGTCCCCGGTAGAATGGATGCTGCCTTTGGGAAGTTGCTTCTGCCTGACTTTGTCTCGGTATGCGTCAAAGCGTTGCCGGCTACCGCTTGTTTGTTGCAGGCTGGGTGTCTGATGGATGCTGGCTGACGGCGTTTGCGGATCTGGTTTCGTTTGCATTATGGCCCATTGTAAGCCACGGTCGGATTCGGTCGAGAGTTGCCGGGCCGATTCCCTGAACTCGAGTAACATCCTCGATCGAAGAAAACGGGCCGTTAAGATTGCGATCGGTCACAATTCGTTGAGCCAGTGAAGGTCCGATGCCTTCCAGTTGTATCCAGTCCACCCAGATCGATTCGTTTACGTTCACACGAAATTGAGCCTGAAACTCGGGCCCGCGTTGAAGCAACAACGGATTCGGACGGCGAGTCGCGACCACTATCCATTCAATCGTCAGCCATAACAACAGGACCGACGTCAAGACGATCATCACGCGGCGATCCTGCGGTCGAAATCCCAGAACCTCAGTCGATTCTGTTTTCGTGCCTGCTTCGTCAGCAATCCTGATCTCCGCAGTTTCTGACGACACGTCCGCGTCAGGTGCAACCTGAGCCAAATTTGATTGAGCGAGCGGCTGATCAGTGCTGTCGGACAACGTCACCCCCCTGAAGGAAATGATGTCAGGATGATACGTGGCATTCGGTTCGTCAAGAACCTGACACCGATTTGTTCGAAATCGTGATTTCGTCTATGGTCGCAACGCAAAAAGCTCGGCATTTTGGATATGCCGAGCTTCATTTCGAAGCTGAACGGATCGTAGAGCGGGACTAGGGGCTCATGTTGCTCGCCGGTCTCTCCGTACAATTGACCACTCACTTCGCCAGCCATGAATCCAGAGTCTGCGAGGCGGTCTGGACTTCTTCTTTTGGCAACAGATCCTTCTTTGCGGTGCGAGTCAGTTTCGCAACATAATCCATCGTACTTTTGACAGCGTCGGGGCTGGCGGTGGCGTCTATCTTGACGCAATAGAGAAGCATGAATTCGCCCGGCTCGTTCTTTTCAATCATCCAGCCACCCAGTTTTGTCCGCGAGTTCTGTTCCAGAAGCTTCATCATCGTTTCGGCATTCGGAGTCTTCTTGAGGGTTGCTGCGAGTGTCCAGATCTTTCGTACGTCCGCTCGTTCGAAGTACTCGACGTCCTTCGTGATGAAGACCGATTGCTTGCCGGCATCCTTTTCATCGAACTCCACTTCCAGATGGCCTGATTTGTGGCTCGTGTACTTGAGTTCCGCTTTGTCGAGCAATTCCGACGCGGGTATTGGAGCCGGCTTCCAGGGGTTGGCCAGAAATATTTTTACTTCCGTGATGTCTACACTATAACTGACGAGTCGAGCATTCGGAGCGATTGCCTGTGCGATCGCAACGAGTTCGCCTTTGTTGTTCAATACTGGTCCTCCACTGTCACCGGAATTGATCGGAGCCTGTGTTTCAACAACTTTGAAATCGTGTTCGCCAGCACCTGTGCGGAAAGTTTTCTGGTACACTGCTCGCACGGTTCCTGACGTATAGACCCACAAGGCGTCGGAGGTTCCAGGGTTTCCGATGGATTCGACGTCCTCGCCCGGCCCGGCACTTTCTGTGGCCATTGGAATTGCCGTGACACCTTCAGGGAGTCTATCAAGTTCCACAAGTGCCAGATCACGTTTCCGATCGACGCTCAACACGCGACCTCGAATCCCCAGCGTCTTGACGTTATCCAGATAATGCTTCCGCGTCACGTCGGCCTTTTCGTCCTTAAAATCCGGGAAGAAAATCACAGCCGCCCGCGATTCGCCCACGACGTGAAAATTGGTGATCACCAGTTTCTTATCGACATCCACCAGCACACCCGTGCCGCTCGACGTTTCCCCGGCAGTCTTGGCCAGCACCCAGACCGTTGAATGCAATGCCGTCTGATAAACCGTACTGTCGGCTCGCACGCTGGTGGCCTGAGCCGGGAGGCAACACAGCGCACCGGCAACGGCAACCGATCTCAGACAGGCAGACCTTAGACAGACGTTTAATGAGTGATTGAGCTTTTTCATGAGAACACCATCTTTCGACAGGACTGACTAGGAATTTGTTTGAGCGCCAATGTGTTTGCTCAATGGCTACAGCGGAAAAGTCGTCGATCTGTTACAGGCGTAAGTTGAATTTTGCTCGCCGTTTACAATCCACGCCGCTGGCTTTTGAAGTTGCGCGTTTCAGGCCCGGAGGGCCGACATATCCAATGCCGGTGGCGTGAGCCACCGGTAAACGAGAATCAAGAATCTGAGGCCTGAAGGGCCGGCACACTGGTGATTGTGTCGGCCCTTCAGGCCTGCATCACTGTATTTTCCGTATTCCGGTGGCTCACGCCACCGGCAGACGATGTGCCGGGCTTCCAGCCCTCACAAAATGCGCAACTTCAAAGCCGTTGGCACAGGGATCAAACGTTGCTATTTCGCCTTACGAAACGTCAAGGCCGTTCCCGTCGCGCCGTTGGTTTCCTGTTCGAAGCGAAATTCTGATGTGGAAACGAGTGTGACCTTGCCCAGCAGGCGGCCACCGTCGCTTGTTTCCAGCGTGAGTTGGCTGCTCTGTACGGTGAATTTCCCTGTCGATCGAGTTTGTTTACCGTTGTTGACACTGACAAGCACGAACGTGCCGTCAGCATTGAGCTGAATGGCAAACGCTTCGGTCGCTGAGCGACTGGCTGACCAGCGTCCTTGCAGCGAATTCGATGAAAGTTCAGGGTTTTCAGCAGGGAGGCCTGCAGCAGGCGGAGTTGCGGATTGCGAGGTGGTCGGGGCAGTTGCCGCCGGAGCGGGCGACGCAACTGGTGCCACGGCAACTGGTGCCACGGCGACTGGTGCCACCGGCACTTTTGTTGCTCCGCCGTTTGCGGTTGCAGCTTGCGTCAATGCGGCACCGCCCGCAGACTCTTCCAGATTCCACAGTGATTCCGTATCCCGCGCGAGGATGGCCAGTCGGTTAATTTCGTCTCGCAGCGATTGAGCGTTCACGCCGGAGTTTTTGATCAGACTGAACAATTCGATGCGATTGCGTTCACGGTTGAAGGCGAAGCTCGTGCGGCCTGATTTTTCATTAGATTCCAGCAGCTGTAACAGGCGAGTCGCGGGAACTTTCCCCGAGTCACTCACCGCTCGCAGCCCCAACACGATCGACACGTCCTGTTCATCTTCTGACAGCATCACCAGCACGGGAAACTGCCATAAATCCAGTTGTTTCTTTGTTGCAGCCACCCGCGTCCCGCCCGCTGCGGCTTCGAAGTTCGCCTCCTGCAGCGTGTGAACCAGCTCATCCGTGGTGGTCAGGCGTTTTGCCCCGACTGCGACGGTATTTCCTAAGTTCGCCGCGATGTCATTGTCAAATGCGGTTGACGCACGTACGGAAGAAAAGAGGCTGTCTTCTTCCTGAGCAGCAGCCATCGTCGATGTCGCAGCATTTAAGCTCGTTATCAACGCAAGAATTGCAGTTCGTCCAAATTTTTCCATCACACACCTCAATTTTTCGACTCAGAGGCCACTTGGTGATCTACAGCGGGGAAAGTAAGGATCAAACCGATAGCCAAAATCAATGACGACACTCAATAGGCCTCGCAGCGTATTTCCGGCGAGTTTGTTACAGCCGGATCTGAATCGCCTGGTCAGCAGTGGCACAACGATTGATCGTGTACGCAATGGCAGCTTATGGCGTTACCGGACCGGTCGTGCTGGTCAGGCGGCGGTTGTTGGCGGATTTGACCACATCGATCTCAACCGAGCTTTCTGCGATTGTCGGCGTGGATGGCTGGGCGTCAGCTCCGATCACCGAAAATCCTCCCAGACTGATCTCTGCCGAATCCGTGGCGCGACGTCGAGGAAATTGATGCAGCCGCACATCCTGATACGACAAACCGCGAGCTGACTTCAGAACCTCAATATCAAACGGACCGTCGATCAATGTTGTCGTGGTACGAACGACCGGAGTCTCCTTTGCCGGGTCTTCGGCACCCGCAGTCGTCGAGTTCGGCGATACAGGTGGTTTCAGCTGTGTTGTGAGGGTTCTGCGAACTTCGCAATCGAGCGGAATTGTCAATTGCTGGCCTTTGGCGAGCGGCAGATCACGCAGAGTCAATGGCTGACGTCGGTCACGCAGTCGGATGACAAGATCGTCTTCGGATGAATTCAGCAGCCGAAAGTTCTGCGTCTGATATTCGGGCGGACTCCACTCACGACTTACAACCTGACCCTTTGTCGCACTGTTGTCAGACGGTGTCAGAAACGAGGACCAGACTTCTTCCGAATTCGTCGCCACCAGCAAATCGCCCGCTGCGTCAACGGAGATAGACTGCAGACTCTGAGCGGGCATGAATGTTGGATGCAGCGGCTGATACCCAGCGCTGAGACGCCTCTGACGCCACTCGGTGTTCTGCAGATGCATTTCCTGCAGCACCCCGGCCGCCGTTATTCCTGTCAGGCGAATGTTGATGGGCGTGTGGAAGACGCTGATGGGTGTTCCCGGTGGAAGCAGCCAGCCGGGCGCAATATCCATCCTCCAGCCAGCGGGCTCGTGACGCATCAATCGCAACTCACCGCGGGCATTCACGGCTGCAACATAGTCCTCCTGCGCACCATCAGGACGTCGCCAGACGACCACGTCGCTGCCCGCCTGAAACCCCATCCCGATCAGCAGAGGACCTTTCCAGCGGCGAATCGGATCCCGCACCCAGGACACAAGGTTGCCTCGGCGATCCACCAGATAGAGTTCATCGGCATTGCCGTCTCGGGTGCTCATATTTCCACCAGCCAAAACTACATCGTCACGGTCCTCGACAATGCTCACTGCCGAAGTGGCCAGATCAAGCTCAACCAGTTTTCCATTTTCATGGACAGCGTAGATCAACACAGTCGATTCACGCTCCACGCACGCAAAACCTGTCCGCGCAGAAAATGGCGGAAGATTTTCGTTGGTGAATGTGGTAGTCACCTGAGTCGGGTTAGAGGCATCCGACGTGGCAGTCACCAGCATGAATCTTCCATCCTTGGAGACTGTCAGAGCACGGATCTGCTGCGGCTGGTCGGCAGTTGCTCTCAGAAGGACGAGCGGAGCATCAGGGATCAGATTGCCTCCAGGCACCACGATGACTTCCGATTTCCATTCCGTTCCTTGTCCCCGGAACAGTTGAATCTGGTCGGCAGAGGCCAGCCCGGCAACGCAGACACTGCCATCCGCAGCCAACGCGCCGGCAAGGCGCCGACTTCCCGCCGCCTGCAGGTGATTCACATCGACAGCAAGCCCTATGACGGCACATACGAACCAGAACCAAAATCGCACGACGAATTCCTCTGCCTTCTCATTAGCGATCGGCAGGCAAAGAACACCGCCGCCAACATTAGGACCGTTCGAAAAATAACTGACCGCATCCTCCTCTCCCCTGCCAAAGGGGAGAAGCGTTCATAAGATACCAAGGTAGCCGTCGAGTGTCGCCTTTTGTTCTGCAAATGCGGCGTCTCGTTCGCGGAGCGAAAAGCGACAATCCTAAACCAAGTGCCACTCGTGCTTATTTCGTCCCGGAAAGGCCGAATCGTACCCGAGCTTTGAATCGCCCAAAGATCAAAAATTTACCCGGGAGCCTGAAAAACCAGAGAAAACCGCAATTTCACGAATGGCGGTCGTCCAGATCTCGCACCGAGTTGGCCGCCGAAATGCGAGATAATCGACTCACACTCCTGTCCCAAAAAACGCAGAAAACACTGGATTTTTCAATGTTTACACTCGCAAAATGTGAGTCGGAAAAGTCTCGCGGAAATCGGCGTTGAACGGTTTCACCGATTCCATGAGCCTGACGTTCTGACCACGGTCCCGCCGCTTCACGCCTTTCGGCGCATCGGTCAGTAAACGCAGCCGTTTTCGTGTTCGGAGCAAAATCGGGTTGGGTGTTGCTCACAGGTTCAGTATGTTGGGCAACAATCCTGTTCGTCCCGGAGCCGCAGCCCATGTCCGACGTCACCCGCATCCTGTCGCAGATCGAATCCGGTGATCCATCGGCGGCTGACCAACTTCTGCCGCTTGTCTACGAGGAACTGCGCAAACTGGCGGCGGCGAAATTAGCCCACGAGCAGCCTGGTCAGACATTGCAGGCGACGGCCTTGGTGCATGAAGCTTGGTTGAAGCTGGTCGCCCCGACCGGTGCCGCCCAGACATCGGATAACCGTGGGCATTTTTTCCGCTGCAGCTGAGGCAATGCGGCGTCTGCTGGTTGACAACGCCCAACGCAAAAAGTCGCTCAAACGCGGCGGTGATCTGAAACGTGTCAGCTTATGTGATGTCGATCCTGCCATGCTCTCTGCTGATGAGAATCTGCTCGCGCTCAATGAGGCTCTCCACGAACTTGGGGACTGTCGTTTTAATCGATGCCTGAACCTGGCCCAAGACCGCCGTCTCGGATAGATTCCCGCGTCACCGCTCAGTTGTGCGGGTGATGCCCAACAAAGAAGGCGGCTACGCTCCGAACTATACACCCACATGTCTCACCGACGGTGCAAAGGGATTCATCGTTGATTCGAACGTGCTGGGCTGCATCAACGAAACCAGCGAACTGATTCCGGCCGTCGATCGCCCGACAGACATGCTGGGCGAAAAACCTGACAACGTACTCACCGACAGTGGCAACGCGGCAGGCTCCGTGCTGGCTGGCCTTGAAGATCGAAACATCACCGCGTTTGTTCCGGAAAAGTCTTCGG
>CANJQC010000188.1 GCA_947476295.1 Planctomycetaceae bacterium | reverse complement strand
CGGTTCCCCGGAACTACGTGGTCGGTGAAACCCATCCCCGGAACTTATTCTGAGATATGGCTGGATGGATTATCGTGGGACGGCTGGGCATTCAGGGTGTCACTCTGAACTGGTTATTGAAGCAAAAAATGCACAACGAGGAGCTATTGGCAGTCGAGTTGAGGACTTGTCCTATTTCCACGGATAGGGACGGAATACGGACACCTGGGCAGAGAACAGAACTAAGTTTCCAGAAGTTCAGGAGCCTTGGTCTTGGAGGCAAGACCGCACAGAGAGATAGAGCACACAGAGAGAGCACTTTGAGCCGCAAAAAACTCAAAGATTATGGAAAATGTCTATGCCCATTCCATTGAGGAAACTTTTCTCACTCACAAACATCCTGGGAGTTGATGCGGCACCATTGATAGCCGGCAATAGACCTCGACGATGCCGTGTCGGAAAATTTTTGGCGATCGAACAGCTGGAGAAGAAGGTTCTGTTGTCGGCCGCAAGCCCAACACTGGATTCGATCAGTGACATCGTGATTCAGGAAGATTCGGCGTCATACAATGTCGCTCTGACCGGAATAGGCCCCGGCAACGGCAGTCAGACGCCGGTCAGGATTTCCGCGAGTTTTCAAAGTGCATCGCTAAGTTGTGGTGTCCGAGTTACGGAAGTTCCATCCAGCGCGTCAGCCACGCTGACACTTGAGCCCGCGCGAAATTCATTCGGCGTTGGAACAGTCAGCGTCACGGTCGAAAACTTCGGCCCGGATGGAAAACTGGAAACGGCTGCCGATAATCTGACCGTGGTGAAAACATTCAGACTGACCGTGAATCCTGTCAGCTTCCGCGTTGATGGGAAAACGCTCGGAATTGAACTCGACAACACCGGGGACGTCGTCAATGTCTCCCGTGACATGGATCTGATGCAGTTCCACCTTTCGAACAGCGTCTGGCACGGTACAGACAATGAAATCGTTTCGGGAAACGGCACGTCGGTTCTGCGCGTTTCTGCAGCGGGGCAGTCGTTTCTGACAGGGTTGCAGATTTTCGATACGGCACCCAACACTCAGATTGTATTTTGCGGTTCGACGACGCAAAGCATCGCTCAGTCCGTAGTTCTGCAACAGACGCTGACGCCTCGCCCCATCGTGATCAATTCCCCGATCAGGCTGATTGGGACGGCGGGACTGGAAGCTCGATCCTCAGGAGCCATCATCGTTAATTCTGTGGGTCGGATTGAATCAACGGACGGGGCAATCATCCTGAATTCGGATCCCACTATCGGCACGGTTAGTCAATGGGGGAGCGGAGTCAACATCGCCGGCGGATTTGTCGGCACGACTGGCAGGGGATCGATCGCAATCTCCGGTACCGGTAGTTCGACCGCAGGTTCATCGCCGGATGGCGTTGTGATTTCTGCGGGAGCGAAAATACTCGGGGGAACAACGCAGAATGTTGTGATCGTCGGCTCTGGCGGCCACGGCAATCAAATGCCTGCGCGAGGTATTGTCGTGAGTGGAGCGGGGTCAGAAATCGTTGCGTCCGGAACAGGACTATCCATCACCGGTACCGGAGGAAATTCTGACACAGCAGGGTTCAACTCCGGAATTCAGCTTGATGGAGGTGGATCGATCAGAACCGTCGGTGCGGCCTCAATGGACATGGTCGGATTCGGCGGAATCTCCGGCGGCAGCTACAATCGCGGAGTGAACGTCTCAGGAGCAATGAGCAAAGTCGAAACTGCGAACGGATTGCTCTCAATCAAAGGAACCGGGGGAGGACGACTGGGCGCTGGACATAACGTTGGTGTTCTTTGTGATGCTGGAGGACAGGTCAGTGTCCTCGGGGCTGGCAATCTGCAAGTCACGGGCAAGGGCGGTTCCGGGAGCGGAGACTTCAATCGAGGTGTGGCAGCCACAGGAAACTTATCCGGATTTTATGCGCACGCAGGCAATATGGTTTTGAATGGAACGGGTGGAGGAATCGGGAACTCGGCATTCAACAGCGGAGTATTTCTCGACGCGGGCAGCCGTGCACATCTTGAAGGATCAGGCGCTCTGAATGTCATTGGTCGCGGTGGATTCACCAACGGCGATCAGAATCGCGGCGTACTTGTTGCCGGAGGGACGACAGTTGTGTCCAGTTCCGCAGGCGTAGTTCAGATTAATGGGACCGGAGGAGGTACCGGGACCTCATCATGGAACTATGGCGTTTCCGTTGAAGCCGGAGCGACAGTTCAGGGATCTCGCGGGGCGCTCAGCAGCATTCTCGGGACAGGCGGAATGTCGACAGGACTGAACAATCGAGGTGTGGTTTTGACCGGACAGACCACTCGGATTGTGGGGGAGCAGATCCGAATCACCGGCTACTCTGGTGGAACGGGATCCGGGACCATCGCACCTGCGGCAACTTTGCTGGAGAGTGGTACACAAGTTCTGGCAAATCATGGCAGCATTACGATCATTGCCGACAGCCTGGAAATAGCCGCGGATTCCTCTGTTGATTCTGGTATCGACGGGACAATCAACATTGCTCCGTCAAGCACGGGACGAAAGATCATTATCGGATCGTCCACCCGCAACGAGACATCCCTCAATTTGAGCCAGGTGACACTCGATCGGATTACCGCGCACAATCTCTGCTTTGGCAATGAATTCACGGGATCACAGACGATTGTGGGTGACCTGAATCTCAGGACGGCGCAAAATCTAACCCTCAAGTCTGCGGAAGCGATCTTCGCCGAGGCGGGAAACGTAGCCATTGCAGGCGGACAACTGATTCTTCTTCCCGGCTTGAATAAAGCCATTAGCGGTAGTGATCAGGTTTCTCTGGGAAGCAAGACTAATCCGAACATAAACATTTCTACTTTGGTTGTTGATGCGAATCGGCTTAACCCTGATGCGGCTATTGCTGCTGTCTCAGTGACTGGACGCCTCGTCCTGAATGACCCGATACTGCAACTGAATCATGCGGCTGATCTTGAAGCCGGTAGGCCCTGGCTGCTGATCCAGAATGATGGGACAGATCCAGTCGCAGGCCGTTTTCGTAACATGGATGCTTCAGGTGGCGTGGTTATAGATAACATGACTTTTCGGGTTTCTATGAACGGGGGGGACGGCAATGATGTCACGCTGACCCGTGAGATTATTAACGTCGTCGGAGATGTTTGGGGGACCACATCTCCGGATGTCTTTGTGGTGGAGCCATCCACTCCATCAGGCTTAGGGACCTTTAAAGTCTCAAAAAGCGTAGCTGGTCAAGTGCCGGTGTATGTCTGCAGCATTTCCCGGGACCTCCCTTTGAGGTTACATGGGATTGCAGGGGATGACGACGTCGTGATCAGGGGAACCAACGTCAATGACTTGTTTGTTGTCAACGGTTCGACCATCCTGCTGAATGGTTTCCCCATCATCATCTCGGGGATCAAAAACGTCTTTCTGGCCGGCGAGGCTGGAAGTGATCGCTACCAAATCTCCGCTGACTTGCCAACGGGGAATGTTCGTATTGAGGACGTTTCTGGTGAAGCCGATACAATTGATTTCTCCACAACGATGCTGAATCCTGTGTCGCTGAGCCTTGCCGAATTCTCTCCACAGAGAGTCAATGAGAATATGACGCTGCAGTTGATTTCTCCCAGCGGGTTTGAACATCTGCTTGGAGGAGCAAAAGCAGATCTGCTTATCGGCAACAGTCTGTCCAACACGATCACGGGCAATGATGGAGCAGACCGCATATTTGGAGGCCTCGGCAATGATCTCCTGATCGGAGGCGCTGGCAACGATCAATGCATAGGGGGAGCTGGAGATGACACCTACCTGTTTGGAGAGACACTCGTTGCCGAAGCGGACCAGATAACAGAATATACGAATCAAGGCGTCGATACTCTGAACTTTGCAGCCCTGACCACAGGCATCATCGTGAATCTCGGATCGACGTCGGTTCAGCCGGTGCATACGAACCGTACGTTGAAGCTGAATTCCGCGGTTGTCTTTGAGAACCTCATCGGTGGCACCGGTGCTGACACGCTTTTCGGCAACAGTCTGGACAATACCGTGACGGGTGGTGCGGGGGACGACAAACTCATTGGTGCAGCTGGCAACGACGTACTGCTCGGTGGGGCCAACAACGACACCTACATGTTTGATCCGACGTCTGTCCCCGAAGCCGATCAGGTAACGGAGAATGCAAACGAAGGCGTTGACACACTGAACTTTGCTTGTCTGACGACCAGCGTCGTGGTGAATCTTGGATCGACTTCAATTCAGACGGTGCATTTGAATCGTACGCTGCAGCTCAATTCTCTCAGTACCTTCGAGAATGCGGTGGGCGGAACTGGCAGCGATACGCTGTTGGGGAATGCTGTTGCGAACCGACTGACGGGTGGTTCTGGCGATAACATTCTGGTCGGCATGGAGGGTGGCGATATTCTGGAAGGGGGCAGTGGCCGCGACATCCTGATCGGTGGCCTGGGACTGGACATTCTGAAGGGATACGCTGGCGATGATATCCTGATCGCCGGACGTACGACGAGCGATACCAGCCTGAGCAGTCTCAACACGTTTCGGACTGCCTGGATCTCGAACGATACGCGTGCGGTTCGCATCACGAATCTGCGAGCTGGCGTCGGCAGTCCGTTGGCTTCATTGAAAGCGAAGATTAACGTGCTGAACGACGCAGGCGAGGATGACGTGCTGTACGGTGGAACTGGCACAGACTGGTTCTTCCGAGCCGTCGACGATGTCATCACCGATCTGTTCGCCGGAGAAATCATCGACGTTCTGTAACTGTCCCCCCGGCGAGCGGCTGGGCGTCAGCCCTCCGTGGGAATTGCAGATTGCAGATTGCAGATTGCAGGTCTGCGTTCAGTCAAAAATCTGCAATCGATAATCTAAAATCGCACACACGGATAGCTGACGCTACAGTGACGTATGTGCGGTGGAAACTTTTGACCAGAGACCGCGTGGATCACCGTGTTTCTGAATCCAGTTGGGGAGGTTAAACTCAGCCACAGTAGGGCCCCTAGAAATGGTTCGGAAGTACAGGCTGCACCGACAGCAATTGGCTTGAGACGCAGGATTTCCGTCATCAAAAAGTGCAAGCAACAGCACCTCCAACATCTACAAAAACATGCGGACTGTTGCGAACTTTTAGATCTGATTTCAATAGAGTTCCGGCAGAATCACCGTTGCAGTTTATCGACCGTTATCGCAAAACCGCGTTTTCAACTCAACCAATTTCAGAACCGAATTTTTGAGCCATTCTTTACCACCAAAGCTGCTGGCAGCGGGACCGGACTCGGGCTTGCCACAGTCTATTGTGCCCCAAATATTTCACACCGCGGCAACCCGTCGGGCGGGCGCGGACAAAAAATGCTGGGTCTCACTAGTGCAGTCCAAGCCTCTTCATTTTGTTGTAAATTGATTTTTCGCTGATTCCAAGGTCTCTCGCCGCTTGGGCCTTGTTTCCTCCAACGGACCGCAGCGTCTGCTCGACCGCCATCTTTTCAATATCATCGAGCGTCATTCCAGCCAGAGAATTCTCAGAGGAATTCTCAGAGGAATTATCAGCGGGAGTCGGGACGTCGATTCGGACCGGAAGGGCAGCCGCAGAATAATCAGACAGACGAATATCCGCCCGCGTCAGAACTGAGCCTGCAGCAAAGGCCACGGCGCGTTCCAGAACATTCTCCAGTTCCCGGATGTTTCCAGGCCAGGAATGGCTCAGAATACCGTGGAAAAAGTCATCCGACACCTCAATGGATGTTCTTCCATAGCGCGAAGCCAGTCGCCGTAGCGAGGATTCAACAAAGCCGCGGATTTCCTTTTTTCTTTCGCGCAGCGGAGGCAACTTGACACTGAGAACATCCAGCCGAAAAAAGAGATCTTCTCTAAAGAGCTTTTCTCGGCATAACGGAAGGAGATCACGGTGCGTCGCGGCGATTACCCGACAATCGACTTTGTAAGGAATGTTGCTGCCGATCCGAAACGCCGTTCTGTCCTGCAGAAACGTGAGTAGCTTCGGCTGAAGCTCGAGTGGTAAGTCACCGATCTCGTCCAGAAACAGAGTTCCGCCATCAGCAAGTTCAGCACGCCCCGCTCGATCCTCGACGGCCCCTGTGAATGACCCTTTTTTGTGACCGAAAAGTTCACATTCAATCAAATCTCTCGGAAGAGAAGCACAATTCACACTGACAAGCCGTTTGGCGGCCCGTGGACTGTTCTCGTGAATGAACTTTGCCGCCATGGATTTTCCGGTGCCAGTCTCTCCCGTCAGCAGGACGGTCGCATCAAGCGGAGCGATCCGCAGCAGATCCGCGCGCCAGCTCCCAGCGAGTATTGGTGCAGTTTCCGCTGACGTCGCACCCACCTTGCTTCCCACTGTGAATTGAGTTCCAGACGGAGCAAGCACAGAGTCGCAGCACCGCGACAAGCATTCAGCCAGCGACGTGAAATCGATGGGCTTTTGAAGATAGTCGCTGGCTCCCAGTTTCATCACCGCGACAGCGTCATCCAGATCGCCAGCCCCGGAAATCACAATAAAACGAAGCTCAGGGAATCGTCTCTGAAGTTCCGGGATTAGCTCCATACCGCCCATTCGCGGCATCTGCAGATCGATCACGGCCACTTTGACTGAAGCGTCGACCATTTCCAGTGCTTCAAAGCCATCGGCCGCTTCAAGGGAGCGAAGCCCAAGCCTCTGGGCAAATCCCCGCATGAAGAGACGAGTCAACTCGTCGTCGTCCACGACAAGCATGGCCGGCAAACCTGCATCAATCATTTTTTTCTTCCTGCTTACAAACAATAGATTCAGTCCACACGACTCAGAAGCAGAGTGCTCCTTCGTTTCCCCAGCATAATCTCAGTTATTGTTCTGCTCGCTCCGCACTCGGTTGCATGAGCCTCAATGCTGCTGGGGACAAGGCACAATCTCATCCTCATCAAGTCGTAGCGACATCCGTGGGTCACCCTCAAGACCTTACGTCATGAATGGCAATCAGACAATGTAGACCGAGTTCATTGAGCTCATATTTAGACAGGGAAAATTGCCAGTCATTCGACATGTCAATTATCGACATGTCAATTATCGACAACTGTCAATTATCGACAACTGTCAAGGCTGAAAATAGTACCTGCAAGCACTGTAGTTTTTGCAGTAATCAGTACAGTGAATCTCCTGGATTGCAGTTCAATACCCCACAGCGTTGTATTTTATTCCCCCTGGGACAAACCCTAACAACGAACCAAAAGTCCCAAGGGAAACCGCTTCTTGCTGCTCGTAAAAGTGAGTCTCTGGAAAAAACCAACATCAATTGGCGCGGCCATTGCAGCAACAGTAGGCGGATGGGGCTTCCCGGCCCCACAGCAGGATTCTCCTCTTCTGCGCATTTTTGGAAATGAATAGCCAAGGCTGGCAGTTCATTTCATGACGTTTGCCCTCAGAATCACAGGCTGATCGGTACCGCTTTCGCGCTGTCGAACTGGATTCTGTATAGCGGGCATTAGTTCTCTGAAGTGTGTCAGGAAGCAGGACAAAATCGTGTTATCAACAATGAGTTTAATGCCACCCGCCCGAAAACGCAACGATATCGATGTTCCACGACATCTCGCAGACACCGATTTTGTCTCATATTTGATTGAGAAAGCGCAGAGCCTTGGTCTGGAAGTGACTCTGAGAGATTCGCATTCCAACGTTGTCGATATTGATGCGGAATCTGAGCACTGTGGTCGCTGTCTGGAAGTCGCTACAAGACCTAGCAGCCCACGAGACGCTGCATCCGACGAGGAGATTGCAGAGTGGTTTCGTGGACGCAGACAGGTGGCTCGCGCGGCCCTTTCAATCCTCAACCTGCGGGAACGGCAGGTTGTGATGCTGGTCGCTCACGGATACTCTAACAAACGTGCCGCAACCGTAATGACTGTGTCTGAGAAGACAGTCGAGAAGTATCGGGGGTCTGCCTGCAGAAAACTGCATGCTCAGACCTCAGCAGAACTGGCCCTGTTGATTTCTGCGGCTGATGTTCTGGTCTTCCCCTCTGCGGAAGAGGAGTCCCGAGAATCGTCTTACTCACGAAATTAGACAGTTTTCTTCTTTAATGTTCGGATGGAATGCAACTTGGTTTACTTGTGAAGGCGGACAACGTGGGCACGAATCGCGAAGACCTGTTCCAGAATAATTATTTGCTCCCAATTGGCGATTACAAAACAGACCGGGAACTGGATTTTTCACAAAAGCTGGATTCAATCCTCGGGACTATGAGTTGGGCGGATTTTGATTTGGCTCCCTCTGCGATTGTTGAGTTGCAATGGGCCTTGTCGGACATGACAGATGGTGGAAGCGAAACAGTTTCAGTGATGTTCGAGCCAGTCAGAACAGCATCCTGATGTCGAGCAGGATTGTCCTATGCTTACTTCACAGATGCACCGTCCACCGCGAAACCATATGCCCGAAGAATTTGTTCTGACAGAAAGACGGAGACCTTTCAAGCAGGGGGCGAGCGATTTCCTCTCCAGTCCGCTGGACAGCCACGAACTGATTTCTACGATCGCCAGAGCTTATTGCAGTCGTCGCTCATTTGCTCGGCATGTATTTGCCTTGCCGAAAACTGAGTTGTCTGAATCCTTCGTACTGACATTGCCGGACTCTATTTATTGGTGAGCACATCGGGGCTGATCATCGGCCCACGTCACATTGTTTACAGTCATGCTGCAGAATAACGCGTAACGAACCGCGTCGGGTCGAGTCACTTCGAACATTCTGGACGCCTTGATGCGTGAGATCTCGCTCCGCACTGCAGAGCCATCCGCATCCGCCTAGGGCCCACTGCCAAACACGATCGCGCATTGGACTGTGGCCGCCATCGAACCGCCACACGCAGCCGTACGACAATAGTAAAGTCGACGGACGAACAGAAGTTCCTCCGCTTGTAATGAACGCAAAAACACCCCCGCATAGATGGGTTTCCTCGCCCATTGTGGGTAAATACTCCATCGCAATTCCAGCTACAGTTGATGAGTTCGTGAAGATCATTGTGCGGTATTGCACGCACTGAAGATCATTGCTCAGTAATGACTGTAAAAATTACTGTTATTTTTTACGTTCGGAATACTCCGAAAGAAATGACATCTCTGCCTGTGGCATTTTGTCTTGGTTTACGACGCTGGGTTATTCGGGAAAAGCTGTCGGCGTCTTCAAGTCGTGAACCAAGATTGCAGTAATTGAAGTAAGGGGGTTCTTTTTTTTCATCAGTCTGCTCAGAAACTGAACTCCCGGTAATTTCTGCGATGCGTTTAAGAAGGCTGGATATGTTCGGGTTCAAAACATTACTTCTGCTGCTGAGTACTCTCTGTAGTGTGACCTACCTGGGATTCCGGGTCATGTACACACTGAATGCAGAGTCTGTCGCAGCACAATGCTTCTCTGTGCTCGTACTGCTGGCCGAATGCCACGGTGTATTCCTGATGCTGCTGTATTTTTGGCAGATCCGAGATACCACGCCAGCCCCGCTGATGCCGGTAATTGCCGGGCGCACTGTCGACGTGTTTCTGCCCACCTATAATGAAGACGTCCATCTGCTTCGCGGAAGTATTCAGTCTTATCTGGCGTTTGATTATCCCTGCAAGATCTACGTGCTTGACGACGGCAATCGACCAGACGTGCGAATCCTGTGTGAAGAAATGGGAGTGAACTACATCGCCCGAAAGGACAATCTGCACGCTAAAGCCGGGAACATCAACAACGCACTGGAGATGACCGACGGCGAGTTCGTTGTCATTTTTGACTCCGACCACGTCGCCCGTCCTCACTTCATCAGTCGTACGATCGGCCATTTCGCCGACGAGCGAGTCGG
>CANJQC010000187.1 GCA_947476295.1 Planctomycetaceae bacterium | reverse complement strand
CGCAATGGTCGTATTGGCACGAGTGCGAACCGAGAACCGCGCAGCAGCGAACGGGCGCGAAGCAATGGCGCGCGGGAGGCGGTTGGATAAACAGAGGCTGCCAGTGGCCTCAGAGGCGTCTGGGGCACGTCGGTCACCGTCAGGCATGCAGTCCGTCATCAACGTTTGTCGAGGGAATGCTCGCCCACGGACGCCAGCCGCCTTTAGCTGTCATCGTAAAGTCGTTATGAGCTTCGTACCCGGCATAACAATCAGTCACCAGCGTGCCCGTGAAATGCTCGCCCAACACATCGCGGGACACCTGGCCACTGCGTGAGGTGTCAAACTGAAAGTGAACGTACCTTGCGTCGCAGTGAACCCAGTAATAAGCTCGCTGGCCGTTCAAAGTCCAGTAGGTTTCGTCGGCATGGATTACTCCGGATATCGAGTTCGCACTACGCCAAAATTTCTTTAATCACATTCCCGTATACATCGGTTAACCGCTCATCACGCCCCTGATGAAAATACGTCAGCCGTGTATGATCCATTCCCATCAAATGCAAAATCGTCGCATGAATGTCATGCACATGCACCTTGTTTTCGACTGCCGCAAACCCAATTTCATCAGTCGCACCATAACTCACGCCGCCCTTCACACCACCACCCGCCATCCACATTGAAAAGCCGTACGGATTGTGATTCCGTCCTGGCTTATTGACCCCTTCGCTAAACGGCATCCGGCCAAACTCACCACCCCACACCACGAGCGTGCTGTCCAGCATTCCGCGCTGCTGCAAATCTTCGAGCAACGCCGCAATCGGCTGGTCAGTCTCTCCCGCATGTTGCCCGTGGTTTTTCTCCACACTCTCATGCGCATCCCAAGTCTGCTCGAGGTGCCCGCCGCCCGAATACAACTGCACAAACCGCACGCCACGCTCCACGAGTCGCCTCGCAATCAGGCAATTCCGCCCGAACTCGGCCGTTCGTTCCTTATCCGCGCCATAAGCGGCAATTGTCTTGACAGTCTCGCGTGAAACATCCACCGCCTCCGGCGCTTCCGCCTGCATCCGATACGCCAGCTCATAACTGGCCGCGCGAGCCGCCAATTCCGCTCCCCCTGGTCGCTGCTTCAAGTGCTTTTCGTTCAGTTGCGCCAGGAAATCGAGCTGTTCCCGCTGTACCAGCCGATCGACTGGCTGAGCACTTTGCAGATCTAGGATCGGATTCCCCACTGGCCGAAACAAAGTTCCCTGATACGACGCCGGCATAAAGCCGCTTGACCAGTTTGGCTGTCCTCCGATCGGCCCGCCGCGTTTATCCAGCATCACCACATACCCAGGCAAGTTCTGATTCTCCGAGCCCAATCCAAAGGCGGCCCAGCTTCCCAGCGATGGCCGACCGATGATTGGCTTACCTGTATTGATCTGTACTAGGGCCGATCCGTGCGCATGCGTATCGGTATGACACGAACGAATCACCGCCAACTTATCCGCATGCTTCCGCACATTCGGAAAGAAGTCCGAAATCAGCAAACCACAATCACCGCCAGGCCGAAACTTTCGCGCTGCTGGCGTGAGTAGTCCCACCGCGCGACCACCGGAGTTAATGTACTTCTTATCTTCTGGAAGCGACTTCCCGGCGTACTTTTCCAGCTCGGGCTTATAGTCGAACGTATCGACCTGGCTTGGCCCGCCATTCATCAGCAAAAAAATGACACTCTTTACGTTGGTGGGGAAGTGCGAAGGCTTCGGTGCGAGCGGCGAACCAACGCTTGTTTCAGAAGCATGTCCCACGCGATTAAAAAAGTCATCCCCTTCCAGCAGCGATGTCAGGGCCACCCCCGCAAAGCCACCTCCCATCTGCCAAAGCGCTTCCCGCCGTATGATGCCACACGGGAATTGCCGCGCCATGGTCATTCGATTGCTGGATTGTGACATCGATAAAGCCCCTCCGCTTAGTCCAAGTAGATAAACTCGTTCGCGTTAAGCAGCACATGACATAAAGAAGTCCACGCTTCCTCCTCGTTGTTACCAGCATTGGCTGCGAACCGCTTTTGCTGCGCCTCCACATGCGCCAGCGCCCCCGCTTGTTCATCTTCACTCGGCGAACGGCCAAATGCCAAACGCCATGCCCGGTCTGCGCGCTCAGGCGAACCCGTTTCATCCCTCATCACTCGCTGGGCAAAGGCTTTGCTTTGATCCTGTACCCAGCCATTATTCAGCAGGGCCAGCGCCTGAGGTGCCACAATCGAAACTTCCCGTCGTCCGGCAGGCATTGTAGTATCGCAGGCATCAAAGGTTGTCATCAGCGGCACTCCCAGCCCTCGCTTGGTGAACATATAAATGCTGCGACGATTCGTCTCTTCCGGCGGAGACGTCGGATACCCTCCGCTCTTCATCGACAATCCTTCCAGCGCTTCTGCGCTGATCGGGGCAAAGAAGCTTGGGCCTCCCTGTCGCGGATCCAGCTTGCCACTGGTTTGCAAAATCGAATCACGCAGTGACTCCGCATCGAGTCTTTGCCGATTCGCACGCCACCAATACAAATTCGTCGGATCGTGCTCCATATATTGATTCTGTGCAGGATGGACAGACGCCTGTCGATACGTGCGCGACATCACCAGCAACTTGTGCAGTCGCTTTTGCTTCCAGCCTCCTGCCATCAATTCACTCGCCAGATAGTCCAGCAATTTCGCATGTGTTGGCTTCTGTCCTGTAAAGCCAAAGTTGTCCGGCGAGCGCACAATCCCTTCCCCAAAATGATGCAGCCATAACCGATTCACCGCCACGCGTGCCGTCAGTGGGTTTTTCTCATCCACAATCCACTCGGCAAACTGCAATCGTCGTCCGGTTGTCTTTGACCCTTCCGCCGGTGCGGCAAACTCTCTCGCAATCACCGGCACAAAGCTCAGCGCCCCGGCCGTCACTTCCTGCTCCGGCCGATGTGGATCCCCTTTCTTCAGCAGATGCAACGGTTTTGCTTCCCGACCGAGATCGGTCCAGCCCAGCACATCAAAACCCAGTTGCTCCTTCGTGGGACCCCCAAGCACGCCCCCCTGGACCGGGCCTGGCCAGAATGTTGCCGCCAAACGATAGTAGTCTGTCTGCAGAATCGGATCAAATTTGTGGTCATGACAGCGAGCACACTTCACCGTCAGCCCCAAAAACGCCGTCGAAGTCGCATGTACCATGTCCTCTAAACGCTCATAGATATACTCTTGCTGGTCGTTGGGCTCATCGTCCCAGGTACCCAATCGAATGAATCCCGTTGCCACCACCGTCGCTTCATCGCGATCAGGTAATTCATCCCCGGCCATCTGCTCAATGACAAACCGGTCAAACGGCTTGTCTTCGTTGATCGCTGCAATGACCCAGTCCCGATACTTCCACGCAAACGGTTTCACCGCATCGCGCTCATAACCATTCGTCTCCGCAAACCTCGCCACATCCAGCCAATGCCGTCCCCAGCGTTCTCCAAATTGCGGCGAAGCAAGCAGATTGTCTACTATCTTTTCATAAGCAGCATCCGAGGCATCCGTCACGAATTCGTCCACCACTTCCGCCGAAGGAGGCAAGCCGATCAAATCCACGTAAAGCCGTCGGATTTGCGTGCGTGGATCGGCTGGCGATGCACTCACCATCTGTTGCTGTGTTAACTCATTCGCAATGAACGCATCAATCGCATTCGCGCTGTTACCGGATTCCCTCATCGCTGGAACTTCAGGACGCATGATCGGCTGAAATGACCACCAGTCGCGTCCACCACGCACCGAAGTCGTTTGATCGAACGGATCGAGCCTTCGCTCCTTTGGCCAGGCAGCCCCTGCATCAATCCAGTCGCGCAGTAGCTTCACTTCCGCTTCTGAAAGCGGAACTTTCTTTCCATTCCGCTCAGGCGGCATTTCTTGCGCGATCACCCGCTCCAGCAGGTAGCTCTCGGTCGATTTTCCCGGCACTATAGCGATGCCACTTGCGCCACCGGCAAAGGCGGTCTCTCGCTGCATAAGGTTAAGGCCGCCACTCGCTTCACCGGCATTGTGGCATTCAATGCAGCGACGCAACAACAAGGGCGCAATCTCCAGCTCAAAGATTTCATTGCCTTGCGAGTTTTCAGTGGCCATCTGCCACAGACATGTCACTAACAGCAGACCAATAATCTGCAGGCCTCTCATATTGCGCATCGTTTAGATCCTTTTCCGAAACATTCACATGTCTCAGCCGTTGCTGCGGACAGTCTGGCACAGATTCAACTGCAGCCAGGTTGACGGATCGTGGGCGATCGGGAAATCATCACCGATACTCAGTGCCAACTGGCCCAGTTCTGTGTCCTCTGCAACGATGTAAAAACCAATGTGACCGATCTCTGGTGTTTCCGCAAATCCTGGCATTTGCGTCGCAGGAATCCAGAGTTTCAGCCGATAGCCGTCGCTCAGAGATTCCACCGCAACGACGACTCGTTTCGAATCCTGCTCGCGGCGTGTGCCACGCTGTTGAGCGATCTCAACAAACTGCACGGTTGGCTGGTCATCGGTCGCTTCATCTGCAGGCAGAATCAGCAACGCCGTACAGAATTCCGTAGCGCGGTGCACGTTGGCCGTGTGGCGAGTATCAATAAAAACCTGAACATAATCAGAATGCTTCAGATCATTCCGGCGTCCCATTGGTTCCAGTTTTTTGCCGTGAACAACCAACTCCATTGCCAGACCATCGGGATTCCATGCCAGCTTGACATCAAGATGGGCCGTTCCTTCATTCATCGTGGCAGGCACGAACACCTGAGCGGCGTCCGGCAACTGCAGCGACCGACCACTTCTCTTGGGCAGGATATCGATACGCGGCACGGACAGCTGATACTGAAATAGAAACGATGGTGGCACAATCATGGATCAGTCTCAGAAATTGTTGTCGGTATTTTCTCCGACTGAGCTGCGATTTCAGGAGACGATTCTGCTTCCATCTTCATCACGATCGGGTATAGCCATTTCGCCCACAGAAAGTATTGCAGCACGAAGAAAATGAGCAGGCCAAAACCGGCCACGACCATCAGCAGGACGCCCGGAATCACGACTGCTGCCAGTCCTGTAAAGGCAGCACTCAGGACAAAGCCCACAAACAGTGCGATGGCCACTGTAGGTGGCTGAGCCTCACGTTGGCTGGCAGCCCGTGGCCTTGGGCGAGGCAGCCTGGTCATACCAGATTTCCAGCGCGGATGAGGTCTCTCAGGGCTTCGTAGCGAATTTGCATTCCATCCTGAATGGCTGCCAGAACCTTTGCTTCTGTCAGCAGATACCCGAGCATTCCGCCAGGAGGTTCAAATGCGACGTGATCGGTCAGACGGCACTGGCTGGCGGCGATGATTTCAATCTGTTGGGCATGTTTCCACGCTCGCAGAGGCCCATCTACCTGGTCCTCAACTATCTTAAGTTCTTCCACGGTCACGTATTCGTGAGTCGCACGCTGCTTGAATCCGTGCGCAGTAATCCGAAACTCGATCCGTTGCCCCAGCGTGACGATCTCAGGCGCAGACAGGATTTCCAGTTCCAGATCAGGATCGCTGATTTGCGGGAGGTTTGATGTGCGCCCCAGAAAGGTTCGCAGCTGCTCAGCAGAACATTCGAGGATCGACGAAGACATGGATTCCGGCATAGCTCTAATCCCGCACAGGTTTCCTGGCCATTACCAGATCCAGATGGCTCTGCAGGCGTTCTTTTTCTTCTTCCGGAGCCAGCGTCAGCGCGGTCCCGAGCCATTGTTTAGCCTCGCCAAACTGGCCATTCTCGGCGTAAGCCACTGCCAGTGTATCTAGTGCGTTCCATTGCTTGTATTCAGTAATGGCACACGCCTGTTTCGCCAGCGTCAATGCACGGGTTTTGTTGCGGACAGAATCTTCCGGTGTCGTCGCCAGCAACCATGCGAGATCATTGGCCGCTTCGTAAGAACGCGGGCTGAACTGCATAGCAGACTCAAGGTCTGCAATCGCTTTCGCAGAGTCGTTCTTCTGCAGGTATGCAAATGCACGGTTCTCCAGCGCATCGATGTATTTCGGATCGATCTTCAGCGCTTCGGTGAAATCTGTAATGGCCTCGTCGAATTGTTTGAGTTTCTGATGCACAACGCCTCGATTGTTTAATGCTTCCGCATACTGCGGCACTAGTTTCAACGCGGCCTGAAGGTCATTCATAGCATTGGTTTGATTGTCAAGTTCGATGTACGCCAAGGCACGATTGTTCAGCACCAGAGCATTCGTCGCATCGATCGTGATCGCAGCCGTAAAGTCCTGAATGGCTGTCTTGTAGTCGCCCTTCAGATAGCTGATCTGCCCGCGATTATTCAGTGCGCCGGCATTCCGAGGTTCCTGCCGCAGGCTTTCCGTAAAATCCGCAACGGCCTGCTCGTGCTGCTTGTGGGCGAGATACGCCACGCCTCGCAGATGATAGTTGTCAGCGGTCTTCTGTTGAGCCACACGCAGCGTGAACGTTTCGATGGCGGTATCAAACGGGATTGCATCTTTCTCCCATAGCCAACCACCTTTTTCGTCAATCCAAAGCCATTCACCATTTGTCAGCGTGACCGTGAAGATTTCCCCGACGTAGCCCGTCCAGACAGTTGCCTGCGGTGTCCTCAGCTGCGCTCCGGCTTTCGTGATGATGACCTGCTTGCCGACGCGAGGATCTTTCACGTCCGGCGTCAGCTTTGCTCGCTGTCCGCAGACTGCGGACGAACTCCACGCAATGCAGCACAGCATCACTGGAGCGACGAAAAAACGGAAGCGACTCATCAAGGAACAGCCCTGACAGATTTGAGGTTCAACGCTGCGATGCTTCCAGCAGTTGAGGTAACGCTGAGCGGATTTTAGAACCATGGCGTTCTGTGACAAGCGATAATGGAGGTGCGACAACGGCATTGCAAAGTCCAAGTTCGTGCATCGCCAGTTTTAATCCAGGGATCAGTTTCATCTGATCGCCATCATAATACACCGATTCAGAAACGCGGCGAACCAGATCTTTGGATTCCGCAATCGCAGCATGATCACCACGTGTTGCGGCTTTGTAAAGTGATGTGTAGACATGCGGCAATAAGTTTGCTCCGCCACAAACTCCGCCTGCGGCACCCAAAGCGACAGCGTCCGCCAATCGTTCTTCCGGGCCGATGAAGACTAAGAAATCGCTGCGATGACGATATTTTTCGCACAGATGTCCAAAGTAGGTCATATCGCCGCCACTGTCCTTGATTCCGATGATATTGGGATGATGTGATAAGGTATCCACCATCGGCAACCCAAGCACAACACCAACACAGGATGGCATGTTGTAAAGCATCAGCGGTAATGGAGACGCCGTCGCCAATGAGTCAAACCATGCCCCCAAAGCCTCTTGAGAAACTTCAAAATAGAAGGGAGCCGCAGCCACGATGGCAGCGGCTTGACATCGCGCGGCATGTTCCGCCAATGCGATCGAGTCCGCAAGACAGGTGTCCGTGACACCGACAAACACGGGCACTCGGCCCGCAGCGGCTTTGCAGGTAAGTTCTACCATTTCATATCGCATCTGATCAGTCAGCGATGGTCCCTCCCCGGTCGTTCCGAGCACAAAAAGTCCCGACACGCCTCCGGAAATTAGATGCTCAACGATTCGGCCAACGGCAGGTCCATCCAGTCGATCAGGCGTCAACATCGGAGAAACGACGGGTGGAATCACACCGGAGAAAGATGGCATAGCGATAGAGTACCTAACTAAGGAGTGAGTTTGGCTGTGTGTTCGGACGGGCTAAGGAAAGCTTTATAAACCGATGCTGCAAGCACAGCGCGGAGCCAGAGAGATTTCGCCTACGGCGTGGTGTTATACAATCATGAGCCCAAACTCTGCAATTGTGCCGCTTGTCAGTATGCACGCTGTATCTCCAGAATCCCAACAAATTCTGTGGCGACGCGAGCCTTGCAGCGTCCCGCTTGCAGGCTGTGCCGTATGGCTGGCTCTTGCCGATTGTCCAGGATCTATCGATCTCGCTTCGAAAAACCGCCGACCGGAGTTTGTACCTAGATTCAGGTGGCCCACGCCGAGATTATTGAGAATCTGTCAGGTGAGATTCATCTGCGGTCGCCAAGCAGTCCGAAAAAGCTTGCATGCCAGTTCAGCAAGAACTGCCGAAACGAATGCACTTAGCTTATGTCGATTGTCATAAAGCATTTCGTGAAAGCACTTTGCGCATTGAGTCCCACGTCGATTCCCGTGTTTAGGAATCAGATTTCTGCGAGAACAAACGTACAAATCAATCACAGACGATTGGGTTGCCCTGTATTTCAGGGTAAAATGAGAGGCTTGCGCAGAATGGCTTCAAATGAACAATTGAATGCTGCCCGCGATATTGATTCGAGTTGAGTGTCGCAAGTCGGCCACATTTTACTTTCGAATTTGATTTTTTCATGGTTCAATATGCAGTTGTCTGAAGAGCTTGTGTTTGGCGGTGAATATCGTCGGCCAGACGCATCTCGACGATGTGCTGCAACTTCAGATTTTTCCAGGAGAGACGATGTATACGTTGCTGACAGGTGCCACAGGATTGGTCGGACGATACTTAGTTCGAGATCTGCTTCTGAATGGTCATGAACTGGCTGTCGTGGTCAGGCCATCGCGCCGGCAGAGTCCCCGCGACCGCATGGAAGAAATACTGCAGCACTGGGAACGTGAACTTGGTCGCCAGTTGCCTCGACCGATCGTGTTATCCGGTGATATTACAGAAGCCAGTTTCGGGCTGTCTGCGGAAGACGCAGCATGGGTCAGGCAGAACTGCAGCACGATCATTCACAGTGCCGCGATTCTGGAATTCTACGGCAAAGACCGCGCCGCTGAGCCGTGGCGCACAAATCTAAATGGCACTCAGAATATGATCAACCTCTGTCGTGATCTTGAAATTCACGACATTCATTACGTGTCAACAGCATACGTTGCCGGCTATCAGGACAGTCGCGTGATGGAAGGCAGCCTGGACGTCGGGCAGACGTTTCGCAACGACTATGAAGAGAGCAAGTTCATGGCCGAATCGCTTGTGCGAGCCGTTGACTTTGCCGACCATGTGACAGTTTATCGTCCTGCGGTCATCGCCGGTGATTCACGCACCGGGTACACCAATACCTATCACGGAATTTATTTGTATCTGCGACTGATGGCGTTGATGATTCCGACACTGCCAGAGGGGCCGGACGGAAAGCGTTACACGCCGATCCGCATGCGGATGACCGGTGACGAACGGCGTAACATTATTCCGGTCGAATGGGTTTCGGCCGTCATGTGCCGCCTGTTTGAGACACCGGAAGCGCGCGGTCTGACCTACCATATCGCTCCTGAGAAACCAATCTCGTCGCGCGAGATCATTGAATACTGTGGAGATTATTTCAATTCGACGGGTGCCACGTTCTGCGGTCACGGCGACATCGATCCACCAGGTCCCAGCCGGGATGAGAATGAAGATCAATGGATGTTTGAAAGGATGTATTGGGAAAATGCCGAGACTTACGCTCCATACGAACGGAGTGATAACATCTTCGACCTGACAAACTTGAAACGATTTACAGGTGACATTGTCTGTCCTGATTTCGATCGAACGGTGATGAATCGTTATATCGAATATGGAAATGAAGACCGCTGGGGCAAACGCAAAACAGAATCTGAGCCAATCTCATTCTGGGCCGAAGATCAATTATCCGCATTGTCACGCAATGCTGCTGAAAACGGCGTCCAGATGATCGGGCTGGATGTGCGTGGCCCAGGTGGTTGTCAACTAACGGTGGAGGTTTCTCGCGCTGGCATTCATTCGGTCGTTCGCGGTCTGCCTGAAGACGGTGTTCCGGTGCTGCATGTTTCCAATGCCGAAATTTCCGACATGGCCCAATCCGGCACGGCACGGGGTTTGGCGAAAGCCGATTGGGATTTGCCGGAAGGAATGTCCGCTGCTGAATTGAATGAACTGCTGCTCGGCGCACTGTTGCCGGAAGTTGCTGGATCGCGAGCATGATTCGACGAGCCGGTCAGTTTCTGCTGATCGCGACGTTGCTTCCGCTTTGCTGGCTTTCAATGATGGCCGTCCATGAGGGTGGCCATTTTCTTTGCGCCCTGATCACGAAAGGCCACGTGACGTCCGAATTCATCTTATGTCAGGCTTCCGCGTGTTCGTTCGTGTTGCAATCGTTG
>CANJQC010000186.1 GCA_947476295.1 Planctomycetaceae bacterium | reverse complement strand
CATCGCTCGAGCGGCTACCATCAATAACTCATCCGTCACACCAGCAGCAATCACACCATCCATGGTGATCCACTCCGATCTCATACCGCATTCATGCCACAATATGCCAGCAGTCTGACTTCCTGTTCAACTCACTGCTATCCCAGTTTTCTGGTAATTTCCTTTCTGCCGCTCGCCTAAAATCAAGTTGCCTTCTAAAAACTTTGACGCCTTCGTTCGGCAGCGCCGTTCGATCTCTTGTTTGCCACTGCTAAGAACATCTGACAAAAACACTGGCACCCAGCTCAGTTCCGAATTGCCATCGACGCTCGGTCAGCGACGGCGCCGAAAATGATTTTGACACGAACTTTGGATTTTGCCAAGGCTACCGTGGAATGAACACCGCAACACACAACTATTCCACGCGGCTTGCAGAAATCGCGGAAGAGTGCCTTTGACTCGTGGATCCTCCGTTTCGGCCATTCCAAAGCGTGGCCGCGAACAAGAGCAACCCGCATGTGAGACGGACTGAGGTTATTTCTTGAAGATCTTTTGGTAGAGAAGCTCGCCGGTGACCGAATAGAAATTAAAAGTTATGCTGCAGTCGTTGGGCTGGTAAAGCACGCCCATGAAACCACCTCGCGTGGCGGAATAGGGTTGCTCGACGCCATCGTAAAGTGGAGGTACAGCCTGCGTGTGTTCGTCGCAGGTCGGGCCGCAACTGAATTCATGGATGTTGCGATTGTCGATCGAGTGATACTGCCAGTGTCGGTCCCCGCACATCAGGATCACGTTGTCAGTCTGCATGTCCCTGAGCGAGTCGAGAAATGCCTGCCCTTCGTGCCAAAAGCCCTTCCTGTTGGCATGATTGTCTCCCTTCGACGCCCGGTCGGGGCCAATGATCGGGTTGGGCGAGATGATAATTCGATAGTCGGCGTCGCTGGCCCGCAGAGTTTCCAGCAACCACTCTTTCTGTTCGCGGCCCCAGATAGTTTTTTCAGGGCCGTCGGGCAAATCATTCGATGTCCGGAAGTCGCGATTCTCAAGCATCCAGATCTGAATTCCTTTACCCCAACGCACAGTGCGATGAGTTTTTTCTCCCATAGGAAAAACCTGCTTGAATACGCGGATGCCTTCTTCATGCGAGAGCCATGCGGAGTCGAGCCGACGGTTGCCGTTGGTTTCGGTGAACTTCGCGCCCGGGGCGATGCTCTCGCTTGTCGCCGAGAGCCATTTACCCTTCATATAGGGATCGGCGTCGTTGAACCGGTAGTCGTGGTCATCCTTCATAAAATAGCCGCCGATGTTTTGGTAGTAGACTTTCATCGCAGGCAAACCGAACATCTTCTGATAAGCCTGCCACGCTTGCGGGACGTTGCGGGCGAGTCCTTGCCCGTCGTAATAAACATTGTCGCCCGCCGAGATGCAGAAGTCTGGATGCTGTTCGGCCATTGGCTTGTAAACGGCATCACCGCGAATGTCCTGGCAAGTGGTCAGGTGAAACTTCACGGCCGCGCGATCGTCAGCCGCTGGCGCCGTAACGAATGAAAACACTTCGGATGGCTTTGAGTCCTCTGTTTTGCTGGCGCGGTATTCGACCCGGTAGTAGTGCCGGCACTTCGAAACAAGATCGTCGAGTTTGAACTGAATCGAATGATCCGCCTCGGGCTGGGCTGTCCCCCAATCCGTAGTCCTGAACTCACGCAAGGCCGGGTCCGTGCCATACACAAGCCGCGCCTGGCCGACTCTGCCCGGAATCAACCCTTGGGCATCCTGTCCCGCCGTGGTTGTGAGCCGAACGAGAACAATGGCCGCGCGATCTGTCATCTCGCCTGTCTTCACGCCGCTGCCGAGATAGATATCCGCTGCAGCGGTCAGATGCTGCGCAGACAAAAATGGGGCATGAGTGAACAACACGGCAACCATTCCGAAAAACGCTAGGTCGCGAATACGCGACAACCAGATCATGTTCATGAATCCGAATCCTTTGTCTAAATTGGGACGGAACTCTGGAGTCGTCTGATTGGTACAACGGTACAACCAGGCTATTGTGTCTTCTTCACTGCACGATGAAAGGCTCACGAATACAGCCTTCTCATTCGTGGATTTCTTTTTTGTCGCTGCTTTTGCGGGCTCGAGTCATCCTACTCGCCGAATCCATCCAGAATTCGCGAAGGCGTGATTTGACAAATCTGTAAACGCCCTTACGGCTAGTGGAATCGAGGCGGGCGACATTTCAATTTTGGACGATTAATCTCAGAATTGCCGGGGTTGAACAACAGCCGTTGGACGGCTGACTGGGACAGGCCCCGCAACGTAAGAAAACTACAACCCGGAGCCAGCGGAGTCGTTAAGTTTGGTGATGCCGGCGAGCTGCTGGTCGATGGCGCGTTGGGTCAGTTTTTGAAAGTCGCCGTCCATCAGGGAATCAGACAGAGCTCCAGGGCGGCCGTCCTGGACTCGATCAAGTTCGCCCGCCAGTCGCTGCATCCACTCGGGGGGTTCAATTCCGGAGCCGATGCGTTTGCCCATAAAGTCAGCAATTTCAGTTCTTAGCGACGCGAAGTTTGTTTCGATTTCAGCCTGAGTTAGTCCGGGAGTTCCGGGGCAGGACCGTGACACCAGTGCGGCCATGCGATTTTGAGCCAGTGCACCGATGATGCGTTCTCCAACATGATCGTGAAGCGCTGGCAACCGCACGCCGTATTCGGATTCCAGTTGCTCAAGTTCTTCCACAAACGAATTGGCAATACCGCGTGATTCGTCATCGACGAATGCTTCAACACCAGCCGCTAGCTCCAGATCGCCGCTGCGAACCATCGATTCGTGAGCCACCTGCCACGGGATCGTGTTCCATTCGAATCGATCGTACAACGCTTCCAGCCTCAGAAAATCGAGCAGGCAATAGAGTCGATTGCCGTAATCAGAATGCGTCGTCGTGGTGTTGTATTCCAGAAAGCGATCGAAATTATCGACGACGCATTCATACACGAACTCCGCCATCTCTGCGGCATCTTCGCGATCCATCTCACCCGATTCAAAATCTTCGAGCAGCGGAACGTTCTGAGTCAGAGCAACTGTTTCCTGCAGTTCGTCAAACATGGATTCAGCGCCATGATGCAGGATGGCTCGTGCATTACCCAGCGTCAACATGCGTGTGTGAAAAAGATCATCGCCGTACTTATCGATGAACTCCTTCACTTCGTCGGCAAATTCATCATCATGCAGGTCCTCAACAATCGAAAGCCGCATGGAACCACTATGCCGGGTCCACAGGTCTGAATAAGAGTCCAGCAGCTTTTGAATCCTCTTCAGCACTGATTGAACTCGTCGCGGGTTTTCGGTTTTCCAGCGACTGGCTGACTGCAGAATACACTCCACCGAACTGCTTAACCCAATTCTGAACAGCCGATCAAATTCTGTCACAGCCTGCCCCGACGGCCGCAGTGTGCGTTCCATCTGCAGCGAGGTCTGAAGCAGCTCAAACGTTTCTTCCAGCATCCCCAGACGGGGCAGTTGACTGAGCAGCACGCGGATCACCGATTGCAGCATTCTGGCCTTCAGAATGGCCGCCGGCTGCCCACCATTTTCGAATGGAACGTACAGCAGCGGACGTCGTTTGAGTTCTTTACACAGGGCCGGGAAACATCTCTGAGCCGCATTCACATCCCGTGCAAACACCGCAGTGAACATGCGGGACAGTTGACGATCCAGTGACGAATCCCTGTCATTGTCGCCGACAGGCTCTTCGGCAATAACGGCACCAATCAGGCGTTCTGCCATCAAGAACTCAACCGTGGTTGACAGGGCGTTCTGCATCAGCAGCAAACGGCACTGCATCTGAATATCGTATTCGATATTTCCTTCCAGCCCCGAACCATGCACGGCGATTTCGTAGTCGCGCACTTCGCGCACAAGTTCACTGAGCCCATGTAGTCGTCCGCGAATCGACGCCAGCCATTCGCGCAGATGTTCCTTCTGGTCCTCGCGAGCTGCATCTGTGGTCGTTGCGGACACTGAAGTCGCTGCGGAACGTGACACCCACACCGCCGCAATGCCCCAGAGTGAGCCGACTGTATGCAGAAACTTCAGTCGCGGTTCAATCTCGCGGTAGAGAATTTCAAATTCTGTCGTTCCAGGCCCGGCTCCGCTGTCCATTGTATCTGACGCATTACCATCGTCCGTGGAATCATTGTAGGTGACATCATCCCACGCCGCTTCGAAGAGATTGTCGTCGGACTCGTCGGCATCGAACAGATGTTCCAAGTCCAGATCATCGCGTTCTTCTTTGTCGCCCTTGCGTCCATTTTTCTGCCGTTCGGCGAATTCGCCCAGACTCGGTATCTCCCAGCACAGCCCGGCGTTCGCTTCCATAAAGGCAAACAAACGTCGCAAGTTGTTCCAGCGCTTATCAGGTTCCGGCTGATCGCAAATGCACTGCAACAAGCGATGCAGCAGGCGATGAATTGAATGCGGGCCGTTCTCCAGGGGGACGGTTTCGGCGCGACTGAGCCACTGCATCAGCAGACCCATCGCGGCCACATGATCCCTGCGATCCAGCAATGCCGTCACGACCTGCGCGAAACTGCTGGTGGCGTCGAAGTCTTCGACATGCTGCCGCCAGAACGAGATATCTCCCGCCGATTCGCCCGCTGTGCGCCATTCCGCAAGGACTCGCGCCACCTGAGTCGCCGCTTCAACGGACTTTATGCCCTCCACGTGCGTCAGATCATTCACCGTCGTGGTCGCGTAGCGATCCCATTGTTCGGCAAGTTCGCGGAAATCCTTCAGCACTGAACCATGCAGGTCTTTATTGCCGGACGCTGCAGCTTCACTCATCGCCACCGTGCAGGCATCGAAAATCTGCCCCATGATGTCGAGCAGAACTTCAACGCGGGAATCCGGAATCGAATCTTCGCGAGTGAAGAACAGTGGAAACAATCCTTGAAAACCAAGGATGTTCCACGGGTCCACAAGGCCGCCACATTCGATACCTCGATGCAGAAGATCGATGACCTCCGTGATCATCCGCCTTGCCGTCTCCAGTTCTCCGTTGCGGACAAGCCGAGGCACCATCACGAGGCGCGACTGAATCTCAGATTCAAACCGAGCACTCAGACATGGAATGACGGATGCTTCTTCACAACTGGCTGCTTCAAACCCCATCCGCGCGAACATCCAAGACAAGTGGCGATGCTGAACCTGATCTGCACCATACTTGGAAAGGTACATATTGAGTTCATGTCGCACATGACCGAAAGGCTGACGCGATTCATTGGCCAGTCGCTTCAATCGCTTTGCACGCTCGCCTTTCGCTGTTTCCAGGAGACGCTGATAGAAGTGGTCTCGCTGTCGTGCGACAATTGGAAGCAGCGATGTGAGCGAAACGCTGGAATCATAAGTTTGCGGGCCTGAACCACTGATCGCAGATGCCATCAGTATTGTACCCGCCAGTACCGCCGACGCATCGAAAAGTCGCTCTGGATCGGGCTTCTTGGTGTCCTGATGAATCCAGTCGATGAGGGAATCAATAATCAGCCGACGCACGATGAATCGACGATAAAATCCTTTTGTATCGATCTCATCCGGATCCCATTCACCAAACACATAGTTCGTGCGTTTGTTGACGGGATGCAGGTGATCGTGTGACCGCACATCGAGACTCAGCTCAGCCATTCGGTCAATCGAAAAGTGAGATGTGCTGACCAAATCGTCCGGTAGATCCCGCATGAATGCAATCGTTGATGCGATCAGTTGTTCATACGGCCCGACTGCTGCCCCTACGTCTCCAAAGTAAAGGGGCAGGGGACAGAAGCGTTCGTGTGAATAGATTTCGGAACGGCGACCATTCTCCAGCACAGCCACTGGACGATATCCGACGAAATGATTGAGTTGCTTCAGCGCTGCAGCGACGATCCTGTCGGATTTGTCATTGCCATGTTCTGCCTTCGCGGCCAGCGTCGCTTCGAACATTCGCGCCAGCAGCAGTGGAGCGTAAAAATCGGCCTCAGTCAGATGACTCAACAAGTCCGCATGGTGTCTGCGATACGCCGGCAGCAGCTCATCGAATGTCAGGCGGATGACAGCCTCTGCCTGAGCCGGATCAGCGCAGGCAGCGTCGCCGGATTTAGAAAGCCGCTGCAATTCCGCCAGCAGAAAATTCCGCAGCACCAACGGAGACGTCGCTCGCAGCTCATCGCGGAAGAGTTCGTTCAAGGCCCCCCGAAACCGGACGCTGGCAGCTCCCTGAGAAAAATTCAGATAGCCCAGCAGATCCCGCAGCGCATCGGTATCAACTGCGACAGCAGCAACGGAAGACTTTTTGGCAGACATTTTTTTGATGGTCACGCGGCGAAGACTCTGTCAGAACAAATTAAAGATCGACCAAGCCGATTCACTGAATCGACAGATCCTGCATTGCTGGCACCAAAGCGAGCGGTGGGAAGCACGGAGTTGAACTCACCGAACGAATCGTTCAGTATCCTAGGCAAGACTTTGCGACCGACAAACTTGATTAGCGAGCATACTCAACATTCCGGGTCTCCCGCAAAACGGTTACCCTGATTTCCCCCGGATACGTCAAGGTCTGCTCAATCGCACCTGCAATATCACGACTCATTCTTGCCGCCTGACGATCATTCACGCGAGACGAATCCACAATGATGCGGATCTCCCGACCAGCCTGGACGGCAAACGCATGATCGACGCCAGGGAAACCGCACGCCAGTGCTTCCAGTTCTTCTAGGCGGCGAACATATTTTTCGAGAGTTTCTCGCCGCGCACCGGGGCGCGCTGCCGACACCGCATCAGCCGCCGCAACCAGCACCGTATAGATGTGCTCCGGACGAATATCATCGTGGTGCCCCGCAGCAGAGTGGACGACCTCCGGGCCTTCGCCGTAACGCTTGAGTAATTCCGCTCCCACAGCCGGATGCCCGCCCTCCATTTCGTGGTCGGCCGCCTTGCCGATGTCATGCAGGAAGCCGCATCGTCGAGCCAGCGTCCCGTCGAGCCCAAGCTGTTCGGCCATCATGCCGGTCAGATGAGCCACCTCAATGGAATGCTGACGCACGTTCTGACTGTAGCTGACACGGAAATGTAATCGACCCATCAGATCCATTAACTTCGGATGCAGACCACGCACACTTGCTTCTTCACACGCATGCATCCCCAGCTTGCGAATGTGTTCTTCCATTTCCTTTGTCGTCTCGGCCACGATTTCTTCAATTCGTGACGGATGAATGCGACCATCCTGAATGAGCTTTGTGAGCGACAACTTGCCAATCTCGCGACGGACACTGTCAAATGCCGACACGATCACCACGCCCGGCGTGTCATCGACAATCACATCGACACCGGTCGCCTTTTCGAACGCCCGGATGTTGCGTCCTTCACGGCCAATGATGCGTCCCTTCACTTCGTCACTGGGAATATCCACTGTTGAAACTGTGGATTCGGACGTATGCGCTGATGCGTAACGCTGCACGGCCATGCCAATGATTTCTCGAGCTTTTCGTTCGCAATCGACCTTCACTTCAGCCTCATGCTTTAGAATCATCGCGCCGGTTTGGTCTGTGAGTTCCCGATCCAGTCGCTTGAGCAGTTGTTCGGTAGCCTGATCGCGAGTCAGTTCACTGGTCTTGTACAGAACTTCCTGCTCTTCTTTCAGCAAGCGGTTCAATTCTGCGTCTTTGGCCTCCATCGACTTGACTCGTTCGGCCAGTTTCTGCTGCGTGCCCTGCAGCATTTTTTCTTTCTTGCGAATTGAATCCTGCTGTTCCTCCAGCTGCGACTCACGCTTGTCGAGTTCACGATCACGCTCGCGCTGGGAACCTCGCACTTCCTCCATTTTGGATTCCAGCGATTCCCGCCGCTTGAGCATGTCCTCCTTGAGCTTCAGTTCCAGATCCTTCTTCACGTTCTCGGCATCGCGTTCCGCCTGCCGAATAATTTCATCACGGGTCTTGTAGGCCCCACCTTTGATCAGACGATCAACTAAGTAGCCAATGCCAACACCCACGATTGCGGCGATCGCGCCGACAAGCATCGGATTATCCATGAACAAGCCCCTCAATTCACAAACGGTCCCTGCATCCGCGATGGGATGGTGTGAAGAGCTGACGGCAACGATCGCCAATGATCACCCAACGGTAATCAGTACGGTGGCCTCAAGAGGTGCCAATACCAAAGTAGTCTGAAAAAATGGCCGCAACCGCACAGATAAGGTTGAGAGCAATACAGGACACCCACCGCAACACAGGCCAAAACCACCGCGGCGGGCCGGTTACAGATGGCGATGGTCGCAGCACCGCCCGCAGATCGACAAGTTCTGTCGGGCAGCAGTCCTGCTGTCCGGAACTTGCAGATCGCACGACGGCCTGAGCGCGACATCGCAGCATCGCAGCTGCAAAGCCCACCACGCACAACGCCAGCAGAAGTAGTCCAGTTAAACCCATGAGTGCAGGAGTGATCCAATGTCAAATTCAGGCTGCTCAGTACCGGCAGGCCGACACCAGGCGAACGTACAATCAGGTTCACAGCAGGTCCGTGAAGACCAATTCTGTCAACATCCTTTGAAAAGTAGCCGGTTCTTTACCGAGACTTCAAAAAGGGACCGACACATGCTATCAAAGCCGCCCCGCGAATCAACCGCCGGGGCACCTAGGAAAATCTGACTATGCCATTTCGGCATTTCAGGATTGCTTTCTGTTAATGCCGTTGTTCTGGCGTGACTCTGCCGTAAGCGTGACGCCGGCCCGTCAGACATCGCAGCAGGGAAACCGGAATCCTATCCGCGAAGCAGCGTCTTCAAGCGGCGGATTTGTTTGCGGACAATAATGGGGATTCGCTCCAAAATCGGGGACGTTCCCCAGGTGTCAGCAAAACGCGTCACCACATCCGGCATTGTCTGATGAAGCAGTTCGCTTAGGCTGGCCGTTGCCTTTAGGACCACCGTTGCGCGGACTCCTAGATCGTCAGCCATGGCATGCAGTTGTTTTGCGCCGATCTGATCCGGGTCTGAAACACCTCCTAGACTCATCGCGAGGTGTCGTGAAATGTTTTTGTAATTTCGGGTGCAGACGAGATCGTAAAATGGAGCAAGTTGCAGGCGGCGTCGATCCACGTACAACAGTGACAGATTTTTTCCGTGCGCATCTGCGTTTCCGACCAGCAAATTGAACAGTGTCCAATGCATCAGCTTTTGAAGTTCGAGCAGTGGAAAGGACGTATGGCTGCGGATAATTTCTGCGCACTGCCGTAATCCTGGTCCGCCCTCTTTTTCGTACTTCCTGCCCGGGCTGATCCCAAGTGCCTGACAAAAATCTTCCTGATGGAGACGCCGATAGGATTCACCCTCAAGAATACGATCGTAGCGAGAGATGACAGCAATCGCGGCGCGGTTCGTACGACGAAGTTGAATGTCTACGGCCGGCAACCCAATGGCACTCGCGAGCGTGCCGACAAAAGTTTCATTCTCAGGCAGATGTGAGTAAATTGGCGAAGCAAATTTCAATAAATACGTGCTGGGCGTATTTCCTAGCGGAACGGAAATCTGTCCGTCCTGAATATGCACGGGCAATTTATCCTGAGCCCCCGCCAGTGACAGTCGAACTTCATCTTGTCCTGTTACAGCCGAAAATGCATTGGGGGCTCCGATTGACCAGTCAGCCAACTGCCGCTCATTGACAGCTTCATAACGCTGATCAGGCTGAACGGGCGAGTCAGATTCCGTGATTGCCAACGCCCCGGCACAGTCGCCTCCGATCGCCTTCAACAGTTCAAAGTCATTTCCCGGTGAGATCTTCAGAGACTGACATATCTGCTGGCGGACGTTCGCTTCTGGAAGAAGATTGACAAAGAAATGATGGCTTGCATGGATGTCGTAATTTCCATCCAAGGGCAGCGAAATCGAAATTGGAAATCCGTGCAGATGCTGCTGCCATCCCGCATGGTATTGAAACTGCATCATCCCGGAAGCCGCAAGCGTCAACTCACCCACGGGATACTGCTGGTAATGCACAAATAACGTCTCAGGCACGCTGCTCTCCCCGCTGTTCCACATGCAACTCAAGGCCAAATAATTGCAGGACTCCGATTGCCAACCCCAATTGCAGTGTGGGCTTTCCTCTTTCAAATTCAGACAAGAACCGCACGCCGACACCCGCGAGGGCCGCCGCATCTTTCAGTGTCATGCCGGCCGCTTTTCTACGCTGGCGAACCAGTTGGCCGATCTGAATTGCGTCGTCAACTTT
>CANJQC010000185.1 GCA_947476295.1 Planctomycetaceae bacterium | reverse complement strand
CCACTATGTTCAGAGCCCGTTTGATGAATCCTGCCCAAAACTCTGAAATTCTGGACACCTGCCGTGATCCCATCCTGCGTTCGAACTGTTTCATTGCACTCGATGATTTTCTGCTTCGCCTATTCCGTGTTGACAACGGTTTGTGTTTTGGCAACGGCAGATGTGCGTGATAAAGCGGTCGTCAGCCTGTCGTTTGACGATCTTCCCGACACAGGAGTCATCACAACCACTGCCGATACAGCAAAAATCGGCAAACTTCTCGATGCAGTTTCGCTGACTCAGAATCCATCTCGTATTCCATCGGCATTCGTCGCGGGCAGCGCCGGTTCGTCGTTGTTGCTTGATCCTTCACGGAAACAGCAGATTGTGATTGCAAACAGTGAAGACGTCAGCCGACCGGATGCCATTTCCGTTAGCGGGCTGTTTGCGAATCTGCAGTCGGCGGATGCGAATATGTACTATGGACTGTTTGCAAAACGCCATCCGACGAGTAACAACACAACAAACTACGGAATCAATTTCAATCCCGGCACTGATACGTTTCAGGTGTACGTCAACGATGGCACGGGATACAAGGTTGTGCAGTACAGCGTCAAGACAACGATTGGTTATCAGCGCCGGGTTCACTTGACCATCTGTCTGGACCATGCAGACGCTCCAGGAGCCGATGCAGACGCTGACGTGGACGATGTTCGGCTGCGAGTATTTGTCAACGGACTGCCTGCGACTCCGACGAACGTCACCGGCGGGTTCATCGAAGCCAATGTCGGATGGCTCCAGGATGTGTCGCTGGCGAAGTGTGTCAGCGATTCCCCGCTCACGATCGGCTCCAGTTTCACAGACGGTGAGATGCTGCGGCTGGTATGTGACGAATTCCACGTCTTTGCCGAAGCATTAACCAACGAAGAAGCCACTGCCTTGTTCAACGAAGTTGCTGGTGCATCCGCAGCGGAGATTTCGAAAGAACAAACAGCCGGTGCTGCCAGCACTCAAACGCAGCCAGTCATCGGGCGCATCATTCCGCACGCGATTGAAATCAGCAGAACAATGCGTGTGCAGCTGGTCGGAATGAATCTGCAGGGGGCAAGACTGCACACAGACGTGGCAGGAATTTCCAGTGCCGTTGCGGAAGGGGGCAACGAACAACAGGGACTTTTTGATGTCACCGTAGCGGAGAACGTATTGCCTGGACGCTATCTGGTTCGCTGCGTGACACTAGGCGGAGTCAGCAAACCCGTTGTGATTGCCGTCGATCGAATTCCAACGGCGGCGGACGGCACATACACAAAAGAAAATCCCGCAATGGTGCTGCCGACAGCAGTGGCCGGCATCATTTCAGGCACTGAACAGAAGCAACTTTGGTTTCGGGGAACAGCGAATCAAACTGTCGTGGCAGAAGTTGAAGCACGGCGCGTTGGTTCGAAGCTGGATCCTGTGGTTGAAATTCGTTCGTTGGAAGGAACTCCTTTGGCATTGCAATGGCAGCAGGCAGAACTGCAGGGTGACGCTCGAGCAACGGTGACTCTGCCCACCGATGGTTTGTATGTGGCAGAGGTTCACGACCTGCAGTTTCGGGCAGTTGGTGGAAGTCTCTTTCGGTTGATGGTGGGCGACCTGCCGCCATCGTCGATTGCGTTTCCGGCAACATTGACGTCTGCGGAAACGTCCTTGAGAACACTCAGCAAAAATTCGATTTCCGAAGCGGTTTCGATCCGAGAGAACGAAGGCGGCATTGCTGTTCAGTCGGGCGCCCCTATTCTTCCGCTGCCGGCACTCAGGACTTTGAATGGCATACATGTGACAGAACCAATGGAGGGTACGTTCCCGGAAGCCGCTGTCGATGCCGCGTTCACGGCGACTCCGTTTCTACCTTTGTTCATCAGCGGTCGCATTGCCGCGCCGGGTGAAACCGATACTGTCCTGCTGACGGTCACGCCTGGGCAGACACTGAATTTCCAGCTCGCAGCCCGGGCGATCTCGTCGCCGTTGCGAGGTCACATGGCGTTGTTCAATGGTGATGCACTTGTCGCGCAGAATGACGGGAATTCCGGAGTCGATGATCCGACATTCAACTTTGCCGTACCAGAAGGTGTGACGCAATTGAAGGTCCGCGTCCGGGATATCAACGAAAAAGGTTCACAGGCCTCCGCATATCAGCTTCAGATTGCCCGCCCTGATCGTCCCGCGTTTGCCATGAGTACCCGCGAAGAATCGATTCAGCTGCCTCAGAATGGATCGACGCCTGTCCGATTGTCGGTAGTGCGGACATCGCCGTCGTTTCGCTATACCGGCCCGATTCACCTTTCGACGTCCGGAATGTCGTCCATCACCATCGTGCCGCGGACGATCGCAGCGAGTGAGCAGAATCAGGACGTACTGGTCATGCTGACCCGCAACGCAGCGGGCAATCCTGACGTCGCGGCGAATGGGCAATCGTTAACGATTTCAGGAACTGCCGATGGACCGGCACCGATGTTCTCGACGACGGTCTCGCTGGATTTCGATTCCATTCCGATGAAAGCACTAACTCTGGCCGACGAAGAAATTGTGACTGGCCTTTCTGAACCGACGCCTGGCACGATTCTGCTGGAGACTGCGCCGCCAATTCTGTTGCGCGGCCTGTCAGCCGTAGTGCCTGTGCGCGTCCTCTCATTGACCGATCAGGCACCGCCCTTCGTGCGTTTTGAAATGACCACCACGGAACCCGTCCGACGTGAAGATCCGAAAAAATCTGATTCGCCGGTGAAGCCGAGAATCTCCCTGAATGAACTTCAGTTCGGTCAAGTTTCGCAGGGCGTATTTGAACTCACCGTTCGCGTTCCGACCGACACACCGTCATCCTCGATCGATGCTGTGATTTCGGCCGATTTCGTTGCGCAGCCACTGGCGTCCGGAACAGGTTCAAGCGCGTGGACGGCACCAACAACGCTCTTTATCGAAGACGCAGTCACCGTCGCTCCACCTGCCGATGCGAAAGGAACCAAGGCTGGCTCCGCAGTGATCACAGGAACCGTTCAGCGTCATCCGTCATACGATGGTGAATTCACGGTGGTTCTGGACGGGCTGCCAAAAGACTATGCAGCAACACCTGCCACCGTCGTCGCCGGTCAATCTGCGTTCACGATGAACGTTACAATTCCCGAATCCGCAACTCCCGGCGAAGTCCCTAACCTGACTGTCCGAGCGCAAGTCGCTGGCGGATCGACAATCAGCAAGCCGGTGGCGGTGAAAATTGTGGTTGAGTAATCCGCCGATGCTATACCGAAACCTAGGCCATTCCAGTCTTAGTGTCAGCACCATCGGGATGGGGTGTGTCACGTTTGGACGTGAGAGCGACAGACAAACATCGCTGCTGATCATGGATCATGCGTTCGGAAATGGAATTACCCTGTTCGACACCGCAGAAGCCTATGGCCAGGGAGCCTCAGAATTGGTCGTCGGAGAGTGGCTGCAGAGCCGGAACCTGCGAGACCAGATTGTCCTCGCTACCAAGGTCAACGGCACGCTGACTCGACAACGAATTGTGTCTTCTGTCGAGTCAAGTTTAAAACGTCTTCGAACGGACTGCATCGATTTGCTTCAGACTCACGTTTGGGATGAGTCCACACCATTGGAAGAAACGCTCGACGCTCTGACAAGGCTGGTTCAGCAAGGCAAAGTCCGATATGTGGGGTGCAGCAATTATTCGGCATCTCAACTTGCGGCGGTGTTGACGTTGAGTAACGAGACGGGAATGAGTCGAATGGTTTCCGTGCAACCGCCCTACAATCTGGTCCAGCGCGATATCGAAGCAGATTTACTGCCCCTGTGTGCGTCTGAAAACATCGGAGTCATCAGCTACAGCCCACTCGCGGCGGGATTTCTCACCGGAAAGTACCGCCCCGGTCAGCCGATACCTCCGGGGACGCGATTCGACGTGATTCCCGGTCACCAGGACATCTATTTTACGGAACACGGCTATCAGGTGCTTAAACAACTCGACAGGGAAGCTCAGACGTCTGGTGCGTCACACATTCAATTAGCGTTATCTTGGGTGCTCCAACAGCCCGGCGTCACGTCCGTCCTGATCGGCGCCCGAAAAACGTTGCATATTGATCAGGCTCTTCGAGCCGTTGATTCAGCTGCGTAGTCGATCGAGTGTACGATGTTGAACGCAGTGGGTTGAAAGACGTCGATAATCACGGACAATAAAGGAACATTCGAGGAAACCGGGAGTCTGTCTTAGTACCGCTAATTTTGTGAGCGCCTTGCGGCTCACGGTTTTGGAGTATCCCATGAAATACGCTGTCCGAACAGGTCTGCTGCTATTTTTCCTGCTGAGTCCTGCTGCGCGATTGCTGGCACAGGAATCTGCGACGGTGGCGAATTCGATTGACTTCAATCGTGATGTGCGGCCAATTCTTTCGAACCACTGTTTTCAATGTCATGGAGAAGATGAGGACGCGCGGAAAGCGGAACTGCGGCTGGATGTGAGGAGTGTGGCAATCGAAATGCATGCGATTGTGCCAAAGCAGGCGGACGAGAGTTTGATCGTCTCACGAATTACGTCACACGATCCCGAGGAACGCATGCCACCGGCCGGCGCTAATAAGCCGCTGTCGGAAAAACAGATCGCTGTTCTGACGCAATGGATCCGCGAAGGCGCAGATTACGAAGAGCACTGGGCTTTTCAAAAAGTCGAGCGTCCTCAAATACCAATGCTGCCCGATGCAACGTGGTGCCGCAACGAAATTGACGCTTTTGTCCTGCAGCGGCTGACTGCGGAATCTCTGCAGCCATCCGCGCAGGCGGAAAAGGCCGTATTGATACGTCGTCTATATCAGGATCTGCTGGGTCTGCTGCCGAGTGTGGCGGAGACGGAAGAGTATCTTCAGGACTCATCGCCGGATGCCTGCGAAAAACTGGTGGATCGATTGCTGAGTAATCCACATTACGGCGAACGCTGGGGACGTCACTGGCTGGATCAGGCGCGGTATGCGGATTCCAACGGGTACACGATTGACAGCCCTCGGATGATGTGGCCTTATCGCGACTGGGTGATCAATGCGATCAACACGGACATGCCATTCGATCAGTTTACGATCACGCAACTCGCTGGCGATCTCCTTCCCGACGCAACATCGTCACAGAGAATCGCGACCGCTTTCCATCGAAACACGATGATCAACGAAGAAGGCGGAGTCAAGCCAGATCAGTTCCGACATGAAGCGATGATTGATCGCGTTAATACCACGGGGTCCGTATGGCTGGGACTTTCAATCGGATGTGCTCAGTGCCACTCGCACAAATTTGATCCGATCAGTCATGACGAATACTACCGGCTGTATGCGTTCTTCAATGCCTGTGAAGACGCCAACAACGTCGGCGAAACTGTCGAGGTGCGGGAGAACGAAATGTTCGGCTGGAGCGATACTCTGCAACAGCAACTGAAGGAACTGCAGGACCTGCAGCGGGAAAAGACTGCGGTTGAAAAGAGCGCGCCGGCACAACCATTGCGCGCCGAATTCCCGTGGAACTGGCAGGCGGCGAAAGTCACGGCTATCAGAGCCTCAGGCAGCTCAATCCTGAAAATTGGTGAGGATAGCTCGCTGCTGGTGAAGTCAAATCCGGCGGCCAATGACAGCCTGTCCGTCACTGTCCAGTTTCCGGAATCTGCCGACGCTGCAAGTCCGATCACTGCCATTCGACTGCGAACACTGACTCACCCCAGCCTTCCGTCCAGCGGCCCAGGCACGTCGGGAAACGGCAACTTTATCCTGACTGACATCGGGCTAAAAATAGGTAATGCCGAATCACGCTTTGTTCAGGCCTGGGCAGATCACAGTCAGTCGGACTATCCGGTGGACAACGCCATCGACGACAAGGCAAACACCGGCTGGGCAATCAATGTCGATGGCGCGCAGGTCGCTCGCGGGGTGAAAATGAATGCCCCGCACGAAGCCATCTTTCGACTGGCTCAGCCTGTGACGTTGTCAGCCGACCCGCTGATGGTCGTGCTGAAGCATGAGCTGAATCTGAACTACCTCGTCGGGCATTTCGCACTGGATCTGTCCACGGCCTCCCAGGTGATGGTCACGCCCAGCGGTGAGACGATGGTGCGGCTGGCGGAAATCAAACGTCGCATCAGCGAGCTGGAAGCACTGCTGCCGGGCAAAGGAAACGCGGTTCGACAAATGGTCATCAAAGATCTTGAGAAGCCGCCGGAGACTTACGTGCTGACTCGCGGTGACTTTCTGCATCCGGATCGCGAACATGGCGCGCTGGCGCTGGGAGTTCCGGCAGCACTGAATATCGCGGAATCGAAGCCGACGTTTTCCAATCGACTGGATCTAGCGCGGTGGCTGGTGTCGCGAGAAAATCCACTCACCGCACGTGTCACGGTGAATCGTATCTGGGCGCGGTACTTTGGTCGCGGGCTGGTGGAAACGGAAAACGATTTTGGATTCCAGGGAGCGCCTCCGTCCAATCCGGAACTGCTCGACTGGCTGGCAGCGGAATTCATGGAAAGCAGCTGGTCGATGAAGCACCTGCATCGCCTGATTGTGACCTCAGCCACATACCGGCAAAGTTCGGAGCGAAATCCTGACGCGGACGCGACCCTTGCGACGATCGATCCTGGCAATCGACTGTTGTCGAGACAGAATCGGATTCGCGTCGATGCCGAGATCGTCCGCGACATGGCAGTCTCCGCAGCGGGATTGCTGTCGGAAAAAGTGGGAGGTCCCGGAAATTATCTGCCGCAACCGGACGGCATCTATGATTTCACTCAGAACAAGAAAGACTGGCCCACGAGCACTGGAACCGATCGCTATCGTCGCACGATGTATACCATTTTCTATCGCAGCGCGCCGTACCCGTTGCTGTCTACGTTTGACGCTCCGGATTTCAGTACAGTCTGCACGATGCGCGTGCGCTCGAATACTCCGTTACAGTCGCTCACCGTAGCCAATGATCCCGTGTTTACGGAGCTGGCTCAGGGACTGGCACAGCGAATCCTGGACACAACCAACTTGTCGTCAGACACCGATCGATGCGTCGAGATGTTTCGCTTGTGCCTGACGCGAACACCCGACCCGGCGGAGTTGGATCTGCTGCTCAACTATCATAGTCGCGAACTGTCACGCTTTGTATCCAATCCTGCCGACGCTGCAAGTTTTGTGAGTCAGCCAGACACGAACACTTCTTCTGACGAACTCGCGGCCTGGACCAGCCTCGCACGTACACTTTTAAATACTGACGAATTCATTTCGCGCAACTGACAGCGTCGAGTTGCCATGCCCCAGCAGGGGGCGAGCGGCAAAGCCTCGCTGAACTTTGGCGATGTAGTTATCACTCGCTCCGCTGCAGGTAGGCAAACAGATCACGCAGATCCTGCGGCGGCAGTTGTCGGTAAAGATCAATCGGCATCATCGACATCGGTGACTCATGCAGTTCGTCGATCTCAGCCGTCGGAATCACGACTGGCTCGTTCTTCGCGTTGACCAGCGTCACACCGGCTTCGTTCCGAGCGATTGGCAATCCCGTGAGAACTCGTCCATCCTTCGTCACCACAATCACGCTGACGTATTCTTTACGAATGACGCTGTTGGGATCAACAAGGCTGATCAGCAGGAAGTCGCGATCCCGACGATTCGCGGACGTCAGTTCGGGACCGAGTTTCGTTCCCTCACCAAACAGTTGATGACATGTGGCACAGTGCTTCTTGAAGACCAATTGCCCGGCGCTGACGTTACCTGGAGCGGCCCTTAGATCGTTATTGAGTCTGCGAACTTCAGCCAGCTTTTCCTCGCGCGTTGCCGATTCGAGGCGGCCCCAATGTTTTGCCACCAGCGCATCCAAGTCTGCATCCTCAAACAAAGCCACCCTGCGAATCTGTTCGAGCGGCGTGACTGTGGCTGCCAGTTCACCTCGATCGACAGCTGACAGCCACAGTCTCGCAGACTTCTGGCGTCCCAGCAGGACGTCGCGAATCTGAGACTGCAGCAAGGCCGACGGCGACGACTGATGCAGTGCCATCAGGTTCGAGATGATGCGTGGATCGTCAAATCGGGCGAGAATCCGCAACGCTGCGCTGCGAACAGTTTCTGCCTCATCGGTGAGAACCACCTGCAACGTGGGCTCGATCAACGCTGGATTGATTGTCGCCGCGAGCATGTCGAGCAACGTCACTCGCTGAGCGGCTTCGACCGTCCTGTCGAAAGCCACGCGACGAGCAGCATCGAGCGGCTCGCGCAGCCCCACAGCGATCCCCAGCTTCAATAATGTGGAGTCCGTCGGTTGAGTCTGCCATGCCGCGAGGACCATGCGTGAGAACTCCTGAAACTCTGTGGACTCTGCTTTGTCATTTGTTTCAGCAGGTCTCTCCTGCCAACCCTGCAGAACGGGCGGCCAAAGTGAACTGCGGGCAGTATCGTCCGGAGCTGCCTTCAGTAACTGGACCACGGAATCAAGTCCTGCCGGACTCCCTTCGGCAGCATAACGGCGGATCAATCGAACAAGCAGCGTTTCTCGCCCGAGTTTCGATTTCCAGATCGATGGACGCAGGAATCGACGAAGCACTTCGTCCCGGCCATCGACACTGTGTCGTTCGACCGCCCACCACCACAGCAACGGCAGGCGGGGATCGTCGTTGTCGATATCGCGGTTGATGTTTGCATTGATGATCGGCATTGCTTGGTGCGCAGGCAGCCGCGCCGCCGTGCAGGCAAGCTGTTGGCGCACCTCCACCACTGGCTCACGCTCCGCAAATTCGTCCAGATGATGAGCCATCTCAGGCGACACCTGCCGACGATCTCCAAGCAGCCGCACCGTCCAGGCTCTTACGGCGGGGTGAGGACTGTCAAGCAGCTGCGAGGCTAGGTCTTCGTCGAAACGATCCAGAGCATGCAGCGTCCACACCGCTTCGAGGGCCATGGACTCTTGCGGGCCGTGAATCGCCGCCTCACGCAGTTTCGGTTCTATTGTCGCGATGAGTGAATCGCGTGCCGGCACTGCGGTCGCGTATCGCCGGACTAACTCCTGACGTGCGTGGCGGATATGCCACTGGCTCGGATGGTTGTGCAGTTCAAGTAGTTGATTTCCATCGAGTTGACTGAAGTCGCGCATCTCCGCTGGCTTCGTTCCCTTGGCGGAGATGCGATAGATGCGTCCGTTCGTTCGATCCCAATCGGCATCTGGATCGGGATGGGCCGTCCGTCCGTCGTACCAGTCAGCGACGTATACCGCACCGTCTGGTCCCTGCGTCACGTCGGTCGGGGCGAACCAGTCATCGTTCGCGACCAGCAGCTCGCCGCCATGAACGGTCTTCACCGTGGATCCCTGTCGTTCAATGTCGTGCCAGTAGACTCCGTGACCGAGCAGATCTCCTGCGATATACTTGCCGTGAAATGCCTCAGGGAATGAATCGCCCTGGTAGACGATCCCGCCGACCGTAACGTGTCCTCCGCGAAAGTTGCTGTGCGCGGCGTGGTCGAAGAAACCGTAGCTGTGGGGATTATGCAGCTCACCGTGCTTGGCAAACGACTTCACAAAATATCCCCCTTGCAGTCCATGCACAAGGACATGCCCGCCGTAGTTCGTGCTGTAAAATAGATTCCCCTGTGTGTCGAAATCGAGGCCCCACGAATTCCCGCCGCCTTCGCAAAACAATTCGAACGCATGCGTCTGCGGATGGTATCGCCAGACTCCCTGCTGAAACTCAATCCCGCGAATGTTGGCCGTGACCGTACTGCCCTGGCATCCGTAAAGCCATCCATCCGGTCCCCAGGTCAGCGAGTTGGCGACGCTGTGAGCGTCCTCCATGCCGAAGCCGGTCAACAGAACCTCGGGATCGCTGTCTGGTACGTCGTCGCGATCCCGGTCCGGATAAAACAGCAGGTAGGGAACGTTGAGCACGAACACCCCGTCGTGACCGAATGCAAGACCTGTTGCCAGATTCAGCCCATCAATGAAGTCTCGGCTGCGATCCATATGACCATCACCATCGGCGTCTTCGAGGATCGTAATACGGTCGGCACCTTTCGGTCCGTGCGGCGGTGGTTCCGGAACCCGGTCGTACTTTGTCCGCGAGTAACGATCGACCTGCACCCGCTTCAACCCTTCGGGATTCGGATACTGCAGATATTGAATGACCCACAACCGGCCTCGATCGTCGAACTCAATGCACACCGGCTGACGAACCAATGGCTCACTGGCAACCAACTGCACTTCAAATCCGTCGGCCACCTGCATCCGCTTCACAGCCTCGACCGGCGTCAGTCCCTGAGCCTGCAGTGGAGACATGCACAACGCGACCCATCCGACGACAATCTGAGTGATCGTG
>CANJQC010000184.1 GCA_947476295.1 Planctomycetaceae bacterium | reverse complement strand
GGCTGGGCGTCAGCCCTCCGTGTGTGTTCAGACGGCGCATTGTCCACGGAGGGCTGACGCCCAGCCGCTCGCCTTTCAACAACCGGATAATTCATTGTCCAGAAATGCCCGGCGATATCTTCGTGAAACACTTCATCGTCAGCAACGGCGGTCTGCAGATACGTGTCCCAGTTCACAAGGCGTTTGCCGCGATAGATCAGTCCGTCGCTGAACATCTTGAAGAACGTTCGCCGTACGGCTTTGCTGCAGACTTCGTCCAGCGTGAAGCGGACTCGACGCCAATCGCAACTGGAACCAATCTGCTTCAATTGATTCAGAATGCGGGCTTCGTACTCATCCTTCCACTTCCAGATGCGTTCCACGAGAGCATCGCGGCCACCGGGGAGGGTGTGGCGCGTCAGGCCTTCTTCTTCCAACATGCGGCGTTCCACCACCGCCTGAGTCGCGATGCCCGCATGGTCGGTTCCCGGCATCCACAGAGCCACCCTGCCCTGCATGCGACGCCAGCGAGTCAGCAGGTCCTGAATCGTGCCGTTCAGACAGTGCCCCATGTGCAGGGCTCCGGTCACGTTCGGCAGCGGGATCATGATCGTGTGCGGCACCCTGCCTGAAGTGGGATCAGCGTTGCAATAGCCCTGGCTCAGCCAGTGTTCAACCCAGCGAGTTTGTGCGGAGGCAGGTTCGTATGTCTTCGTAAGTTCTGTGGTCATGGATTGAGGAATGGCGAATGGTAAATTAGGAATCGGAAACGGCTAACGCCCTGACGGGCGGGCGTAGGTTAGTGAAACAGCAGTGCTGCGTCGAACGGGGAATTCCGGACTCCGGATTCCGGTGCTGGAGGCAAAACGATCGTCCCCAAAGTTCATTACCAACTAAACCAATGCCTTCGAAAAGACCGGACATCTCGCAGGAACAGCAGGCTCCCCCATTCTCATCGGTTTCAGGTTCAAGTGCAATTGCGGCGCAATCCGATCCGAAAATATCGACGCGCGACGCAGGCGATGGCGCTCCGCCAACTTGCATTCCAATTGCACTGCGTACCAACTACGGCGCCTTTGGTACGGGAGCTGGTATTACGGCGGCTTTGCGTTCGGCGATTTGGCGGAGTTCTTCCAGTTCCTGTGCTTCGCGAATCTTGTTGTCGCTGCTGTAAAACACCGTCAAGGATTCGGCCATCGTCAGACACAACTTTTCGATCCTGCGTTTTACGCTGGCGTTCCGCTGCAGATCGGCTTTCTGAGTTGCTGGTGCCTTGATCGAATTCAATCGGGACATAAACTCCTTTTGCCCGGGCAATTCATCCAGTTGATGAATTATTTTCTCAACGTCTTCCAGTTTTCCTTCATCAGACGCCTTCTTCGCCAGACTCATCAATACCGCTTTTTGAGCTACTGTATCGACGAGAGCATCGCGGAAAAGATACAGTTCGCCTTCCACTCCCAGCCGCAGACCGTCATCCGGTAGTTTGATCGTATCCTGCGGGATGAGTCCCGGAGCATACGGTATGCGTGCCAGCAGCGAACTTCCGCTGTAGACATACAGCCAGAACGTGGGATTCTTCGGATCGACTTCAATCTCAATCTCTCCGTTTCGGTCACTCAATACCCGCACACCGACTGCGGCGTTTTCATCGGTGTGTCGCAGCTTGGAGATCTTGTCCACGCGATGGCAAATCAACGGTCGATCAGTCCGTGTCTGAAGCACGAGCTTCACTCGACTCTTTTTCGCGGCCGGACGCTGCCGCAGTGCAAGTTGCTGCACACTGCGGCTGGCACCACCGTAGGGGACCGGGCCATGCGAAATCAGCACACCACGCACATGACCGGAATCGTGATAGACAGCAGAAGTATCACGCATCAGGCCTTCGACCGTGACCGGAAGATCCTCAGGTGACTCGATATCGGCCCGCAATTCGCTGTTGAATCCGGTCACGCGGATGTAGCACAAATCCAAACGCTGAAGCGATTTCAGTTTATCCGGATTGCGACGGTCCATCTGTCGCAGGAAAGTTCGCAGCACGTCACCGTCCTTGATGAAAGCGGCCGTGGGATCGGGAACAGTCAATTCTCCGGCCTGAAGTAAAAATTCCAGTTCGCCGCCCACGACTGTCGAATTGGTAAACAGCAGCACCGGTCTGAAAGAGTCACGTGCCAAACGACACGCCGCATTCACAACATTCTGTTCCTCACCAGTCTGTTCGGTCAGCACGGGAGACATTTCCTGAACTCGCGTGTCGAATTCACGGCAGCTGATCTGACAGGTGCCAGTGGATTTTTCGATCCCGATCAGCAAAACTTTTTGAGCCGACGATTCTGGATAGCGGACCAGAAGTGCTTCCGCCGTCAGTCGGTTCAGTTGTTCTCTTCCGCCTGGAATTAGCCATTCGCTTTCCTGAACCTGCGCGTTCCACGCAGCTCCGTACATCCGATCCAGACCTCTGCGAATCTGATCGACGCAGTTCTGTCGCCATGCAGGCTGCTGAGAGGCAGTGCCATCGAATCCAACTTCCACCACGACGCGATACGCTTCCCGAACGAACGGAATCGCAACTTTCGGCGGGACCCTGATCGCAGGTTTTTTCTCCGGCGTTTCCGCAGTGGACGATGGTAATTCGGCTGGGGAGGGCGCAGCACCGGTCGCCGACGCTGTGTCCTGTCCACATGCATGCGAGCTCACCAGGACGAACAGACTCAGGCGAGCGGCAGTAACGAGCAGGAAATTGGCAATCAACTTTCTCATGGTCGCACGATCCAGCGTTCAACATTCTGATAAGGAGACATCGGTCGGTCGGGAACTCCCAGAATTGATTTTTTCCAGACTGCGAACTCATCCACTTCCCAGAGCGGAATAATGAACGCTTCAGCCGCCATGTGACGGTGAATTGTGAACAATCGATCCTGAGCGTCCACGAAGCTGGATGAGTAATCAAGATTGACCAATTCCTGACGCATCCAGTCAGGAAACAGTTTCAGGCGTTTCATGTCGAACGACGAGTCGTTCGTCAGCAATGGCCACAATTCCAGCAACGGCTCTTCCATGCGAATCCTGCGATAACACAGATCCCAGTCCTCGTCCAGAAGCGGCGTCCCTTCCTGATCACCCGGAATCAGCTCGATTTCAAACCCAATCTTTCTCCAGTACACCACCATGCGTTCCGCAGCTTCCACGGCTGTCGGATCCGGATCGACCACTATGCGCAGACGCGGCAGCTTGATGTAGTCGACGTTGGTGACTTTGCGAAATTCTTCACTTTCAAATTTTGAACCCGCTTCTTTGGCTTTGGCCTTCGCTTCTGTTTCCAGTTTGGCAAGCTCTGCCAACTGCAACTGTCGCTCCGCCGCGTAACGCAATGCGTACGCCAGACGCAGATTGAATTCCGGCGGCTTCTCCAATGGATGGGTGGCGTAACTTTTCAGATGCCACGGAGCACTTGAGAGCCGCCCGTAACTCATGCCCTGATCACGCAACACGATGGACTTCAAAATCGCTTCACGGTTGACTGCAAATGACAACGCTCGACGCATCTGAGCACCGGTGATGCGTTCGGAAAGCGGATTGAAGGTAATCACATGCGTCATGGGCAAAGCATACTGACGCACCTCAAACGCAGGTGCGGATTTGAACGCATCGACTTCCCATGGCAGCAGATATGGCAGATAGTCAATCCCACCGCGAATCACAGACTTCAACATTTCGTCGCGCGCTGTAAAACGCTGCTCTGAAATCTCCGCGACATGATACTTGCTCGGATCTAGGCCATCCGGTTCCGGACGTTTACGAAGAAACGACATGTTCGTATCGTCACTCCGTGCCAGTTTAAACCGCGTAGAAAGCAGCGTAAATTCCCTGGCGAGCGGGGTGGCGTCAGTCCCTCGGTACTCGGCTGCATCCAAAGACGTTGGTTCAGTGGACGCCTCAGCCGTTTCGCCCGGCGTCGCCGTCGCATCAGAACTGTCTGCATCAGAATCGCTCGCAGCCGCGATGATCGGAAATCGCAACAAAGATTCAATACTCAATGGAACCCGCGAAAAGCGGATCTTCATTTCGCTGGGCGAACGTACCGATACTTCTCGCACAAACGACGCCAGTCGCGGATTGAACAACGGGCTGGCAGGATCCATACGCCGTCCCATCGCATCAGCAATCTGGTTGGCGGTCAGCAGTGGTTGAGACTGCCATGTCGGGCGCGTCTCACGGAGCGTGAACACGACTTCGCGGCCGAGATCGGTCGGTTCCCAGATTTCGAAGAAGCTGGAACGAAAATAGGTGAGTTCATCAGCATTCGTTGGTTCGAACAATGGTACTTCGACGAGTTCCAGAGTTCGTTCATCGGATTCACGTGGCGAAGGATAAACGATCTTCGAAGATTCTGAATCATCAACCGCAACACGCAGCACCTGATGTCGCGCGACGGCCTGCGTGAAGAATGCTCGCGCATTGCCGGACGATGGCCAAATCGTTTCTGCCTTCCATGCCAGATCAGCCGCAGCTGCAAATTTTCGCTGATTGGTCTGCTGTTTCGCTTCAGTCAGAAGTCCGTCAGCCATTTTCTCCATGCGCCCCTGCCATGCGACTGCCGTTTCATGACGCGGAAAAACTTTCTCAATTCGTAATATTAAATAACGAGCCTTGTCGAAGTTTTCGTCCGCGATCGCCGTCTCGATCATCGATGTCACGATTTCGCCATAGTGAGGTCGCAACTCGGGATGGTTGATATTGCGGACTGCGAGTTCGTCCAGCAAAGCCAACGCGGCATAGTGATCACCGGCGCTGGCACGCGCTCCGGATTCGACCAGCAGCAGAGTTTCGAAACGTGGCTTTGAAAGTTCCCATGACGGAATTTCCTTTTCAACACGCAACAACAATTCGTAGGACTTGCGGATATCTCCTTCCCTGAGTAACTCATCCGCTCGGCGGAGCATCAGTTCTTCAAACAAAATAATATGATCGATCTGTGAAATTGGCAGAGTGTACTCCGCAACAGCATTACCGGGCAGCCTCACAGTCAGCTGCTTTAGATTTGTTAAACGCATCGTGCGTTCGTTTCGCTCTTCTTCGTTTTTTGGCTTTGTTGCTTCGACTTTGGCATAGGTTTCAGCCATCGCCTTCAGTGTATCCGGACGTACTTCCAGCGGACTGACGACGAGTACTGTGCGGTCCGCGTCGAGTGGTGCCTTCAGAACGATCCAGTCAAACGCCCTACCATTGCTGTCGTCAGCCCGCAACAATTCATCGGCTGTCGGCAACTGCATGTCCGTCAACTTTGGCAGTTCTGTCTTTTCGACTTTTTCATCAGCCCGCGCACCATGCCCGCTGAACAGCAGGCAGACCATCAGCGCAATGGGTGTCAGCACCAGTGGCGTGCGAGTAATGACGTTGTCAGACTTGATATTAAAGCTCATCAGGTTGCCGAAAAGATCGTTTCAATTGAGGGTGAGCGGCGATCCATACCGAAAACGCCCTGCATCGTGTATACTACTTCCCAACGTTTTGGTCCAGTTGATACAGACTCCCGTCCCTGCCGATCACTATGATCTGGCCATTGATATCGAGCGGGCCCTGCTGGATCTCTTGGCCCAGTCGTACAATTAAATCTGAAATTGAGCCATCAGAGTTCATACGTATCAGTGCTCCATCGGTGCGTGCGATCAGGATACTCTTATCAGGCAGCAACAACGGATCACCGGCCAGGGCGTGTCCTTCCAGTTGAAACGCCGCTGCCTGGGGCAGACCGTCTTCGGCTCGGAACACTCGCACTTCTTTATTTGCCAGTTCCACGAACACAAAGTTGCCGGCCACTTTGGGGACGGCACCGGAAATCACGCCGAGATCTGTTTCGGCCAGTGCTTGCAGCGTGGATGCCTGCATCATGACGAGCTTTCCTTCGGTCGTCGCCAGAAACAAAAATTCGCCGGAAACTGCAGGCGGCAGTTCAATCATATATGGCACATTCGTCACACTCAGTTCCGCAAGCTGCGGACGCGGAGTCGATCGGAATTCCACGCGGACAAACTGGTTGTCCGCATTCACAGCCAATACCTGAGTTGGTGAAATTGCCGTCAGTGATTTCCACGGCTGTTGCTGATCCTGCGTCTGAGCTGATCGATAGTCTTCTGCTGCAAGTCCGCCTTCTGTTGCAGAAATATGTAACCGTCCCGACATGGCAAATACGACACCACTTTCCAGAGCAACTGGTGGCAACTGCGGTCCGTCGGGCAGCGTCCATTTTCTTTCCAACTGACCGGTCGCCGTGAATGTCCACAACGAAGGTTCCGGAGCCCCGCACCACGCAGCGACTCGACCGTCTTTCAATACCACGCCGCCGACCGATGATGTCAGCTTATCCGGAAGGCGAAAGCGGCTGGTTGATTCCAGTTGAAATCCGCCCTTCGCAATATCCGCCATCGGCACGCGATAAGCTTCACCGTAATCGGCTACAGCCAACACGGACTCTCCGCCAGCGGCAGGCCCCACTGCCACCAGTCGAGAACCAAGCACCGTGCGCCATATGCCCTTCATCTGTTCACGATTGGCGCGTGTGAAGAACACTGACGACGATTGAGGATTGCGAGTCGTCAGAAAGACGGATTCGTCCACAAACTGGAGCGGCTGCAAATGAATGCCTTCCGCCGTGACGCCGGAATCAAGCAGAATCGTATTGGTGCGAGTCTGAAATTTTCGCAGGTCGCGTCCACCCAGCCACAACTGAGCACTGGGACCAGCCATCAAAAACATCCGGGTCTGCAAACCGTCTTCAAGCTGGTTCGCACCGACACGGGAAAGAGGCGGCTGGCCAATTTCTTCAGCAACTCGAAACGCCGTCACGCGCTGCGGTGTCGAAGGCACAATCAGATCGTAACCACGCAACAGGCACGGATCATTGATCTGCCCATCTACGGAATTTGTCGCCTCGACCGTGAGCACGCCGTCGTTGTCAATATTCAGCGTTTGAATGCGAGCATTCTCGGCGGTTACGTTGTCACACAGCAAAAAGTATTTCCCCGCCGCCAGCATCGGAGCGTTCACACTGCCGGCTTTGTGCGGAATCTGCGACACCGCCATGCAACTGAGAGGATTCAGGTTCAGCGTATAAATCAGTGTCTCGTCCCCTGGGATCACCAGCTTTGATCCGTCACTGGCAAGTGCTGGCGGGCCAATGACCGGCTGCGAGAATCTCAATCGCGACAGAGCGCGACCATTCGCGACAGCTAGCTGCCACATCTCATTTTTTTGCGTCGTAATGAAAATGTTATCTGAAACGATGAGAGGCATGGCACTGGGGCGCGCCTCAAACGGTTGTCGCCACAACAGATGTCCGTCCTTCTGAGACAGAAGCTGCAATTCGCTGCACAGCGTATTGAAAACCAGTACGCCGGGTTCTGTCCCTTTTACCGCGATCGGAGCAAACGGTGAATCCACACCGATTGGTTGCCGCCAGATTGGATCACCGGTGTCGGCATCCAGAGCAAACACACTGTCAATGCCGATTGCAAACACTGACCGCCCCTGCGACGACAAATCGGTCGCTGCCTGAGTTCGCAGTGCCAGGGCCAGTGAATTGAAATCGACAGTGCCGGCATCCGTCGTCAGAGCATCGCCACCGTCACTTCGAACAACCAATTCCTTTTCCTTGTCAAGTATCTCCTTCAGCATGGCTTTCAGATCTTTGTCGTCACTTAAGCCGGGGTACGCATCGATCAGTCGGTCTCGCACGCCAAACGCATCCATTGTTTTTCCGGATGCCAGCAGGCCGCGAATCTCCGTCACGCAAGCCTGAAACTCCGACTTCTTCGCAATTGCTGCCGCTGCCAGTCGCTGCATACGATTCAATTCCTGTTCACGCGCGGCAGGGATGCCTGTTTCCCCTGCGTAGCGTCTCATGATGTCCAGTGCTGCCGTGCTCGCATCCAGTGCTTTTTGCTCCTGAGTCACTTCAGCCACACGTGCTGCGGCGAATGTCAAACGATCCGCATAACGGCGAATATTATCTTTGATGTCATCAAATCTAGGCAGGTCGCGGCACACGGTCAGCATCTGGTTGAGTTCCTCCAGTCCTTTGATCACATCCGGATATTCCGTCATGATGTTTTTTTCAACCCGCGTCCGGTGCAGGCCGATTCTTGCCGGAGCAGAATGTGAATAGCTTGCCAGAAAGTTCAAAAACTGCCCATCTGCATCGATAAATCGTTGCTGATCTAGTGACGTCTGGGCTTCCTTCAATTGTCGTTCTTCACGCGTGCTGGCATTCATGAACCAGAAAATTCCAGACAGCAGCAGTCCACCCAGCGTCAAGCCGGTTAGTCCGAGCACCACCGGCGAACGGCCGATCTTCTGTTCACCCGGTCGTTCCGGTCCGCCCGTCAGTTTTTCTGTCAATTGAGCAAAGCGGCCGCGGGACATCTGTCGTCTGGCTTTGGAAGCCTGCTGTTGGAGGACTGCCTCTTCTGCAGCTTCAGTTTCGTCGTCGTATTCTTCCTGAGCCACGTTGGTATCCGATCAAATTTCACTGAAGTCATCGACATACGTCTGAATTAAACGCATTGGCCAGATATCTCACAGGTCTTGGATCTTGTTTTTCACTCGCAGAAAACCAGCCTGCATTGCCGCATCAATCACGGTCACCCGCATTTCATGGGTGGAATCCGGATCCAGAATCAGATCCAGATCATTTACACTGCTGTTGGCGGATTTTTCCGCTGTCAAGAGTTCAAGAATTTCCTTGTACGTCTGAGCCTTCTTGTCACCAACAAACACCATGTTGTCCCGATCCACTTCCACGCGTACGCCGGAGTCCGGCATCTCTACCTGGACGTTCATCGAAATGCCTTCGGAGTTTTTCGCGGGCGGAACATCAAAAGCCTTCTGAAGACTGAAGGACGCCGTGATCATGAAAAAGATAAGCAATTGAAACGTCACGTCAACAGCAGGTGTCAGATCGATGATCGCTTCCTGACTGGTCCGCTTCTTCCTAGGAACCGGCGGCAAATCATCAATCGCGTTCAATGCCTGAGTTCGTGAAGCTTGCAGCGTCTGAGTGTCCGACGAATCACTGAATTCTTCGTCACCGACCTGCCGCGCGGGCATCGCGGTCGTTACCCCAGCCGCGACGTCGGGACCAAGCAGCATTTCTTCATCGTCCGCAGGGGCGACGGCCCGACTGTCGCGACGACGATTGTATTTGTCGCGATCCTGTTCGGCCAGTCGGTCCAGCTCCTCCAGTCGTGGCAAACGCACCAGACCCAGTGACCGTCCCTGTTTGTGAGCCACGATCAGCTTCTTGAGATCTTCCAGCACCTCATCCGCTGACTGATACCGAAGTGACCGACGCTTAGCCATCATGCGATGCACTAGGCGGCACAGCACGTCAGGCAGAGCTGGATTCTTTTCCTTTAGCGGAGGCGGAGGATTCTTCAGGTGCTGCATCGCAATAGCAACCGGCGAGTTCCCCTTGAATGGTGTTTCGCCACACAGCAACTGATAGGCTGTGACTCCAAACGAATACACATCGGATCGCGGATCCAGTTCGCGACCGCTGATCTGTTCGGGACTCATATAAAGCGGCGTCCCCATTGTAACGCCTTTTTTTTCCGTATTCGATTCACCCAGCTGTGCAAGTCCAAAGTCGGCGACTTTGACTTCCCCCTTCTTTGTAACCAGAATATTTTCCGGTTTGATATCGCGATGCACAATGCCCGCCTGACCGGAAGCCTTCAGTGCTGAGGCAACCTGTCGCATCACATGCAGAGCCGACGCGATATCCGGGTTGCTGCGCCCCTTTAAAATCGTCGCCAGGTCTTTCCCCTGTACAAATTCCTGAGCGATATAGTGCAGACCCTCCTGTTCGCCAATTGAATAAACCTGCACAATGTTGGGATGATTGAGTCCCGCAGCCATCATCGCTTCCTGTTTGAAGCGTGCCACCATGTCCAGTCCTGAATGCGCCATCAGCGCCGGCTTCATGACTTTAACGGCCACATAACGCTGCAGTGTTGTCTGTTCAGCCAGGTAAACATCAGCCATGCCGCCACTGCCAAGAGGTCGCAGCAATTGAAACTCACCCAATTTTTTTTCTGTCAGATCGGTCATGAGACACCCGTCGAATGCAAACTTCTAATCGCGTCGATCTTGAACACCAAAATGGTAAGTCACGCCCTGGATCTCGGACAGAAGTATTTCGACTTCATTCAGATCTCCGTTCTTCATAGTGCGGTCTGCCAGAATCATCACATGAATTCCGTCCGTCCGTGCCCCGGCCTGTTCTTCCAGCGCCAGTTTAAGTTCGTCCAGATTGACGGGCTCTTTGTTGATTTCTATCTGCGGAGGCTGGCCAGAAACGGCTGCAGGTTTCACCACGACGTTGACGACCTTTGCGACTTCAATTGACCCGCCTGACATCGACGGCGGCAGATCGGCGGGCGGATTGCCCTGCATCGTCGATGTCACCATGAAGAAAATCAGTAACTGAAACGTCACGTCAATCATCGGTGTAATATCGATTTCGCTGTCCGCCGGACGACGCTTCTTGCGGACATAGACTTCGTCATCATTCTCAATTCCTTCGGACATACTTGAAACCTGAATACAAAATCCGGCCAGTGAACTTTAAGGCACGTTGCTGAGATACGGATCGACAATTCTATTGCTCAAACGAACGACGAAAATCTACGCCTTCTCCCTGTCGCGCTGCTGAGCGGCGGCGAGATCTTCCAGCAGGGGTCCCAGTCCTTCATCCACAGACTCCTGCAGACCGTTAATTCTGTTCTGTGCTGCGGAGTTGAGAACGATCAGCGGAATCGAAATCGCCATTCCGGCAGCCGTTGTCCACAGGGCGAAGCTGATGTCTTGCGCCAGTTCCTTTGGTTCAACGCCCGAATTCGAAGCACCTGCGATTTTGGAAAACGCATTGATCATTCCGAGAACTGT
>CANJQC010000183.1 GCA_947476295.1 Planctomycetaceae bacterium | reverse complement strand
TCGCTGCGATCCACGATGGGCTTCTCGAGCGATTGTTCCAGCGCGCGTCCCTGCGATGGGGTGAGGTTATTGTCGAAGATGACAACCTGTGCGTCAGTTTGCAGAACCAGTTCTTTGAGTTCTTCCAGTTTTCCGCGACCAATGCAAAGAGACGGATGTGGCGTCTCACGAAGCTGCGTCATTTCGCCGACAACCTCAACGCCGGCCGTTTTCACGAGCCCTTTAAGTTCGTCGAGCGCGCCGGTCCTCGCAAAAGCATCATCCGGATGAAACACCCCCACCAAAATGGCACGTTGACTGCCGACTTTCAGCTTATCTCGTTTTGGATCACCCAAGTGCAAACGTCCTTCTAAGAATCTGCCAGGTAAATACCGCCGACCGAACTTCCAGTGACGGACGCCAGCAGGTCCGGCATTGTACACCACACACGCCTCTGAGTGAATCGTTTAACGGCAAGCCGAAGGCGTGAGTGTTTGATAGGATCGTCGATGCCCTCGACTTGCCGTTAAACGAAAATACTTCTGCATCAGTGCTTATGAGCAGCCGCTTGCGCACACTGAAGAACATGCCCTGCGACACGGAGTTTCGCAGGGTGTTCGCGGAATCTGCGGAAAAGCGGTGCCCGATCACTCCGAAGCTGGTCGAGTTCGGCTACGATTCGGGCCCTCAGTTTATCCCTCCAGTTTGGTCTCTGAACTATGACTCGCCAACAGGACCCGGTCGTCAATTCCTCATTTCGTGAAGCCATTGTTGTCGTCAGCATCTGGCTGACTGCTATGACATGGACGATCACTGTCTGCTATCGCATGGGCTATAACCGCCCCGTGGAAGAATTGAAATTCGTGTATGGATTTCCGGACTGGATCTTCTGGGGAATCGTGATTCCGTGGTGCGTTTGCACAGTCATCTCGTGCCTCTTCAGTGCATTGCTGTTTCGCGACGGGCATTTGGGCGAGGACGTTGAGGATGCCGACGACCTTGGATTGGGGGGCTGAACAATGCGTGATACCACTTCTTTCCACATCGACAACATTGCAAACCGGCTGCTGATTTTGGCTGTCGATCCCCCTGCGCCCCGCGCGGGTTACGGCGCGATGTTTATGCTGGTTCTGTTCATTCTGGGGTCGGTCTGGATCGGCGTGATGGCCAATCGTGCGACTCAGAGCGGCGGATTTATGAAGGGCTTCTTCCTTGGCAATCGAGGACTGGGAGCCTGGGCGCTGGCGTTGACGGCGACCGTCCAGAGTGGCGGTACATTCATGGGATTTCCGTCGCTGGTCTACAAACACGGCTGGATCGTGGCATTGTGGATCGCTAGTTACATGGTCGTCCCGCTCACAGGATTTGGTATTATCGGAAAACGTCTGGCTCATCTAAGTCGCCGCACGGGAGCGATTACTGTTCCGGATCTGTTCCGTACTCGATTCAACAGCCCCGCTGTGGGATTGACTTGTACGATCTTTTTGCTGCTCTACATGTCGTTCCTGATGTTCGCGCAGTTCAAAGCCGGAGCGATCGTCATGCAGCTGGCATGGCCGGATTCGTCCGAACTCTCGATGGATGAAGACGCAACCCCCGCGTCGGAAATCACGTATGATCTCAGTCTGCCAGGTTATAAGATCAAGCTGACACGGTATCACATCGGATTGCTGATTTTCTCAAGCACGGTCGTCGGTTATACGCTCATCGGCGGCTTTTTGGGAGCTGTCTGGACTGACCTGTTCCAGAGTCTGCTGATGTTCGTCGGCGTCATGATTCTGCTCTACGCTTCGCTGACGGCTGCGGGAGGACTTGAAAACGCAACGCTGACGTCGATGAAGAATACGGGACCGGGGTATGTCATGGGACCGGGCTACAGCAGTGGCAACGGAGCGTCCGATTTTCTGCCGCTGTCGCTGGCGATTTCGTTCTTTATTGTCTGGGTCTGGGGTGGCGTCGGAACTCCTGCCGGACTGGTACGACTGATGGCCAGTCAGGACACAAGCGTTATTCGCAAATCGATCTACCTGTTAAGCCTTTACAATATGGGGATCTATCTGCCTTTGATCGTCATCTGTATCTGTGGTCGAGCGCTGATACCGGATCTGGAAAAGACCGACGAAATTATTCCGCGCCTGGCGTTGATGACAACAAGCAAGTGGCCAGCAGGTTCGATCGTTGCCGGATTGATTCTGGCTGCGCCATTTGGCGCCGTGATGGCTACTGTCAGTTCGTATCTGGTTGTGCTGTCTTCCGCAGTTGTGCGTGATATTTATCAGCGTTTCGTCAATCCCAAAGCGGATCGCAATCACTTGCGTGTTGCGGCATGGTGTACGATGATTTTTGCCGGTTCGCTGTCAGTGATCATCAACTGGAATCCGGTGCAGTTTCTGCAGGCGTTTATTGTGTTCAGTACGTCGGGAGCGGCGGCGACGTTTCTGGTTCCGGCTGTTATGGCGTGTTACTGGCGGCGAGCGAATGCAGGCGGCATTCTGACATGCATGCTCAGCGGGGCACTCACGGTGCTGGTGCTCTACACGATTGGCATCGCGAATCTTTTGCCGCAGACTCCGATCGGGGCTCAGACGTCGTTCCGCCCTTATTTCCTGTTGGGTTACGATCCGCTGATCTGGGGACTGCTGACATCGATTGTGTCCGGCGTTACCGTCACGTTGCTGACCGAACCGCCGGATAAAGAGCTTGTGTCGCGAATGTTCGATGTGGCCAAGTGATCGTCAGTAAAAAGGACGATCTCCGGCAAGCGATCAGAACCCCGACAAAGAAGACCGGCGATTCCTGAAATGCGACATCTGCAGCGATTCCGGATCAACGACTTTGACAACTCGTATTCACGCCTTCATCGTACGGCAGATCACGCATGTCAAGCTGCGTCAGAATGCGGGACAGCGACAGGCTGGCCTTCCTCTTCAGGTTCGGCTTGTGCAGCATTGAAGTGACTGAATTGATGACTACGCCGGCTGTGATCATGGTGTAACTCCGGGGACCTTAACCCTATGACAGAGAATCCGGCCAGTACTGTTCGACCGGAAAATGTGGCGTGACGATCGACATGACTTCCCGAATTTCATCAGGTGTCAGATCCTTCCGCCACGATTCCAGGGGTGATTTTTCTCCACGCTGTACTGAGAAATAGCTGTACTTCCTGCCCATCAGTCGACGCAGATCGAAATCAGGCTTTGATGACTGGTTCAGAAATGTTTCAACTGACGAATCAAACGGCAGGTGCAGCCATTCGAAAACCCTGCTCCATTCCTGAATGGGATTGCGAACCAAATCGCAATAAACAATGATCCGCGTCTTCATCGCTGTCGAATTCTCGTACTGACTGAACAGCGCCGCATCGATGAGCCAGTTAATGGCAAGGATGCCGGCGGGCGACATGGACTTAATCTCAGTCTCTGAAAACCCAAGCGGTTCAAGATAATCTGAATACCGACTCCAGACTTTGGCGGCATCAGCGCTCGTCTCCAGCATCACGCCCATGCGCAAACCTCGCAGCCACGAACTGACCACGCCGCAGGGATGACGCAGGAGTACCAGCGTGTCGGCATGGATGGTTTTCAGGATTCGATCGAGCAGCGGGAAAGGACGATTCTTGATGACAATGCAGTGTTGTTCGTTCAGATTGCCGGATGCCAGATATTTGAAAGCAGGGCTCATCGGCTTGCAGGCTTTTGCGCCCATCCATGCAGCCGTTCGCATCCACGCCGGTGTTTTCAGAAAGTTCTTATGGAAGAAGGGTGGTTTGTGGGTTTCAATACAGGCGTTCATCAGTGATCGTGTCAGAATTTCAGTGTCGTCAGGATTTCCCCTTCCAGCTTTGATTCGGTCGCACAACTGGCCAAGTTTTTCGTCATTGTTGAGCTGATAAAACGGTTCGTGACAACCCTGAACGGCAGGATGGGAATCCAGTACTTTCAATGCCCATGATGTTCCTCCGCGGGCACTGCCAGCCAAAAGAACGCACCGGGGCCGGTTCTGTGTCGGGTCAATGACCGGACGCTGAACCGTTGGCGTGGGCGGAGAGGACAGACAGGGTTTCATACGAAAACCTCAACAACCTGCAAACAAACGACGCCACTGGCAGAGGAGCAACCTCGATACACTACGTCAGGAATTTGTGCCTGCAAGACGACGTCAGAATCTGGACACTTGCCTCCGCAGAATATGACCACGGTGATCCGGGCACGTCAGGCAGTGACGATTTTGCGGCACTCTTTGAGGATCATTGCCAACACACCCGCATATTTGGGATATTCGTGAGATTCACCATTCCCGATATGACCGGAACCCGCCCGGCTCGGTTGCGTTCGTCAGATGAGAGTGCCAACATGCGGCAGTTCATTTCGACTTTAAGGCACAGGAGAGTTTTATGACGACATGGCCAATCGGCGTATTTGCGTCCATTGATGCTGGACTGGGAGTTCATTTTGATGTCGTTCGCGAGCTAAAGGTTCCAACAATCCAGTTGCACGCGCCTCATGCCGCAACCCGTACCGCGGCTTCTGCGACAGCCTTCCTGAAGAAATGTGCTGACGCCGGAATCACGGTGACGGCTGTCTTCGGTGGCTTCGACGGCGAAAGCTACGCAGATATTGCCACGTCAGCGCGCACGGTTGGATTGGTGCCGGAAGAATCCCGTGCGGCGCGCGTGCAGGAGATGAAGGAAATCAGTGACTTTACCCGGTTGCTCAACTGCAACACCGTGGCACTGCACATTGGCTTCGTGCCGCACGACACAGCATCGGCCGAATATCGGGATCTCATTACCGCTACACAAGATTTGCTGGACCATATAGCGGGCAACGGCCAGCAACTGAATCTGGAAACCGGACAGGAATCCGCCGACCATCTGATGCAGTTCATTGACGATGTCGGACGGAACAATCTGTACATCAATTTTGATCCTGCCAACATGATTCTGTACGGAACAGGCGAACCTATTGCGGCTCTGAAGAAAGTCGGCCACTTCGTCCGCAGTATTCATTGCAAGGACGCTAGATGGGCGGCACCGGATGTCCGTGGCACCGGATGGGGCCAGGAAGTTCCACTCGGTGACGGCGACGTTGGCATGGAAACTTACCTGCGAACGCTGCATGAACTCGGTTACACCGGACCGCTCACCATTGAACGCGAAATTCCGCAGGATCCCGAACGCCAGAAAGCCGACATCGGTCAGGCTGTGCGATTGTTGACGCATCTGCGTGCAAAGATTCTGGGCAGCTAAAGTTTTCGGCGAGCGGTGCGGCGTAAGCCCACCGGTACGACAGTGATTTTTCTTCATTCTTAATCATAATCTTACTCGTAATCATAATCGACTTTCTGCCTGCGTCAGGTTGCCCCTCGCAGGCCTTGTTGTGCCACGGATGATTAAGATCAGGATTAAGATTATGACCGGGAATAACCATGGCACGCTGCGATCAGGGTTATCTTTGTGACGTCTGCGGCGATGAAGTGGAATCGATTCGCGAAAGTGATCTGTATCTCCGCTTCGTCACCGGAGAACTTTCGTCCAGCGAATTGCTCGCCGCACCCGAACGCCATCTGCGCTGTAACCCGGTCATAGCGCAGTTCATCACGCATCCGGATTTTCTACCGGTGACTGTCGAAGGCGACTTCGACAGGCGATTGTTTGATCCAGCCGACGTGGCTGATCGTGAAACTCTCCTCACGCGAGGTTGGCTGCGTTTGCAGGAACTTGCTGAGAAAGCTCAGACTGTTCCACTGCCGCATTATCCGCTGCCGGAATTTCGAAAGACGTAGTCCATTCGGTTCAAATTCACCACTGTCTGGAGTTTTCCCTGATGAAGTCGCCCCCCCAAGGCCTGCCGACAGTGTGGAACTGGTTATGATTGCGTTGTGGTCCATGCGATCCAGCGCATTCACCTGGCATCATTGTCAATCTGTTTGATGATCGGGGTGGGGGCAGGGTCGACTGCTGTCGGACAGGTCCAGGATTCTGTCGCAGTGATGCTGGCGACGTTTGATGTGGATGTGAGCATCTGCGCGATGTCAATGCACCTCAAATGGGGCCGTGTGATGGAGCGTTCGCCCGACAGGCAATGCACAATACGGCGGCGGCAGTCAAAAACGCAATGGAAAATCTGCAGCCCGCGACTCACGTTGGGTTCGGATCGGCCGCAGTCATGAAAACCGCGTCGTGCTGGCGACACGTCTGACCGACGGCATGAAGCGTGCTTTCGATGCCACGGAGAAGGCCGTGTTGACGCCAGCCTAGGTCATATGGACGGCAGTGAAAGTTTCGTTGCCCATGACCGAACGCTTTGATGAACATCGCATTCAACCTTGACGTGCAATCGCAACGCTCCGCTTTGCTTTTGCACCCCGGTTAATTCGTTCGCACAGGAAATCATATGACGATGCCATCAAGTTCTCGTGGAGCAGGCCGGCGCTGCCAAGCTCTCCGGCAGTGAAGATCAACGAAACGAGAAACAGCGTCGGAGTTCTCAATCTGCCAAGGGAAAGGTTCGACTCAGCCCGGTACGGGTTTACTGCTCGGCAATCGGCATGAAGCCGACGGACATTTCCATCCAGGAACCACAGCTGCACCCGCCTCCGCCTTCTGGAGAGAGTAACATACCGGCAGCCGGGATCGTACTTAGCCAGCAGCCAGGACGCATGCGATCCCAGCTCGAGGCACTGCCGCTCTCCTTGTTCCACATCGTGATATTCGAGGTGCGAAACACGAGCGACTTAGTGGTGGCTGCATATGTACCGCATTTTCCTCCGGGCATCTCCATGGCAAGAATCTCGCCGGTCTTCAGTTCCAGAATCTTCGGGCGAACATACACCCGACCGCCGACAATGGCAGGCCGCTGAATGGCTTTCCCATGATCTCCTTTGTTTTCGAACCAGCCAAATGTCTGTGACCACCGAGCTTCGCCATCGGCTGCGGCATATGCTGACACTTCGTACTTCTTGTCCGTCGATGCGCTGATCACGAGTGCGTCGTCCCCTGCAGCCAAATAAAATGCAACCGTCCCGACCGCCGTTTGAAGTGGATTTTCCCACACCTTTCGTCCGGTTTTCAGCTCCAAAGCCACAAGAAACTGCTGCTGCCATAACTCGGGTGAGCCGACTCGGCGGGCCTGGGATTGTTTGACTTTGTCGTGGCGAGATTCGACGAAGTACAGGTGGTCGTTCGCGACAGTAATTGTTGAATTGATGATGACGCCGTTTTCGTAACTCCACGCGACCTTCCCATCAGATTTGCTCTTCACAAACAAGGAATCGCTGCATACCTTAAATGTCACCGGACCTTCTACAGCGTCGTACCACCCCGCCCCTGCATCTCCCCAGAAGCTGGTGAATGCGGTTCCTGATTTCTCAGCACTGCCAATCAGAAAATCATCGGCTTGAGCGATAAATCCCCAGTCGTACGACCACTCGTCCCGTTTGGAGTTTGTAACCGGATGAAGGGCGACAATATCACCCGTTGCGGCATCGATCTGCCAGCACTTATCCTTCGCCGCAATAAAGATATGCTTGTCATCGGCACACCAGTTGCTGCAATCACGCGGCATGTTGAAGCGTTCGAGTGACGGCATCTCCAGCGTCCACTGAATCGTCCCGTTGAACGCATCGACGGCAATGAGCCGGTGCAGCCCCTGCACAAACAGTCGCCCATTCGTCGATAGTGGAGACGGCCCTCGTCCGTTTCGATCCGGCTGCGCTCGCGGGCCAGGTCGTCCAATCCACTGAACGGCCATCTCGTCCGTGGTGCTGGCTCCACCGAGCGATTCACCACCAAAGGCTGAATTGTCTGCGCGACCATACAAATGTGACCAGTCGCCTGCACCCTCCAGCGGCGGGCGCACGGCGGTGAGCCATGTACCCTCGTTGCTCCTGTTCGTCTGAATGTCCAGCCCAGTTGGCATGAGCCATTCTTTCAGTCGGTCCGCGTCGAGGCCCACAGCATGGGCGCGTGGCTGGCCGAGACAGACTAACCCGCCATCTGGACGAAGCACTCGTAACAGCTCTTTTGCGTCTCCGGTAGGTTCGCCAGTCGTGATCACGTTTTCTGACACGATCAGATTGGAAAAACGCCCGACAAACGGCAGATTTGCGTACGAGTCTACATGATGAAATGCGACTCGCCTTCCGTATGCACCCGTTTCTAGGACCGCTCTGCGCGCAGTCGCAACCTTCTCTTCATCGATATCGACACCGATGACCCGAAGTTCGCTTTGCAGCGCTAGTTCCCATGCCAGACGTCCATCGCCGCTGCCGATCACTAGGCAGACACCACGGGTGAATTCGCATTGAGACAGAATATGTTTCGCCGCAGCCCCAAAACCCTCACTATGGTGGTCCTTTGGAAACGGTTGTGACTCAACCGGGATTGCTGGTGTGCTAAAGTTGAACTGTGTATCGAGCTCAAACTCCATCGACTGACCAACATGACCGTCGGTGTCTTTTTCGATGGTGTAGTGCAGCATGCGGTCTCGCGGCAGGTCATCAATCACGACGTCGTGCAACATCGCAGGCTGCGCGTTTTCGAATCTGCGTTCTTCGGCCGCATCAATCAGCACCAGTCGTGTTGGCATCGGATTGGTTGTCTGCCAGCGAACGCGAGCAGAACTCGGGGTCTCAAATCGAACGTACGGACCTGTTTCCAGTTCGATTGGCACATTGAACCGGGCGTGTTTTGCTTCGTATCGACGCCTGATTTCATCATCGCTGACAGCTCGATCGTAGACGCGGACTTCATGCAACATGCCATACATGCGGTAAAACGTGTCAGCGTCATGATGGCTGCCCATTTCGTAGAAGCCGGTTGTGGGATAGGTGATCGCACCCGACTGCGCATCAGACGTCGCCTCGACGCGACCGTTGACACTCAGCCGCGCCACAGTGCCATCGTAAGTCGCTGCGACGTGATACCAGTGCCCCGGCAGGATCTGCGTTTCGCCACGCAGATATGTGAAATCACTCGCTCCGTCTGCGGCCGCTAGGGTGAACACGAATCGTGAGTGATGGAATCCCAGGCCCCAGCCTGTGTGTTCTGTTTTCGTATCCTGAAAGCAGCCGATAATACCGCCAACGGAATCCGCTTCGTCAACACGCACCCACGTCTCAGCCGTCATACTCTGGCGAGGCAACTTTGCTTGTGTCAGATCGTTTGTGATGAGCGCTGCGTTCGTTTCGCCATCGAATTCAAGAGCTTCAACACCGCCGACTTCACGAATGTGAATTTCCCCAGAGACAACCGCATGTGTATTGCCCGTGAGGTCACTCAGTCGCTGGTCTCCGTCACTTGCGCCGCGCCGTCGAGCCACCGCCGACATCTCTCGATGGACGCCCCAGTGCCCCAGCAGTCCGTGGCGGTCCTCATTACGATCATTCACACTTGACGCTGGTGCTGACGGTGACGGCACATCGTCAGAAGTGGTCGGCAGATCGTCTGCACGCGCGGCGGAAAACGATGGCTCGGCGTCACTCGGCCGAAAACAATGAATCGCTCCTTCATCGGTACTGGCAAACAGACATCCGTTTGCTACTGCCAAGCCGAATGCCTGTCCCTGAACAGGCACCTCCCATAATGGCGTACCGTCCTTTATCGAGAAGGCGGCGACGATGCCATCGCCGCCGGCGAGAATCGTTTCTCCCGCCACGATCAGCTCGCTGTGGCAACGACACGGCACGTCCCACCTTTTCGTGCTGCCAGCATGATCCCAGGCCGACAACCGACCGCGTGAAACCATCACTCGACCGTCGGGCATTACGACAACGGCCACTTTCCCGTCATGTACGCTGGTCTGTTTGCGAGAGCTGACGTCTGTTTCAGTTGTCCAACCCGTCTTGTTACCAGGCCCACACAGAACATGCCCATCGTCCGTCAGCACAACCGAAGAGCCACCGCTGCCCTCGAGTGGTCCTTCATGCCTGCCGTCCATTCGCTGGAAGACCTCGGGGGCCACTCGCCCCGCTGGAGCGACAATGTGTGAATCATTTGCCAGTAGAGTGCCTTCGAGCGTCAGTCCGAAGTGGGACGTTGTGAAAACCCCTGATCCTTCCGGTCCTTCTGTTTTTCCAGTGAATGGATCGACACCGTGGAACAGAGTGCTGCGCCATGGAAGCATTCCTTGGCCGAAGTAAGCTCGCAATTTATCCACCAGCACTCCCGTCCGACACGGAGACAGTGAGACGAAGCGACCGTCGTTTAAGATCAGACCGGAATCATCCGCGCGATCCGATTTCCAGACCAGCGTCCCGTCACCCGCCGTTACGCAGTAAGCGCGACCATCATCCGATCCAAAGTACACATGCTGATCGGATACAGACGGCGCAATTCGAACCGGTCCGTCTGTTGTGAAAGTCCACTGTGGTTTTCCGTTGGCGATGTCCAGGGCTCGGACTGAGTCATCTGCCGAAGAGCCAAAATATACGCGGTTCCCGACGACAGCGACATGAAAGCAGGGATCGTAGTTCCGCATGGAACTCAGTCCCCGAATGTTAGCGTACGAATCCCACCGTGCAGGCCCCGGCCACGCGGACACCGCCGGCTGCAGCGAACGCCAGACCCACTCAGTCTCAACAGATTTTGCGTCGAACGATTCCGCAGTAAACCCACTGCGATGAATGTCGTGCCTATAGGTCGGCCAATCGGCGGCCGGTATCGTGTTCGAGATACTGTAAGTCACGAGAAGAAAGGTCGTGACCGTTCCAGTCAAAAGCGATCTCAGCATGTGTCTGTTTCTTTCATTGGCAACAGTCGTCCAAACGGTCTGAATCGCTCTTCTAAACCGAGGCAATATCGATCGATTCTCCTGAAACATGGAAACGTGTATAGTAAGTTTAACTCACCACCCTCTCCGCGTGAACCGACCGACGCAAGTGTCCACGGTTGGCCAGTTATTAGCCATGGGCAGGCACACCGAAACACGGTCATGGTGTGCTTGCGCTCCGGGTATTTTTATCAGCGATCACTATACTGCGTGTGGTTATCGATGAGACACCTGTACGTT
>CANJQC010000182.1 GCA_947476295.1 Planctomycetaceae bacterium | reverse complement strand
GTTGCGCCATGATCAACCGCTCGCTGCAATAATATATTCGCAACGGAAGCAGGTTCAACGATACTTAGCAATTCTTCCAGTTCGGCCACAAGTGCCATATTACGCGACTGCATAGCTGCGGCTCGTATCCGCTTTTCAGCGACTTCAGCCGGGGCCTTTCCGGAGACATTTAACGGGGCTTCGTCTTTCACTCTGGATTCTCCAATATTGACTTGCTACTTCTCTTTATCCGTCGAGTCTGTTCCGGGCGTGCCAGCCGAATCTGGATCTTCCACTGCCTGTCCAGAGGGCACAGCAGGTTTGACATCAGTATTGCTGGATGCCGGAGTCTGTCCCCAATGCCAACCAAATGAAACGTCGCTCTTGAACACGAATACAAGTACACCCAAGGCTACCGCTACAGCTCCGCACGATACCCAACGTCGCATCCCGGAATCTTTCCATATCGATATGAGTCCTGTCACGACGGCGGACGCGGCAAACAACTCCGCTGCCTTCACGACATCGACACCCATCACGTCTGAACGTTTCAGAAACATAGGGATCAGGGCCAGTGCGGCAATCACGGAACATGGCGCAGCCACAAGCATCAGAAATCGACGTTCTCGCTTTTCGTCGATTGCCGCCCTCGAGACGCCAAGTTCATACACGGCTTCTTCGCGGTCGTCAACGACTGACCAGAGCTTCCAAAGCCCCGCAGTTTTCAGGATTTCTGTAACCCTGTCGTTTGGGCATACAATCGAAAACTGACCGTTGCGTTCCTTCATGGCTTTCCAGATCCGCACAAGTGATGCGATCAGACCACTATTGATCATCTCCATGTGACTCAGATCGACCATCACACTCAGTTTTTCAGATTCCCGCAACCCGCGAATGACTTCGGTCGTTGCGGCTTCCACGTCCATCCAGTTCATGGACATGGCAACCGGAAAAAACTGCACGGAATTAAATCTCCGCTGTTCCTGCAGAATCATTGGAGAGCTTGAAGAATTGCTCTGTGCGACTTCGTCTTCAACGTCGCGAATCGCTTGATCGACTCCTTGGCGCGGAGCACCAGAAACACCCAGCGCCTTGAAGCTTTCTTCTGCTGAACTGGCCACCGTCCACAATCCATCCAGTCCAGCCTGCTTGAGTTCATCGCGAATCAACTGCAGCGAGGCAAACACCACAAAGCGCCGATTTCGACTGTCCATCGCCTTCCAGACACGTACCATCGAAGGCAAAAGTCCAGTTGGAACTTTCTGAAGCTGGGACAAATCAATCAGAACGGCATGCTTACCCGCCTCATGAACCAACTCTGAAACTGATGTTGTGGCACTTTCAACGTCGTTCCATGGCATTTCCTCCAAATCCGGAGTAAAATGAACGGCACAGTACTTCGCATGTTTTTCAAATACGAATCCACTCATGGTATAGTGCGATCGTTGCTGCCTACAGTGCGTGGAGTAGAGGTTAGAACGGCCGTGCAACGCCCCGCCGGACGTCGCATCCGTCATCAGAGGTGGATCTTAGCATATCAACTGTTGGATTAGTGTATCTGAGGATACGCGATCTGTTCTAACGGAGACAGCGTCCCGACTTAAAATTTGTCACAATTTTGCGTAATATCTATCAACGTTGTTGGTCCAGTTGCAACTTTTCACCTTCCACTCCGCGATGTGGAATAGACGACGCCCACCGCTGATGGGAAGTTCGTTGTCAGCCGATGTTGGGGTCGTGGAGCTTGCCTTGGCAACGATGCTCTTCGGAACGATTTCCTAGGCTTTGGCATCGTAGACTCAGACACCAGTATTGTCTGAGCATCCCTTGAAACGACAAGGAACCCGACAAGCATGGTGACTTGCCGGGCTCTCAAGGAGGAGGTTCAAGATGCGTTCGTTAGTCAAATCCTTCCGTCATGGATGCGAGCCTGAATCCGCCGAGCAGACCTTGTCGCTGAGGGCGCGTGGCGCGAACGACCTGATGACCATTCGGTGATGTGTACTGAGGTGTTGCGGAATAGTGAACGCCGTTGCAGGTCTGACAGGACGATGAGGGCGAACCATAGGCCGATCCATGAAATGGATGGCAGCCAGTCCCACCCTGTGGGCAGACGCGGGCGTGAAAGTTGCTCGGATACGGCACGGGCGGAATCATGTCAGAACGAGACTGCCAAGTCGGCACCTTGTTGTAGTAGTAACCCAATTGAGTCGTATCTGTTGGCTGGTAGACCGTCGGATAGTTGGCGATGAATCCACCGCCAGGAGTTCCGTACGCATGCTGTGGCAGGTAAGAACCGTACCACGCACCATCATAGTTGACAGGCATGTGGACTGGAGGATTCCAGCCTGCGTCCGGAAAGGCTTTGGTCGCACAGCACTTCGCGGCGCAGCGATTCGGACACAACGGTCGGGTCCACATGGACGCCATACGTGAACCAAGTGGTTCGCGACATTGGTCAGCTTGCCGACGTCCTTGTCGGTGACCGCCGCGATTGTCACACGACTGACAGTTGTGCCACTGAGCTGGCTGGTAAATGCCCTCAGACTGATTGCCGCCCTGATTGCAGTCGCAACCTTGCGGTGTCTGCCCGAACGCATAGCCATCGCTCACAATGCAGGTGGCAATGGCCAGTAGACCTAAAGTCAAACGTTTCATAGTGTCCTTCTCCAGAAATCCAGAGCGATTAGTTTAAGGCGACCGGTGTCTCAGCGAATTACCATGTCTGATGCGGCAGACGTTGCGGTGCAGTCTGAGGATTGTAGTTGCCGATGGTCGTGATACGGCTGGATGGAATACCGGCACTGTAGTTGTATGTATGGTTGACATTCGGAGCCAAAGGCACCGTGATCGGCATTCCGTACCCCTGAGCCGCGTAGATCTTTGTGTCGTTGGGATTGACGTAGTCCGGCTGGTCGGCGTATGTCATGTGATATTTGCCAATAGGCGGACAACCCTGACCGCAACAGCCGGAGGGAACCATCCAGCCGAATAATTTGTCAGCCAGGCGAGCGTTCTTGTTGTGGAAGCTCATTGCCTGGCCATGACAGAAGTCCCGGCAGGATGAACCGGTTCCGGAATCGACTGAGTGAGCGAAGAAAGTTGTGCCGTCGCATCCGTTGCGTCCATTACGGCGACGGCGACCTTGATGGTCTCGACACTGGCATGGCGCACAATTGCAGTGCTGGCACCAGCAGGCCGGCATTCCCGACGAGTCACCGGGCGAAAAAATCAAATTGCAGTCCGTCGCCGCATAGCAACTTCCTCCGTTGCAGCCGTGGCCACTGTTGCAGCCCGAATTGCAAATGGACTCGCATACCTGCGGACCGCAGCCGCAACTTCCCTGCGGCACGGCAGGTGCCACAGTGCATCCTTCACTTCCGCCTTCCAGTGAGTGACTAACATGATGGATTTGAGGCCCTGACTGCCGGGTACGCATGTTTACGACCCCGACACAGGAGGATGAATTACTTGACCGATCCGACATCCGAACGACGCCGTCCTGCCCGACGGCAAGTCCCGCCGTCAGCATCGTACACAGCATCGCCGTCGTACGAAGGGTTTTTGAATAGGAGATCATTTTGGCTTCTACCTGATCAAAAAGACTGAGTGATCCAAGTGGCGTCGGCGAGCAGACCGATGACCGCCGTCCGAAATTGTTTTTACTGAAGTCCCGTCGAGGTCGTCACGCGCTTCAACGGCTAAATGGCGGATGGAATAATGTGAAGGGACTGATGTGGGATTTGTATTTCACGTCCACTCGCGTGCCCTGCAGTTTCCAGTCTTCATGAGACCAGACCCCGAACGGCGTCACCATGAATCCACCGTTGACTTTGTAATAATACGGCGGATACATCGCATGGTATTCGTGCGGATAAAGCATTTCGTGCGGATGGAACGCCTGATTCATTATGGCGGCTCCGCCCATTTGCTGCGGAATGCCGGGAATCGGTGACGGATACAGAGCTGCTCCGGTTTGTGGATACTGGCCCTGTGAAGACATCGGGGCGTATCCGCCATTCGGTTGCGGAGTCATCATGCCCCCGCCCGTGTAGGTAGGTCCCGCAGGACTCATCGAACTCGCCGGATAGACGTACTGTCCCTGCGAGACATTTTGAATCTGCATCGGAGCCTGATACGTTTGCCAGTTCGATCCCGGATGAACGGGAATCACATTCGACGATCCCGGCGGCATCGCACTGAAATACTGTGGTCCTGACACGGAAGAAATGTTCGGCAGCACCGGAGCGTTTTCAACAGGGACAGGTCGCAGTGCAGACTGCGGCGGTACTGATGACTCCTGACCAGATGGTTCCTGAAAGTCCTGTGGACTTCCGGCTGTCTGGCGAACCAAAACAGACTGACGCTCAGCGTCCTTCACCACGGCGCGTTCAACTCCGCCCGACTTTGGTTTTGAGTTCGTTCCAACTTTATGCGGTTGAGCGGGCTTCGAAACCGCGGACGCCCTATGGTGGCCCGAGGTTTTATTCTTCCGCCAGCCAGCCAGACCCGTCGGTGCTGGATTCGGCTTTTGTGGTGCCGAATCGGCGGCAACCGCGCTGCCTGCGCAAATGACGCCCATCATCAGCGCTACTAACCCCTTGCGTAGCATTTCAGCCCCCTCCATGGAATCCGCGGATCGTCTGGTGGTCCGCATTGGCGGCAGGTTGACAACAACCTGAACACGCCCGTTTTCTCTGATTTCGATTGCAATGGCGGATTCACACTGAATCCGCCTGCGCTCCGTCAGGTTCTTGCCTCGCTCACCTTCCAGCCCAATCGCCAGCCGTTGTGCGAAGCCGAAAATATTCCCGACACTCTTCTTGTTCGGCCAGTATCGATCATGCGGATGAATCATTCCGGACCGGTGGAATGAATGAAATGGGCATCAGAACAGCGTGGCTCGGATGAGTCTTCTCAATCCGGAAAAACATCGCGACCAACTTTTTTTTACCCCATTTACCCATCATGAATCCCTGCCCCATCAGAGGGTTGTTCACTACACTCCTTTTGTTGCGCGTACTTGTTGGCGAGGATTGGCTCAGGTTTCGCTGTGCAATGAACCGAATTGTGGGCAGTCCTCGGCTTGCGAGGAAATGACAGGATGCTCTTACGGCAAAGGAAGCCCGAGTGGCTCGACGGAAATCTTCTAATCGAAAAGACAGTTTACTCTTTGACGAAAACGCGGCACCGGACGCGAACGTGCAGTTTGTGCCGATCAGCGAAGAGACCCGCCGACGCTACCTCAATTACGCATTGTCGGTCATCACCTCCCGTGCACTGCCAGATGTCCGCGACGGCCTGAAGCCCGTTCAACGCCGCATCCTGTATGTGATGTACGATCGTCTGCGACTCACGGCTGACGGCAAGACGCGAAAATGTGCCAAGATCTGCGGGGATACGACAGGTTCGTTCCATCCGCATGGCGACATCGCCGTCTATGAAGCGCTGGTTCGCCTGGCTCAGGATTTTACGCTTCGCTATCCGCTGGTCATCGGACAGGGAAACTTCGGTTCGGTCATGGGGCTGCGAGCGGCAGCTTCTCGATACACCGAAGCCAAGGTGTCGCGACTTGCCGAAAACTTGATGACGGAGTTGCGGTATCAGACTGTCGATATGCGTCCGACTTACGACGCCGCCGACGAAGAACCCGTCGTCGTGCCGGCGCGTTACCCGGCGCTGCTGGTGAATGGTTCATCTGGCATCGCAGTCGGGATGGCGACCAACATGCCTCCGCACAATCTTGGTGAAGTCATCAAAGCCAGCGTGCATCTGATCGAGAATCCAGATGCCTCTGTCTCGCAGTTGATGCGATACGTAAAGGGCCCCGACTTTCCGCTCGGCGGCCGCATTATGACCGATCGAGCTGCGCTGAAGGACATGTACGAAACCGGACGCGGCTCGATCAAAGTTCGCGGCGAATGGCGATTCGATCAACAGGGCAAGAAACAGGACACCAGCCGGATCATCATCTATTCGATTCCGTACGGAGCGACGACCGGCCCGCTGATGGCGGAAATTGGTGAACTGATTGCTGCCAGAAAATTGCCTCAAATGGAAGGCGTCAATGACGAGACCAACGAAGAAAACGGGCTCCGCATCGCTATCGACCTGAAGTCAGGAGCAGACTCGGCCGCCGTCATGGCGTACCTCTTCAAACACACATCGCTGGAGCAGAATTTTGGCTACAACGCGACGTGTCTGGTGCCTGCCGATCGTGGTTCTACAGTGCCGCGTGTGCTGGATCTGAAGCAGCTATTACAGCACTTTCTGGACTTCCGACACGAAACTGTGCGACGGCGTCTGGAATACCAGCTCGCACAGCTTCGCAAACGTATCCATATCCTGGAAGGCTTCGCAATCGTTTTCGACGGACTTGATCGCGCCCTAAAGATCATCCGGGCCAGCGACGGAAAGAAGGATGCAGCCAAGCGGCTGATGGCGGAGTTTCCACTGGATGAAATTCAGACCGACGCCATTCTCGAATTGCAATTGTACCGTCTTTCGAAGCTGGAGATCGGTCAAATTCGCGAAGAGCTGGCGGTGAAGAAAGCCGAAGCCGCCGCGCTGGAAGCGATCCTGAAATCAAAGACGAAGATGTGGAAGCTGATCACGACGGAACTGGAACAGGTTGCTGCAGACTTCGCTGACAACCGACGCAGCGAACTTGGTTCGGCGGAAGAGATTGTCGAATACGATCCGCAGGCTTACATCGTCAAAGAAAACACAAATGTTGTTGTCACAAAAGATGGATGGATCAAGCGTGTCGGCCATATGAGCAGTGTATCCAAGACGCGTGTTCGCGAAGGTGACTCGGTACTGACGGTGGTTCCCGGCAGTACGCTCGATCATGTTGTCTTCTTCTGTAACGATGGCATCGCGTATACATTGCCGATCGACCAGTTGCCGGTGTCATCGGGTTACGGCGAGCCATTGGCAAAACGCGCGAAAATGAAGGACGGCGTGAGTGTCATCGGCGCACTGACGACCGATGCTCGCTTTGTCACGAGTCTGGACGAAGTCGGCGATGGTGTCGGACTGACTCTGTTGATCGCGACGAAAGCCGGACAGGTCATGCGTCTGCCGTTCGAGGCGTTTCGTACTCCTTCGACAAAATCAGGACGCAAGTTCTGCCGGCTGGGAAAAACTGACACTGTCGCCTATGTGGATCTGGTCCGCGATGCTGAGACCATGTTCATGGCTTCAAAGAAAGCCCGCATTCTGCATTTCGCCATTGAAGATGTTCCAGTGCTCGGCAATGCAGGGAAGGGCGTCCGCGGTATCAAGCTGGAAGCCGGTGATGAACTTCTCGGAGTCGTCCAGCTTTCGCGTCCCAGCGATGCACTTCGAGTCCGCAACGACAACGACAGCGTGCTGAGTTTTGGTCAGACAAAGTACCAAGTCACATCCCGAGGCGGTCGCGGAGTCAAAACCAGTTCTAGAACAGGCTTCATTGAACTCATTCAACCAGACATTCAGTTGATTGACTGGAGCGAACTCGGCGGCGTTGGGGAAGGCTGAGTGCTTTATCGACTGGGTACCAAACTTGAATAGCAGGTGCATTGTTGACAATCAAACATTTCACGCTTTTCATGAACGGACTCTGCCGAAAGCGTTTTGGAAACTCCGCATGGTATTCGTGGTAATATTCCGGAACAGAATTGCAACAACGGGGTTCCCGGTTACTAACAAAATTTACAAAGTCAACTTTTGAAACGTTCACCCTATGAATTCTTGTCCAGCGTTCACGCTCACGTATTGATGACCTGACATGCACAGATTTTCAGGAACTCTCATTCATGGCATCACTCCCCAGGTTAAGTTCAAGCTACACCGGCGAAGACATCGAAGTCCTCGAAGGTCTTGAACCCGTTCGTCGCCGCCCGTCGATGTATATCGGCGGTGTGGATTCACGGGGGCTGCATCATCTGCTGTGGGAGATCGTCGATAACTCCGTCGATGAATTCCTTGCAGGCGAATGTGATCGCATCACCGTCACGCTGCATAAAGACGGAAGTTCCTGTACGGTCGAGGACAACGGTCGCGGCATTCCGGTTGACAAACATCCAAAGATGAAGAAATCAACACTGGAAGTGATCCTGACAACGCTGCATGCAGGTGGAAAATTCAGTGACAAGAACTACACCCGCAGCGGCGGTCTGCATGGTGTTGGTTCGTCCGTCGTCAACGCCCTGTCTTCTGAACTGATCGCGACAGTCCATCGTGACGGATTCGAATGGGTACAGACATTCCACCGTGGCAAGCCCAGTGGTCCGGTCCAGAAAGTAAAACCGTTTCGTGGACGAGGCACGTCAATCTACTTTCGTCCTGACGACGATATCTTTCGCCGCACATTGTTCAACGGCGAGACGATTCGTCAGCATCTGGAAGATATCTCATATATTCACGGTGGCCTGACAATCGTCTTCCACGATGAACAGAAGAAAGAGACATATGAACTGCATCATCCTGATGGCATAGTCGCGTATATTGAAAAGGTTACGGCTGACACAGGCAAAAAACCGGCTCATGACCAACTGTTTTTCGCCACCAGGGACGACAAGGACGCCAAAGTCGAAGTTGTGCTGCGGTGGACAGATTCGACCGAAGAAAACATTCGCAGCTACGTCAACGGAATTCGCACGCACGCCGGCGGTACGCACGAGAATGGCCTCAAAGCCGGAGTCGTCAAGGCCGTCCGCAATTACATGGAAGTTCATGGCTTCAAACCGCGCGGAGTGACGATTTCGGCGGAGGACATCCGCGAGGGCATCGTATGTGTGCTGAGCATCTTTATCGGGGATCCGATGTTTCAGGGGCAGACCAAGGAACGCCTTAACAATCCTGAAACGTCATCAACCGTGGATGGAGTCGTGCGTCCGGCATTGGAAAACTGGCTAAACAATAATCCGTCATTGGCGGATGTGATTCTGGGGCGCATGGTCCTGTCCGCTCGCGCGCGGCAAGCCAGTCGTGAAGCCGTCTCTGAGGTTCGACGCAAGACTGTCGGTGGCCGCAAGACAAATCTGCCGGGTAAGCTGGTCGATTGTCAGTCGAAGAATCCGGCGGAATCGGAACTATTCATCGTCGAAGGCGATTCGGCTGGTGGTACAGCAGTGATGGGTCGCAAAGCAGGGACTCAGGCCGTGCTGCCGCTGCGAGGAAAAATCCTCAACACCGAATCGCTCACCATGTCAAAAATCATGGAGAGCAACGAAATCCGCGACATCGTCGAAACGCTGGGGGCAGGCGTTGGTTCGAACTTCGAAGTGAATCAGCTGCGCTACGCACGCATCATTCTGCTGATGGATGCCGACAGCGACGGATATCATATTTCCACGCTGCTGCTGACATTCTTCTTTCGACACATGACCGAACTGATTCGCCAGGGAAAACTGTTCATCGCGCAGCCGCCGCTGTATCGCATCGAAGTCGGCAAGGACGTGATGTACGCTCGGCACGATGTCGAAAAGGAAGAGATCCTCGCTTCACTCCCCGCCAACCGCACGGCTGTCGTACTCCGCTTCAAAGGATTGGGTGAAATGAACGCCGCTCAGTTGCGTGACACCACGCTCGACCCGCGTGCGCGCGTCCTCTTGAGAGTGAATATCGAAAGCCAACTGGAAGCCGACGCCACGTTCCATCAACTGCTCGGCAAAGACGCCAGTGAGCGATATCGCATCATCATGGAAGACGCCAGCTTCGCCGACGACGTCGATCTGTGAGGCGATCGGCAGCAAGAAGTTTACCAGCAGCACCCTCAATTTGGCGAAGGGAAGAGCAAAACAAGACTCTGCGGTTTCTACATTTGCGGCTTTGTGCCTTCGCGTGAGACATTCTTTCCGAACTGCGATTTCAACTTTGTTGCCCGTGTCTCCGACGCGGGTTTCCTGAGTGTTCGCGAGCGACGTCTTTTCCAAACTGTGATCTCAACAGGAATGGCGTAGACCCGAAACGCGGAGCTCCAAAAACAACGGGGGGGGGGGGAGATGGGGATTAATCCCCCCGCGCCCATGAACTTCAGTTTCTGTGGAAGCCGCCGATGTTCGATACTTCACAGCTTCCAAGCTGCTTGGCGGTGCGCCGAAGAGAGGAGCTTCTGTGAAGCCCTTGATTCTTCTTCACTGCGTGTTTGGATTCGCGACCGTGGTACTCGGTTGTGATTTGGCGGAGAAGGGGATTCGTGACGCAAGCGCTCCCACGGCGGACGTGCAACCCCCTAAAGCAACTGCCGACTCGATTATTTCTCACGACTTTTGAATCTTATCGCCGCAACAGACGGTTGAACATACCTATCGCATTTTCAATAGCAGTCCTGAGACAGTGAACATCAAGAGGGTCGAGTACCAATGTGGCTGCACGATCGCTTCATTTTCCTCCAGAACGATTGCTCCAGATGGGTATATTGATGCGACGGTTCAGTTTCGGGCCGGTGCGGACATGGGAGACTTCGTAAAGCGTGTGACACTTGAGCTCCCAACCAGAAAATCCCCCGCGTTTCCACGGACTGAACAGATCGCACCCATATGGAAAATCCCATTCCGAAGGACGAAGTGACGTCCACTCAACACTCGCAGGGCAACGGTCGCAACCTGATCCAAAAGGCTGGCATGCAGGTTCTATCGGGTATCGCCAAAGCCGTTCTTCTAATCGCCTTGTTTGTATTTGGTGGTCTTTCCATCTTTACTCCGTTTGGGCCGCTCTATCCTGTTTTCGTTTGGATATTTCCGCTGAATGACCCGATGAGGTCAGCAGGAATGATAGGCGTGGCTGTTTTTTCAGGATTCATTGGGATGTGCATCAATCTCAAGGGGTGCGATCTGTTCGGTCCTGAGTTTTAGCGGCGTTTTGGTTGAGAGCACGAAGCGTTTGTCGTGGAGTTGAAGGGATGGCCGCACTTTGAGAGTTGAACATGGCGTTGCGGGCGTCTGACCAGAGACCGCTCAGGGCGATGACTCAGAATGGATGCGCCGGATTCGATTCCCCACTTTATGCCGGCGCATTTGAATCGCTGACTGAACACGATTTTGCAGGCAGCCTCGGTGACACCACTGCCGATCGGAACCCGAAGTCGGCGATG
>CANJQC010000181.1 GCA_947476295.1 Planctomycetaceae bacterium | reverse complement strand
TTGTTCAGTCTTGTCGCCGCCCATGTTTCAGCCTGTCAATCCTCACGAAGGTAAGACCATCAACCGGAGAGCCGGATGCGGGAGATCCGCCAGTCCGGTTCGGAGGGAGGGGGAGCCGAAATCAATCGGCCCTCCCTACCCCTATCATTCAGTGAATGATTGATTGCACAATGAGAGAAAGAACACCAATGACCAGAAACAAAAACCGAATTGCCGCATTGATTTTATTGGCGGCGGTGGAAACCTTAATGGCCGGCGCGGCGAGCGCCGGTGAAGTGGAATTCGTCGTGGGCGACTTGATGGCGGCAGAAGGTGGAACGTGGGATGCGAAGACCAGTCCACTCGCATCGCCGTTTGGCGTCGATTTCAATTCGAACGGCGATATGTGGATTGTGGAACTGGAGGGTGGCCGAGTTCAGAGGTTCGATGTGGCCGGTGAACTGCATCTTGCGGGTGGCGACGGGACAAAAAGTTACAAGGGAGACGGCAAAAAATTGGCAGCCGCAACTTTCAACGGCATGCACAACTGCGCGGTCACGCCAAATGGCGACCTGTACATCGCCGACAGTTGGAATCACTGCGTTCGCAAAGTGGATGCAGCGACCGGTGTGATTTCCACCATCGCAGGGACTGGCCAGCAGGGATTCAGCGGCGATGGCGGTCCGGCTACGGCAGCGACATTTGATTTTGTGATGTGCATCACGCTGAATCGGACCAACGATGTGCTACACATTGCCGATCTCAACAATCACCGAATTCGTGCTGTTGATCTGAAGTCGGGTCTCTTGACGACCGTTGCGGGAAATGGCAAGAAAGGCGTGCCGACGGATGGTGATATTGCCGTTCAAAGCCCGCTTGTGGATCCACGAGCCGTTGCGCAGGATTCGAAGGGAAATATTTGGATCCTTGAACGCGGTGGCCATGCACTTCGAGCTGTCTTGCCGGATGGCACGATTCAAACAATCGCTGGAACCGGAACGAAAGGATTTGCAGATGGCACGGGGCTGACCTCGCAGTTCGGATCGCCGAAACATCTTTGCGTTGATGATGCCGACAACGTCTATATCGCTGACGACGAAAACGCTGCCATTCGACGCATGGATTCGCAGACCCGCGAAGTGACGACGATCCTTGGAAAAGGGCAGGGCGATGCTCGAATTCGGCTCAGCCATCCCCACGGAGTCACATGGGAAAATGGCTTGCTCTACGTTGTCGATATGGGCAATAATCGAATTCTGCGGACGAAACTATGACACTTAATTTAAGGGTAGACAGGCCGGACCACGCGGAGCGCCGTTCCGGCAGGCGTCAGGCAAATGCCGGAACCGCGCTCCGCTTGGTCCGTCTATGCAGCAGGTGCTGAAGCTGATCGAGGTCGATATCGGGGTCCGAATCGTCAACCAGCGTATTCAGAAAATCTAGGGCTTCGAAGATGCTCATCTGTCGGCGGTCGCGCCGCAGGAACGCATCGCGTTTTTGGCGGACAAAGTCGTACGTCTGATGCCGATGGTACTGACGATAGAATTCGCAGACGGTGTCGCGCGCCGGTTTTTCGTAGTTGCGATAATCGCTCTTTGCCTTGGCGTTCGGGACCGGATAGACCTGTTCCTCCACGAAGTCCTCCCAGGCCTTGATTACACTTGCTGGACGAGGCTGATCTTCTGACGCAACGGATGTCTCGAAAGAACGCACGCTGGAATTACATGACATGGTTGGCCGAGCACATGCCAAAGGCTGCCGAATTCGGTTCTGGGCCACACCCGAAAACCCTGTTCTCTGGCAGGAACTGAAGGACGCTGGCGTCGATCTGATCGGGACGGACGATCTTGCGAAGTTGAGCGAGTTCCTGCGGTCTTCATGCGTCGATCCTCGCTGACCATCGGCCGGGGATTTTTGTCGGATCAAACCTGATGTTGCGACTGTGCCCGGACCGGCCTTTGCCACCGTACTCCTACGTTCCCGGACGATTCCCGCATCCCATCCGTGATTCGTCCGGACACAGCTACAGGGCTCCCGGGATTCAACAGGAAACACCCCCCCGGAGCTTGACGGCGCCGGTCAGCCTTGCTTCGGACTGGAAACGTTCGTCAGATTATCTGTTCGGGATTGACCTCTTCAATCATGGGTTCTACTGGGAGGCTCACGAGACGTGGGAGCAGCTCTGGATTGAATTCGGGCGATCAGGTCGCGATGCAGATTTCATCAAGGGGCTGATCAAGCTTGCCGCTGCCGGAGTCAAGGCGAGGGAAGGTCGCCCGATCGGCGTGCAGCGACATGCGTGTCGAGCCAAAGAATTGTTTCAGCGGGTATCGGATACGCTCACAGAAGCGAATACGCGGTTCGTTTCGGCGGCATGCATCTCAGATCAGTGTGCGAGGCCGCAGAGTCGATCGCTGGGAACTCCGTCAGGATCGTTGAACTCTCCGGTAATCTGTTGACGGCTGTGCTGCCGCTGATTCTGTCGCCCGCCAAAATTGAGTCGCCGGAACCGATCTGACCGAGCCTAGACTTTCCGTGCCAAGCACACGTACTGCACAAATGGCTGCGGGTCAGGGGGCCATTCATCTCAATAATTGAACAACTGCCCCTGCTTGTACAAGTTGCCGGTTGCCTGATTCATCGCGCGCTGTACGATGCCCTTGCTGTTGCTGGTCAGGCGTCGGCCTTTAACAGCGCGTGCCACCATTTTGTGAGTCAGTTGTTCGGAGGACGCTACAACAAGGTCGTGCGCCTTGAGTTGAAGTTGCTTCATGAGGTCGGCGATCGGTTGAGGCCCAAAGTTGCGTTCGTTTTTATCTGTCATACACGGAATCTATCGGATCAGTAACCCTAATGACAATCGCCTCGACTGGACTTCCTCATGCCGACGTCATTATCGATGAGCTTACGTATAGCGGCGTCTTCAACATGTCGATGGACGCCGCGTTGCTTCAGTTGGCAGCAGAACGTGAACGCAGTGTCGTCCGCATTTATCAATGGTCTGATCCGACTGTGACACTGGGTTATTTTCAAGGCTCCGGACAAACAGTGGAATCTCCCTTCCCGGGTCTGCCGGTGGTCCGGCGATTGAGCGGAGGCGGCGCAATTCTGCATGATCAGGAGACGACCTATTGTCTGGTCTTGCCGGCGTCCCATCCTGCGAGGCAGGATCCGTCCGGCGTTTATCAAACGGTCCATCGGGCGATTATCAGGCTCCTGTCCAGTTCAGGTGTGCCATGTCAGCTGCGCAGCGAGTTGGATGCGATGAATTCCAATACGGTGGACACCAAAACAGGCGTCGCAGCGGAACCGTTTCTCTGTTTCCTGCGGAAAAACCCGAACGACATTATCCATGTGTTAGGCAGCAAGATTGTCGGCAGTGCACAGCGACGGCGTAAGGGTATAACTCTGCAGCATGGCAGCATCATACTCAAAGCATCAGCATTGGCACCGCAGGTGCTGGGGATCTTAGATCTTGAGCCGAATTTTTCCGACGCCGAGTTCCGGCGAAATCTCCCGCACACGATTGCCAATGCCGTGAGCGGATCGACGAATTTCCGAAGCTTTACTCAGGCAGAGAAATCACTTGCGGCAGCAATCGCGCTGGAAATGAGATGAAAGATCTGTTCAAAACATTCGGGATCGCAACGGATGTTTTGGCAGAAAGGCCGTTTCAGGGTCAGAAACTCTTCGGCTGACAGTCAAAATAGATTCAGTATCGAAATCGAACAGTGACGGTTAGAACTTCGGTTCCGCACCTCGACTGATCTGCTAAAATACTCGAATACTGCCTGTTTTTTGCAATTATCACTGCGATGGAGGGGTATTGCTCGCCGGAGAAAGCGTTTTTGCACACTTAGACATTATAAAACCCAGCCAAGGAATCGGACCTCGAATGAAAATCGTAATTTTTGCAAGCAGTTGGCATTTCATACTGGCAGACGTGCGTCCGATTGTTAGATTCAGGAGACATAGGGGAACATCTCCTGTCGATTTCTCCTAGAACCTCTAGTGCGTGTGTTTTACGGAGTGGTTTTATACCCTCGGAGCGTCGCGTTTATGGTTTATGCGGAACTCAAAGTTGTCGGCGGCAAGCACGCAGGACAGGTTATTCCGTTGAATCGGCCAAAATTTCTGATCGGTCGCGAGCAGGATTGTCAGCTGCGGCCCAATAGTGAAATGGTCAGTCGCCACCACTGTGTCTTCAACGTGGACGAGTATTCCGTCCGTCTGAGAGATCTTGGCAGTACAAATGGCACTCTGGTGAACGGCGAGCGGATTCGGAAGGACGTTGTTCTGGTCGCCGGTGACAAAGTTATCATCGGCAATTTGGAGTTTGAACTTGTCATTCGACCGGGTGTCACTGCTGTCGAATCCGATAGTGCTGTGCTTCCGCCGCAACCTGCAACGCCGCGGACCGTATCTAACGAAGATACTCAGTTCACGGAAAAAACAGTTTACGAATTGCCAGCGGTATCACCGGCTGTAGTTGCGAAGATCGAGGCTCCGATGTCCGCTGCCCCCATGCAACTGGCTCCAGTCGCGAACGCTAGCGACTCGACCGTTTTCAACATGCCGCAGATGATGCCTGGGCAGTATCCGTACCAGCAGATGATGCCTCAGATGGGATACCCCGGAGGCATGTACGGCAGCTATCCGTATCAGCAGCCAATGATGGCAGGCTACGGACAAATGTACCCGCAGATGATGCCTCAATTGAGTTATCCGATGCAGGTCGGACCAATGCAGCCTCCACCAGCCGCTCCTGAAGCTGCGGCAGGGCCACCTGCCATACTTCCAAATCCAGAAGATACGGGTGTCAAAGAAACAGATGTTGCGAAGGGAGCCACCGGTGCAACTCCGAAGGACACGGGAAAACCAACTGGTGCGGCAGACGCGATCATTAAACAGTACATGGGGCGACGATAAGTCGATTGATCCTGCACAATTCACGTCAACGGGCTTTGCGAATTGTTCACCAGGCCCGGTGTCATTTGCGACTTCAATCCCGGAAATACGCCATGGCAGATCCCAGCGACGTTCAGCGAAAATATAAGGAGTTTCTTGATCTGCTTCCGCTGACTTTAGCTTTGGCTGGACTGCCACACAGCGATCACGGACGCTATTTCACCGCTGAGCAGATCGAATCGCGATTGTTCACAATTCGCCATGCCTGGAAAGCCGCCCGCCAGGTCACACGTGAATGTATTCAGCCCGGTTCGGCTCAGCCTGCATCATCGCCGGAAGGCGGTTGAGGTCTGTGTGCAGGCTGAACATTTGAAGACCGACGATTCCGATTCGCTGGCGAGAGATGTGCTTCAGCCCGCCGGTACAATGAGTTGAGGAAAGCGGAATCCTCTGACTCGCTTCAAGCCGCGTCTCGGCGAAGGTGACACGAGGCTGCAACCAGCCTGTCGCCGGAGCAGTCCACCATTCCGTGGCCGCCCACTTTAGGATGCAGCTGAGCGATGTTATCATTTTCGCCCGTTGGCGGGAATTGGCAGTTGGGATCTGCGAAGTCCAGAATCCCTGTGGCATGCAGCAGAGCGATCCTAGCTTCGGGATTGGCCAAATCAAGATGTGTGAGTGGTCCCTGCAGAGACTCAAGTGCGGTGCGGCCCATATCTGTTCCGCAGAAAATCCTGTTTCCAGTCGATTCGGTCGGGCTGATGGAGTCGAGTAACCTCAACTGCTATGCTTCCGGTTTCGAAGAGTAAAAAGAATCGCAGCGAGAAGTTTCTGGCGACTGCGAAAACGAGGCCCCGGACTGACCATGAGCACCGATACACCAAAACGCAGGATCTGGGTTGGCTTTGACCTCGGCGGCACGAAGATGATGGCCGTCGTGTTCGACGAGAAGCTGAAAGTGCTGGCAAAAAAACGCCGCAAAACGCGAGGCAGTGCAGGTGAGCATGTGGCTCTCGAGCGGCTGGCGGAAACGATTTCAATGGCTCTGACCGAAGCCGGCGCGGCGGTGGAAGAAATCGCGGGGATCGGTGCAGGTGTTCCAGGGCCATTGGATCTCCAGAAAGGCATCATTTTGGAAGCTCCGAATCTTGGGTGGAAAAATGTGGACCTGCAGGATTTTCTGTCAAAGCGATTCACATGTCCTGCCATGATCTGCAACGATGTGGATGCTGGTGTATTTGGTGAGTACACAAGCGGAGCAGGGCAGGGGAGTCGTTGCGTGCTGGGCGTGTTTCCGGGAACGGGCATTGGCGGAGGCTGTGTGTACGAAGGCAGAATTTTCCGAGGTTCACGATCGTCGTGCATGGAAGTTGGGTATCTACAAATGGCGACGGCAGGAGCCGCCGCCGGCGCTGGTCCAGTGGGGACTCTGGAGGGACTTGCCAGCCGTCTCGCGATCGCGGCTGAAGCGGCAAAAGCAGTGTACCGCGGCCAGGCACCGCACTTAAAAGAATTGGCAGGCACAGACGTCGGAAAGATTCGCAGTTCCTCGCTGGCGAAGTCGATCGACATGGGTGATAAAGCAATTGAGGAAATTGTGCGTCGGGCGGCTGAAGAGGTTGGCCGTGGAATTGGCTGCCTGATCAATATCCTTGCACCGGATGTCATCATTCTCGGCGGAGGACTGGTCGAAGCCATGCCCAAACTTTACTTGGAATCTGTCAGGGAAGGGATTAGGCGAAACGTATTGCCTTCCCTCGCAGATTGTGCGAAGCTTAAATTGAGCGAATTGGGCGACCTTGCCGGTGCGACCGGTGCAGCAGCATGGGTTCGACAGGAAACCGCATTGAAAGACGCGAAGAAAGTCTGACACAGAGATATGGACGAGTCCTGAGACTCGTTCTGCATTTTGCAACAGCATTGAACAATTCACTACCATAAAAAGTAGTGATGCGAACCAGCGCGATGACCGGAACTGAATTCGGCAACAGAACTAAACGTCAATGACAACGGAGAACGAGACAACTCAGAATGACCTGTCGGTTCGCCAAGATCCTGCGCCAGAACCAGCGCGGTCTGTGAATGCATTTCCGCTGGCCGTAATTGAACTGGGGACGTCCGCAATTCGCATGGCGCTGGGTGAAAGCGATGGCAGTTCCCGCGTCCGCGTGCTGGAGCAGCTTGTCCGCGGTTTGAGTCTGGGGAAAGACACGTTTACTCAGGGTGAGATCCAGCGTAAAACGCTGCAGGAGACGATCAAGATTCTGAAGAGTTATCGTCGCAAGCTGAAGGAGTATCAGTGCAGCGATCCCAAACACATTCGCATCGTGGCAACCAGCGCCGTGCGCGAAGCTGCAAATCGAATGGAAGTGCTGGACCGCATTTACACGGCCACCGGACTGTCGGTTGAATTGATTGACGACGCGGAAATCGCACGCGTGACTTACCTTGGTGTTCGCCCGCTGTTGCAAAATGATGCCACGCTGGCGGATGGACTGACCGTCGTGGCTGAGGTTGGCGGTGGCAATACGGAAGTGCTGGTCCTGAAGGGAAAGGATATTATCCATTCGCAGCCGTACCGCCTGGGATCGCTGCGACTCCAGCAGATGATCCTGCATTCGCAGACCACTCGCAGTCGGATGGGGAGCATCATGGTCGGTCAAATTGACCGTACGCTCGAGCCGCTGCTGGATATTGTTCCGAAAGGTCGACCGGTGGAGTACGTTGGGCTGGGCGGAGACATGCGGTTTGCTGCAAAGGTGCTGGGTGTTGAACTTCAGGCGTCGGGCCTGAGTCGTATTGCAGTCGAAGATCTTGACAAACTCACGACCAAACTGCTGTTGCTGACGGTCGATCGCATCATGCGAAAATATCACCTCGAGCTGTCTCAGGCCGAAACACTGGTTCCAGCGTTGCTGGCGAATCTTCGGCTGGCGCAGTTGCTCGGATGTTCTCAACTGCTCATCACGGGACTCAATCTGCGCGATGCGCTACTGCAGGGAATGCTCAGGTCGAACGACTGGTCAACCGACTTCTGTGATCAGATCGTCAACTCGGCCAGCGAACTGGCTCGGAAGTATCAGGTAGATTTACAGCACGCGCGTCATGTCGCCGAACTGGCTCGCACGCTTTTTCGTTCACTGCAGTCTGAACATCGCATGGATGCACGGTGCGAGACGTTGCTTTATGTCGCATCACTTTTGCACGAGATTGGCCTGTTCGTGGGAGTGTCGGGCTATCACAAGCATTCGCACTATCTGATCTCGCATAGTGAGTTGTTTGGACTGAATGAACAGGATCAACAATTGGTGGCCATGATCGCCCGGTATCACCGCCGTGCAGCACCGAAACCGACACACGAGTTGTTTGCCAGACTCGATCGCGATAACCGCGTTGTGGTGTCGCGGCTGGCCGGAATTCTGCGTGTTGCGGTCGCGCTGGATCATACCGGAAGCCAGCGTGTACGCGACATTGAATGCACGATCGAACGTCATCGTCTGGTGATCACCGTCAGGAATTCTGCTGGCGACCTGTCGCTCGAGCGTATGGAACTGCGTCAAAAAGCCTCGCTTCTGGAAGATACGTTCGGGCTTGGTGTGCTGCTTCGTGAATCGCCGCGGTAGGCTGCATGACCCGCCCTGGAAATGAACTATGTCCGACACCCAAAACTTGCTGACGAATCGTGAATTAAGCTGGCTGGAGTTTAATCAGCGTGTGCTGGATGAAGCATCCGATCCGTCGGTTCCATTGCTGGAACAATTGCGGTTCCTTGCCATCACCGCGTCCAACCTAGACGAATTCTTCATGGTGCGCGTCGGCAGTCTGCTGACCGCGATTCGTGCTGGAGAAATGGGGAATGATCCATCGGGAATGTCTCCGCTCGAGCAAATCAATGCGATCAACATCCGCACTCAGAAGATGGTATCTGATCAGTATTACGTGTATCTGAAACAACTGGAACCACAACTGGCGGAAGCCGGCATTCGCCGACGGCGAATCAACGAGCTGAATGATCGGCAGATCGACTTCGTCGATACGGTGTTTCAGGAACAGATTCAGGCCGTACTGACGCCCATCGCTGTTCATGATCCCTCGCGATTTCCGCTGTTGTTTGGACGTACAGTCAATGTTGTCGTGCAGTTGAAAGGCAAGTCTGAAAGCGAGCCTTGGCGTTTTGCCGTGATTCCCTTTGGGCGATATGATCTGCGTTACATCACGTTGCCCAGCATTGGTGGTTATGAATTCATTCTGACCGAAGATGCCATTTCCATGATGGTCCAACGATTCTTTCCCGGTGAAGAAATTCTGGCGACCGTACCGTTTCGCGTGACACGCAACGCAGATCTGACTGTCAGTGACGACGACGGTGCTGATCTATTGGCAGAAATGGAAGATGTCCTGGATGATCGCAAAGACAGCTTCTGCACCCGGCTTGAAATCACCGACAGTGTGACTCGGCCGATCTTGGAGTTTCTCAAGACGCTCTTGCGGGTTGGAGAACGCGATGTCTTTCTGGTGCCAGGGCCTGTGGGTTTGAGCGAACTGATGCAGTTGTCCCATGTGAGTGGTTTTGATCAGCATCTGTATCCAAACTGGACATCGTGCGCGTCGCCAAAGCTTGATCCGTCTGAATCGATCTTTGACACCATGAAGTCACAGGACGTGCTGCTGCATCATCCCTATGAGTCATTTGAGCCGGTGCTGCGATTGCTGTCGGAAGCGGCCGATGATCGGGACGTCGTGGCCATCAAGCAGACGCTGTACCGCACCAGCCGCAACAGCCCGGTTGTGAAGTCACTCGTCCGTGCGGCAGAAAACGGGAAAAACGTCACCGTAATCGTTGAACTCAAGGCTCGCTTTGATGAAGCTCGAAATATCGAATGGGCACGCCAGCTGGAACACAGCGGTGTGCAGGTCATTTACGGAGTGCGCGGACTAAAGACGCACGCCAAGGCCTGCATCGTCGTTCGCCGGGAACCACAGGGTTTTCAGCGCTACTGTCATTTCGGGACGGGAAACTATAACGAGATCACTTCTCGCTTCTATACGGACATCAGCCTGCTCACCTGCAATCGTGACCTGGGTAACGACGCGATCAGTTGGTTCAACGCCGTCACTGGATCTTCGCAGATTCAGCAGTTTTCACAGATCGAATCCGCTCCGATCGGAATGCGTGAAAAGCTGATAGAAATGATTCAGGTGGAGACGGAGCGTGCAAAAAACGGTGACCGTGGACATATCATGGGCAAACTGAATTCACTGGCTGATCCGGGGATGATTGCCGCATTTTACGAAGCGTCTAAAGCAGGGGTCGAGATCGAACTGAACGTCCGCGGCGTCTGCTGCCTGAAGCCGGGCGTGCCTGGCCTGAGCGATAATATCAGCGTTACCAGTATCATCGATCGATTTCTGGAACATGCGAGAATGTTGTATTTTTACCACGGTGGTGATGAACGCATCTTTATATCGAGTGCCGACTGGATGTCGCGCAATCTCGATCGACGCATCGAACTTCTGGTGCCGATTTTGGACGACAGTTGCAAACGCCGAGCAATTAATATCCTCAAAACATGCCTGCGGGACAACATGAAGGCCCGCACACTCACACCGGATGGTTCGTATCTTCCGCCGGTCGGTTCGCCGACGCGCCCCTATCGCAGCCAACTGGAATTCCAGCGGCGCGCCAGGGAGGCTGCCGAAAGCGCCTTCGAACGCAACCGGACGACGTTTGTTCCGGTAGAACCGAATAGCTGATTGTTTGATGGTAGCGGGGCTTCGCCGTACGCCGACTTCGCCGAAGTCGGTTGATTATGACTTTTGTTGCGACAATCCGCCTGATTCAAAGCACGCATGCAGATTTACAAATCTGGCGGACCGTGGGATTTTGATCAGAAAACTGGACATGATCGGGTGATCTGAGGTATTCTTGTGACCTCCCAACTGTTTTGAATCGAAGTGGATCTCTCCCCGAGATCACGTTGTCGCCGATTCAAGAGCATCCAACTCAATTCCATCCGGTTCAAATCGTAACCCCGCCGATGATTTCCCCGCCTGCATCTTTCAACACTTGCTCTTCGTTCGCTGCGCGACTGCGTGCCGCCGAACGACTGTGTTCGCGCCATGCGAGGGTAAATCGGCGCGCCGTCCTGTCTGCTGGAACTGCGGGACTGTTTTCTGGGCTGGCTCTCTCGCAAACACTGGCCAGAGACTCTGTGCCAGTGGCAAG
>CANJQC010000180.1 GCA_947476295.1 Planctomycetaceae bacterium | reverse complement strand
CCCGGCCGCCGTTCCTCGACATCCTGCCACTCTATGTCCACTACCTAGCCGCCGCGCCGCTGCTGCTCCGCTGGTTCGCCACCGGCAGGGCGTGGCTCGTCTGGCTGGTGACGGGCCTGCTCTGGGGAGTCGGGCAGTTCGGAGCGTGGAATGCACTGTTCGAGTCATTGCTAAAGACCTGGCCCGACTTGCCCGTCGATGGCGGTTACTTCGACCCCTGCTCGTGGCTGTTGCCGTTCGTCCTTGGTCTCACGGTCGGCTGTCACTGGCAGAGACGTGGGCTCACGGCGATCCGGGCTTACGGGGCCGTGCTCTTTCCGGCCAGCGTGTTGGCCTGCGTTTTTTTCTGGGCGCACCATCACGGTCTCATCGTCGGCGTGCCGCCGTTTATCGCACCGCTCATCGACATTGGTCGTCTGGGGCCGATCCGGGTCGTGAATCTGCTGGGAGCCATCACCGTGCTGGGATTTTTGATCGCTTGGTTTCCGCGAGTCTTCGTCTGGGGCCCCATCGCGTTCCTCGGCCGACACTCGCTCCACGTGTTTGTCTATCAGGTCGTGCTGCTGTTTGCCGCGATCCCGGTATGGGTCTGGACGCAAGATCTACCATTGGGGGATCCGCGTGGGCTGGCCCTCCTCGGCGCCACGCTCCTCAGCCTGTGGATCCCCGCCTGGCTGCACCACCGCATGGGACACAATCGCCAAGGTCAGGGAACATAAAGCTCCGCGATGTCTTCCTTCGTGTACGCATCAACGTCCGTCAGTTTCGTCAGTAGTAACGATGAAATACGACGACATCCCCGGCCATCAAACACGCCATCATCTGTCGCAGCAGCGCGGATTCCCCCGTTTCTTTACCTTTAACATGTTTCGGGATTATTTTTGACAGGAACGTTCACGATGAGAATTTGGAATTCGATGATTTGCCTTTGGATACCGTGTCTATTGCTTGGCGGAATTGGCTGCAGTGATGGTGGTCCGGTCCTTGTGCCCGTGAAGGGCAAAGTGACGGTTGGCTCAGGGCAATCATTTGCAAAAGGTACCGTCCGATTTACACCGATGGATCTGAAGCAAGTCATTCCGAATGAACTCTTGAAAAGAGGTATTTAAAATCTCAAGTCGCCCGGAGGGCTGACACCCCTCCGATCGCCCTGGGATTGCGGGCAAAGCCCGCGTCAGGCATTCTGCCAAATCGTTTCCTTTAGCGAGGGTTGCACGCAATAATGCTGATACCTGCCTCAGGTATTCGTGCTGAGTGATCGGCGCGGCCTGTTTCCTGCGTTTCGTTCTGCAGGTTGCAGAACTGAGCGTTTTTCCCTCCATCATCAGTAGCGGAGTCATTGTATGACGATCAACCTCCCCGAAGCCTCACGACGAAGCTTTCTCAAATCATCCACGGCTGCGGCGGCGGCCACAACGCTGCTCAGCGGGGCGGCATCGGGAATGTATGCCGCTCAGGACAGCACGATTCAACTGGCCCTCGTCGGTTGCGGTGGTCGCGGCACAGGTGCGGCTGGCAATGCGCTGTCCATCGACAGCGGACCGATTAAGCTCATTGCAATGGCTGACGTGTTCGATAAGAACCTGAAGGCCAGTCATGAAAATCTGAGCAAGACGCACGAAAGTGATGGCAAGCTGGATGTCCCGGAAGAACGTCGCTTCATCGGTTTCGACGGCTATAAGAAAGCGATGGACTGTCTGAAGCCCGGTGACGTGGTGATCCTGACAACTCCTCCGGCATTTCGGTGGGTCCATTACACATATGCCATCGAAAAAGGGCTCAACGTGTTTATGGAGAAGCCGGTCACCGTCGATGGCCCCACAACGCGGCGGATGCTGGCGTTGAATGACAAGGCGATTGCGAAAGACCTGAAGGTTGCGGTCGGCCTGATGTGCCGTCACTGCGAAGCACGCCGCGAACTTTTTGACCGAATTCAGAATGGTGAGATCGGCGACATCACCATGATGCGTGCCTATCGCATGGCCGGACCAACCGGCACCGCCGCGACTGGACCAAAGCCGGAAGGCGCGAGCGAGCTGTTGTACCAGATCAGCCGCTTCCACGGATTTTTGTGGCTCAGCGGGGGAGCGGTCAGTGACTTCCTCATTCACAACATTGATGAGTCGTGCTGGATGAAGAATGCGTGGCCGGTGAGCTGCAAAGCCAGCGGTGGACGACATTATCGTGGCGACAGTGTCGATCAGAACTTCGACACGTATTCGATGGAGTACACGTTCGACGACGGTACAAAGCTGTTCGTCAACGGTCGCACGATTCCGGGCTGTTATCAGGAATTTGCCAGCTACGCACACGGCACGAAAGGACTGGGCGTAATTTCATCCGCGTCTCACTGGCCATCGCGCGCCCGGATCTACAAAGGGCACAAAGAAGATGAAGCCAACATCGCGTGGCAGTTTCCGCAGCCCGAAAAGAACAATCCCTACCAAGACGAGTGGAAGCACCTCATTGCTGCGATCCGCAACAACGAAAAGTATAACGAAGTCGAACGCGGCTGCATGGCCAGCATTGTGACATCGATGGGCCGCATGGCCGCGCATACCGGACAGGAAATGACGTTGGAGCAGATGATGAACTGCGAGCACGAATTCGCTCCAGACATCGAAAAGCTCACGATGGAATCGATGTCACCACTTCAGGCTGACGGAGAAGGCAAGTACCCAATTCCAATGCCCGGTCTTGAAAAGAATCGCGAATATGCATAAATCGCACCGGCAGCATTCCGCGATTGATGTGAACTGATTTCAATTAACAAGGCTCCGGAATTTTTTCCGGGGCCTTGTCTGTTTGGCGGTTGCACATTCAGCCTAGCAGCAGCCGACCACTCGCGCACGATTTTCGCCCCGTTCGCATGATGAGGAAGAACAGTATTCCTGTTTTTTGTCGGTGCTGGAGGACGAACTGGCGTTCCCGTTTTCCGCGAAGATCGTTGACGATGTCGTCACTGTCGTGGACTTCGAAGCGAGTGACGACGCAGGGTTCTGCATCGATCTGATCTTCGATCGCGATGGCAAGCGGCATCGAATTGCTGCGTGGTCGGCAGAGCGCATCGAGCCGTTTGCGGAGGGGCATTTGGTGCTGGCCGCGTATTTGAAGTGGCAAGGGCTTGTGTGAACAAAAATTCCGGAAGAAAAATCCCGCCTCGGAGAGTCGGGGAACATTGTGCCTCGACTCTCCGAGGCTAGTTTTCTGCCTTCCGCAGCAATCGTTTGCGGGCCACGCACCATTCAGAATATGCCTACTTTGGATCGGAATTGCCACGCAGGAGTCAATCTGTTGCAATAGTGCAATTTGCCGGAACTGTGCTTCGCTTGGTGCGGCCTACAGGCTCAACCGAAATTCCTTATCCTGACAACTCTCTGGATTGTCCCGCTTGATCCTGATGCGGTTGACGCGGCGTATTTGAAATGGCAAAGGCTTGTGTGAACAAAAATTCAAAAATCCCGCCTCGGAGTGTCGGGGCACGATGGATATAAATCTCAAGTCCATGAAACAAATCTTTCCTTTCAAGCACGTCTGCCAGCGTTCCGCCTCAAGACGCAGATTTCTGGCTGACGTACTCAGCGGTCTGGCAGTTGCGGGACTCCCACCAGCACTTGCATTTTCCGACGATGAAGCCAGTGAACTAAATCAAGAGCTGGACGCATCGATTCGCCGGGCGCTGTCATGGCTGGCATCGGAACAGCAGGTATCAGGCGCATGGACAACCAGTGACTTCGGTGAATCAACGGCCACCACCGCGCTGGCGATCATGTCGTTTCTGGCAGGCGGTCATGTTCCGGAAGAAGGCCCTTACGGTCACCACATGACGCGCGGTGTCGGCTGGCTGTTGTCTCAGCAGCATGACAACGGACTGCTGGTCGGCAAGGAACGCAGTCATGGGCCGATGTACAGTCACGGCATCGCAACCCTCATGCTGGCCGAAGTTACAGGCATGGTTGAGCCGGCTCAATCCGAGAAGTGCCGTGAAGTTCTGCAGAAGGCCGTCAAACTGATCATCGACGCTCAGAATCACCAGAAGTCCGCCGAGCACGATGGCGGCTGGCGTTATCAGCCCACCAGCAGTGACGCCGACCTGAGCGTCACGGCATGGCAATTGTTGGCATTGAGGGCTGCCAAAGATATCGGCTGCGACATACCTGCGGAAAACATCGATCGAGCAATCGCTTACATCCGACGCCTGCACGTGAAACACGACGGAGGTTTTGGTTACATGGTCGGTCACGGCAGCTCAGTGACTCGATCAGGAACCGGCATCGTGGCGCTGGAAGTCTGCGGAGAACATCGTACAGAAGAAACCATTTCGGCGGCTAACCTGATTCTGTCGCGACCGCTCACAAAGGGCGAACAGTATTTTTATTACGGTGCCTATTATTGTACCGTCGGCATGTTCAAAGTTGGTGGTGACGAATGGCATCAGTCGCGTGAAGCACTCTATCGCACAATTCTGGACCTGCAGCATCCAACCGGTTACTGGAATCCCGAAAACGGCACCGAACGTCAGGCAGGAAAGGTGTATTCGACCTCGCTGTCGGTGCTGGCATTGGCGATAGAATACGGATATTTGCCAATTTATCAGCGTTAAAAACTCTAATGCCCATCGAACCGTTTCGAACAACCTCGCATGAGCTGCTTGACCAGTTGGAACCTGTGTCCGGGTCGCCGTTCGTCTGTCCGGGAAGTTCCGCTGCCGTTTCGCGTTCGATTCATCTGGCTCGGCTGAATGCGGCATGGCCTGGCTGCGATCAGTGCGAATGGCGATTTGATTCGGAAGGACTGGCCAAACGCACGGTGCTGGAAACCGAACGTATTCGCAGCCAGCGCGTCGATGGAATTCGTCGGACGGAATTTGGCGTTCGAGGCCAGTACATTAACGATCTGGATCGTCAGACCGCATCCGATCTGATTCGGATCTTCTGTGCCTGTCTGCACGAGCAATCTAGGCAAAACGATATTCATCCAGATGCCATGCGAGCGCCGCGTGAGGCTCGTTTGGGACAAGCGGGTGTGACGGAACCTACGACGTCCGCAGCTACATTTCAGTCTGTCGCCCCCGTGATCGTGGGCTACGACGAACGCAGCGTTTCAGTGGATCTGGCGATTGGAGTTGTCGCGGCAAGTCGGGAATTCGGCATGCCGGTGATGGACGTCGGTCGTTGCACGGCGGCCTCGATTCAGGAGGCGGCCCGTTGTTTTCACGAGTGCTGCGGCGCAATTCTGGTGACGGGTGCGGGATCGCCGAATGCCTGGGCCGGACTGGACGTCTTTGATCGCCATGGCGATGCTGTGCCAGTCGTCTGGAAAGACTTTGGTGTGCAGCTGGAGCACGTCAGTCACGACACTGCACCGTTTCTGAAACTCCGACTGCCTGACGCAACAGCCCGCGCTCGCTGGGCTCGCCGATTGACTCGACAATCAGGCCCGCATGACGTCTTGAGTTTCGAAGATCGCTATCGAGACTGGCTGCTGCGCTGGTATCCAAAGCAGTCCGGGCTGCGGATTCTGGTCCGAACCAATGACAATTTGCTTCAGCAACGACTTGCCTGGATCTTACAGACAACGGGCCTGGAAATCATCTGCCGCAGCACGCATGATTCCGCCGTGACGCCGCACGTCGCACGGACCATGATAATCCCGGAGGATGATCGTCAGTTTCAAGTCCTCAATGCCAACGGCCAGCCTGTGAATTCTGAACGTCTTTCGCTGGCATTAAATCGCGCAATGAACACGCAGTCATCCCATATCACGGCTCATGCCGACGGAGTCTCCGGCAGATTCTGGCTCACCGATGCAGCCAGAACGGGATCCCCAAAATCGACTGAATCCATTCACGATGCGCTCGCCACTCTGGGATTGATCGCGCGATTGACGGAAAGCAAACGGCTGCCCGGCGATCTGTAAATCGCACGGCGTTACCCCATCCCTATTTTTGCAATCGCATCCTGCAAACCCGGGACGTTCATGCCTTCACCGGCCTGCTGCATGATGTTCGCAAGGTTTTTCAATTCACCAAACATAGGCTGTCTCTTTCGTGATTTCTTAATTCCTGACTTCTGGATCTGTCATTCAGCGGCGTCTGCATTATCACATTCGCTGGTCGCCACCTGCACAGCCGGCGCATTTGTGATTCTAACAACCGTCGCGCCAAACGCCTCCATGACTTCGCGCACGAACATATCACTGGCGGGATCGACTTCCCCCATCAGATTGCGAAGCGGTGCTGCCGGTGGTGGACTTGCTTCAGCCCGTTGATTCCGCTGATTCGACTTTGCCGCATGTCCCGCATTGCTCTCAGTGACAGATTTGGACAGCGAAGGACTAACTGTCGCCCCAGCCGAGGATGCCGTCACTGACTTCTTTGGTGCCGTCAGACGCAGGGCAATGCAAACCGTGCGTCCGGTTAGTCGCAGAATCTCCGCTTCGATACGGGCACGATTATCGGCCTGATCGAGAGCTTTTCTGGCAAACTCACTAGATGAATCCAACAGGATTTCAAGGCGATTTTCTGAACCCAGTTTGAGCCCGCTGGCCTGCCTGAGACCTGCAGAAATTGTCAGTCCCAGGGCACTCAGCAGCTTCATGAACAACGCCGGGCAATTTTCCTGAGTTAGTTCAATCTCTGGTGCCGCTGCAACTGGCGGCAATTCCACAGACGCCGATTCGGGTGACGCGGGGGCTTCTGCAACCACTGCCGCGCCGTCAGGCATTTCTTTATGCGATTCAGACGCATCCTCGTCGGCATGAATTTCCGTCGTCGGAGCGGCCAGGACCCGTTTTGCTTCCGCAATTTTCAGTGTATCAGCGTTTTTTTTTTCCGCCGCCGGCAACGCTGCGGCAGGAGATGTCGAAACATTAGTCGCTTCCGGATGCCCGGTCGCAACCTCTGGCAATACGGGTAATCGCCCCGACAGCAGATCGCTGATCGCACTCAGGTTTTCCAACAGACTCACCTGCACCATTGCCATTTCAAGCACCGTTCGAGCAAACGTGCTGCGGAACATCTGGTTCTTGCCGTCCGACAGAATTTGAAACGCGGCCATGACGGAATGCATGCTCAGCCGCGTCGCCTGCTTCATCAACGTTTCACGATGACGAGTCGCAACGCTGCAAAGCGAGACCGCATCTCCGCCGCTCACGGTCACCATCAAATCACGCACATATCCGATTGCCTGGTCCATCAGTTCGCCGGGCTGCACGCCCGTCGCAAATGACGCATCCAGTTGAGCCAGCACTTCTCCGGGTCGATGTTCGACAATCGCATCGAACAGATTCACCAGCCTTTCATCACCGGCCGTTCCCAGCATCCGATGAACATCTTCGGCAGACACTGTGCCGTCGCTGAATGCCAGCAGTTGATCAAACAGCGACTGACTGTCTCGCATCGATCCTCGCGCTCGACGTGCGACAAGTTCCAAAGCATCTTCGGAGACCTCGAAACCTTCAATTGTGGCAATTTCACGCAGCCGGTCTGCGATTGATATATCGTTGATGCTCGAAAAATCAAATCGCTGGCAACGAGACAGAATTGTGTCCGGGACTTTGTTCGGTTCGGTGGTGCAGAACACAAACTTGACATTCGGAGGCGGTTCTTCCAGCGTTTTGAGCAGCGCGTTGAAAGCTTCTTTGGTGAGCATGTGGACTTCGTCGATGATGTAGACTTTGTACTGAGTCCGCATAGATCGCACGCCCACGTTGGCGCGGAGCGAACGGATATCATCGATACCGCGATTAGACGCACCATCGATTTCCAGCACATCGACGTCGTTGCCGGCGGAGATTCCGTCACAGATTTCGCACTGATTGCATGGCACGCCGTCCTTTGCGTTGGGGCAGTTCAGTGCCTTTGCCAGAATTCTCGCAGTGGATGTTTTGCCGACTCCTCGAGCACCCGTAAACATGTACGCATGCGCGACGCGGCCAGCTTTGATCGCATTCGTCAGAGCGCGAGCGACGTGTTCCTGCCCGACAACGTCGTCAAACGCCTGAGGCCGGAATCGTCGTGCCAGTACAGTGTAATGAGCCCCGGTTGTCAACGTGATGAACCTTGATTGATATGATTGATACCGCTCACGGCCTTATGAAGAATAAAGCGAGCGACGTGCCGACTACACCGAACCAGACTCGGAATCTCACTCGGCCGAGCGACTGAGCTGCGTGAATGCATTCTGACGTAACAACGTCGCTTCATCTACCGATTGGGCAATGACGACGGGCCAGATTCGGCGGATTGCAGTTTTCGCAGCAATGCGTCGTACTCGCTGATGCATTTTTCCCACGAAAAACCGGCGGCAACGAACTTACGGGCGGTCGTCGCTATCCGGACCAGCGAATCTCGCTGTGCGGTATTTGAGTAGTCTTGCGAATTGTAATGTGCCCCGTGTCTCCGACGCGGGTTCTGGATTTGACATTGAGAGTTGATTGAACTGTTTTGCGATCCTAACAATTCTTGCAGAATAACAGCCAGACCGTGCGTATCGCCGGGCGGAAATAGTCGCCCTGTCTGACCGTCTTCGATCACTTCCATACAACCATCGACTGAAGACGCAACAACCGGCAGACCCGCTGCCTGCGACTCCAGAATGACGTTCGGCAGCCCTTCCCACTTCGATGCAAGCACCAGCACAGTCGCCGATTTCATCACAGACGCAACATCCGATCGCCAGCCAAGCAACTGGACATGGTCCTCAAGCCGCTTCTGTTGGATCCGTTTTTTAAGCACTGGCTGCAAGGGTCCATCACCGACAAATACCAGTTTTCGATGCGCATGACCGGTCGGATCCAGCCGACGCAACTCATCAAATGCTTCGACAATATCCAATGGAGCTTTTTGTGGACTTAACCTGCCAACGCACAGAATGACCTGATCTTCGTCATCGCAGTGCAATTCGGTGCGCGATACCGCCATGGCGGAATCGATGTCTTCCAGATCCACACCATTGTAAATCGCACCGACACGTCCCGGCGCGATACCACACAGATTGCGATGGACCTTCGCAACTGACCGGCTGACGGCAACGTAGTGTGTGACATGCTGTTTCGTCAGCGCTTCCGAAACGCGGACAGCCCAGCGACGATCGGCGACTCGCACGCCACAGACGACGGTCTTTACACCAGCACGTTTTGCGGCCAGACGTCCGACGATGTTGGCCTGATGCAAAAATGTAAGCAACACAGCTGGCGGATTCTTCTGCAACGCCAGCTTCATACGATTGATGGCGCGAAAATCAGCAAAGCCGCCACACTGAAGTGCTTCAACGGAGATTCCCGCCTGCAGCAACGATTCCGCCAGCGGCCCGGCATCGCGCAGACTGATGACGTTGACGGCCCAGCCACGGGATTTCAGCCCGATGGCAATTTTGACGAACGCCCGTTCGGCACCACCGACATCCAGCTCGGTGACGGCCATCGTGAGTTTGTTGACAACAAGATCAGGAGACGGCTTCACAAGAGTTATGGCCCGGAAAACACGAGTTGAATCCAAATCCAACAACTTCGACAGACAAATCTCCGGCTCGGTTGACTTCTGCCTGATGCGAAATTGGATCGGAACGAGTACCCTAACCTACGCTGATTCGTCGGAAAATAGTTAAACTGCACGATAAAGCAGTGCAGTGTGTGGAGCCCGCCATGAAAACTCAACTCATTCTGGTCACTTGCCATGTGCTAATCACATGTATGTACGCTCCTGCGTCAGAATTCGCCAGGCCCGAGCCGAAGTCCGTGGCGGACACGGCGGCTGAAATCGATCGGTTGTTCTCAGAATCATGGACCTACGATCGCGTCGAACCAGCACCCGCAGCGACGGATGAAGAATTCGTACGGCGGTTGTATCTGGATCTGGCCGGACGCATTCCGGCAGCATCGGAAACGCGGGCGTTCCTTTCCAGCACTTCGGCCACCAAACGCAGCGAGCTGGTCGAACAACTTCTCGACAGCCCGGCGTTCGTGCGCCACTTCACAATCATCTGGCGCAATGCCTTGATTCCTCAAGCGTTCGACGAACCCGGCACGCGCGCCCTGGTGCCCGGTTTTGAAGCATGGCTGTGGAAACATTTTTCGGAGGAGACACCGTACGACCAGATTGTGCGTGAACTGATCACGACACCGATTGACTTTGGAAACAATCAACCGGGCCTGCTGCAGTCTGCAAATTCCCCCAGCGCCTTCTTTATCGTCCGTCAGTTGCAGCCGGAGAATCTTGCCACCGGCACATCGCGGGCTTTCCTTGGCGTGCGGCTGGATTGTGCTCAATGCCACGATCATCCGTTCGACAAATGGAAGCGTGATCAGTTCTGGAATATGGCAGCGTTTTATTCGGGATTCCAGCAGCCGGACAATGCTGATCCCGACAATCCGGCGATGATGATGAACGTGCGCGAAAACAACAGTGCGCATTCGATTCGGGTGCCTTCAACTGGTAACGTCGTCACAGCAAAATTTCTGACCGGCATCGAACCGGAATGGAAGGATGACACACAGCCTCGCAAAATTCTGGCTGACTGGGTTACGGCTCGTGACAATCCGTGGTTTGCAAAGATGGCTGTCAATCGCATGTGGTCACAGTTTTTGGGCCAGGGCATCGTACAACCTGTCGATGACTTTTCTGACAACAATCCGCCATCGCATCCCGACGTTTTGAATTTGCTGGCCGAACAGTTTGTCGCTCACAATTTCGATCTGGAGTTTCTGGTCCGCACGATCACGGCCACCCGCGTTTACCAAACAACGAGTCGCCAGACGCACGAAAGTCAGTCCGATCCGACTCGGTTCGCCCGCGCGGCGTTGCGAGGGATGACCCCTGAACAGTTCTTCGACAGTCTGGCTGAAGCTGTGGGATACTATCAGCCGTACCGCACAGACAACCCGTTCGTGATCGACACTGATACTCCGCGCGGCCGGTTTCTGGAACTGTTTCGAGACGAAACAGAATCACCGCTGATGAAAGAAACCACAATCCTTCAGGCACTCGCGATGATGAATGGAGAATTCATTGACAACGCCACCACGCTTGATAACAGTCAGACCCTGCGTGCCGTTGCCGATTTTCCACTGATGACCAATGATGAAAAACTTGACACTCTGTTTGTGGCCGCGCTCAGCCGCCGACCGAACGATTCCGAACGAGTAACATTCGGTAAGTTTATTACCGACGGCGGCACCACCGGAGACGCAAAATCTGCTATGGCCGATGTCTTCTGGGCACTCCTGAACAGCAGTGAGTTCCTGCTGAATCACT
>CANJQC010000179.1 GCA_947476295.1 Planctomycetaceae bacterium | reverse complement strand
GCTGATGGAATTGCGTTAGTCACGAAGCGAGTTTCATTCACCTGGAACGCATAACCCGGCTGCACAAAACGATAGATCAACGCAGTTCGCCGTCCGGTTGAGACCTCGGGAGCATCGACCAGTCCCGCATCAGCCACGAACAAGCCGGGGATTGAGCCGACTTCCGGCCCGACCGATAACTGCTGCTCGGGCGACGCTTCAAACACGAGCACGCCGTGCTGCCGAACCGCATCCTGCACCTGCGCGATCGGAGCCGCAATCGGGGCCGCAATCGGAGCCGCAATCGGAGCCGCATCGGTCCGCGGTTGCTGCACGAACGCATGCAGCGACAGCGAACCGGAAAATCGATGATCCAGCTTCAACGTAAACGGACGCAATCCGTCCGCCGGTGTTCCGGCCGATTGTTCAATGATGGTCACCGGCCGAATCGCACGAGTCTGCTCAATCCCCGGTACAGGTCCGACGTTCCGAACTGCAAATCGCACATCCGGCCCCAGTGATTCCGAGAGCCGAATCGTCAGCGTACGAATCGTGCCGTTCAGTACATCCGTGATGATCTCGGCATCCAGCGACTGCTGCCGACTGTCGGCCCATGTCTTCAGAACCGATCGACTTGCCAATCGAGACGGCTTGCGAACAATCGAAAGTTCGCCTGAGACCGTCGTCCCGAGATTCTGAAAAACCTGTTCCGTGCCGCTGCCGGCAATAGGAGTCAAACCTGTCAACGACAACGGTGCGACGGTGAGATCATTCGAGAATCGGACGATATACGATCCACCGACGGTTGTGGTTTCCGCCACCGTGACCACTGGCAAAGCCAGTTTCTGTTCGTTGTCGGGGTCGGCGATTGTGCGAGTCATCTTCAGCATCAACGTCATCAACTGCCCCGGCGCGATGGCCTGAGCGGGCCGTACGAGGATTTGATTGGGTGTACTGCCGTTGGTCCATGTGAGACCTTCCGTAGGGTGGGACAAGCGGAGCGCCGGCCCACCATTTTCCAGCACACCCGGTGGGCCGGCGCTCGCGTTGCTCGCTGGTCCCACCCTACGATCTTCGACACTCGTCAACTGCCAGTCGGCGGGAAGAGTCATCAGCAACTCAAACAGTGGCGCGTTGAGCGTTTCGACAACGAGCGATGCATTGAATGTGGCCGTTGTATCGTCGATCGTCAGCACGGCGCTGGATTCGACAAACAATTCACGATCGCGCGGTTTCGCAGCGACCTGCAATTCAAATTCCTGCAACCAGAAATCAAATACGGAGGCATCCGTCGAAAGTCCCAGTTCCGCTGCGGAAACTCGTCGGACGCCACCACCGGTTTCAGACAGCAGTCGAAGGCCGTCTTCATGTGTCACCACCAATCGACCCGTGTGCGCCGTGACTTCCGCAAACTGCAACGTCGGAATCTTCTGCATGGCGACTTCGCCGGCTGCCGACACCGCTTTGAGTTTGATCAGGCGATCGTTGGTAAACGGCTGTCGGTAAGTCAGCGTGACTCGCGTGCAGCCCGCGTTGTCCGGATCGTCGTCCAGAGTCCACGATTCAAGTCCCGTCGATTCGACACTCGTCACTTCCAGCCTCGCAGGAACTCGCGCGACCACTTTGTTGATCGTGCCGCCAAAGACGCTGACTCGCGAATCACTTTCCCAGCGGAGTGTTTCTTTCTGGACTTGAAGCTGTCCGTCCGTGCGGACAAAGACCAGAGTCTGAGCTTCCGTTTCCTTCCGCTGTACCACCCATCGCAGCCGCACGTCAGGGGCACTGCCGACGGGAACCACGTAGTTGGCAATCGCATCGTCTGCGGCAGGTCGATCAAGTTTCAGATCATTCACCAGCAGATGTCGCCCCGCCGGACAATTAACAGTGACCTGCACCGCTGGCACTACCGGCAACTGAAAGGCCGCCGTGCGGTCACTGCCCAGCGTCGCCAATTGAGTAGACATGGTCACAACGGCTGTGAACTCACCGATCTTTTCGTGAGCCAGAAACAACGCTGTCGCGTCCGCCGGATCACGGCCAATGAGCGCAGGCTGACCATCGATCTCGATTTTCTCGACGAGCAAATTTTCCGCTCGAAGCCGCAGCACTTGCCAGCCTTCGGCATACTGTCTGATCCTGAGTTCCATCTGCACCGTGGCCTGTTGATCTCTAGGCGTTACGGTAATATTTGCCTGTTGAGTGATAATGGGAATCGGGATGTTTTCGTGACTCGCATTCGCGCGGGCTTTCTCCAGCAGCGATTGGAATTCTTCCCGCTTCATCATCACGCCTCGCCGGTCACGGTCGAACACGGTGTCAAGCTGGTCGGCAGGAATGAATTGTTCGTTGGGTTGCGACGGTTCCTGCGCTGCTGCGTATGGGACGCATGTGAAGAGTGTGAGTAATGTGAGGAGTACAATCTTGTAGGGTGGGACCAGCGCAGCGCCGGCCCACCGAGTCGTGCAATTCCAATTCACACAACCTGTTTCAGGGCGTTCGCCACTGCTCTGTCCCCTCTCCCCCGTCAAACAGCTTTCCATGTGAGAACCCTCGCCAACGGGGGAGAGGGCCAGGGTGAGGGGGAGCGTATGATTTTCAGTTGCGAATTCGACCAGCATCGCAAAGCTGCGCGCGTCAAGCCCCCTCATCCGGCCTGCGGCCACCTTCTCCCCCGATCTCGGGGGAGAAGGGACGATGGTTGCTGGTTGGTCGCTCGGTACTCCTTGCTTCAGCTTGCTCATTTTCCACCTTCCTTCAAGTCATCCACCTTCTCGGTGACCTCAGGCGCGGGCACGATGGTTCCACGCGGTGTTGGCGAATTTTGAGTGTTTACGGCAGCAGCGGGCGGATTCACAGAAGCAACAGGCGGCGAACCATGATTCCCATCACTTCCATGATTCTCACCGTTCCCATTTCGCTGGCCGATGAGCAACCCTGTCAGCCAGATCCCACCCACAACAATAATTCCAGGCCAGGCCATCGCAACGTATTGCGGAGTCGCATTGCTGCCACTGAGCGAAAACAATGCGACTGCGAAGGCAGCGAGCAGGGCCAGCGTAATGCGATTCTCCCACGTTGTGCGGCGCAGGATCAGTCCGATGACGACCAGCGTGCCACTGATCAGCCAGAACAAAAACGAGCGGCTCCACCAGGTGACTTGAATCACAGACTGACGACCGACGGCTCGGTACACTGACACGCTGCCTTGAGTCGGGAAGTCTCCGGAAGCGACGTGCTGCGGATCGATCCAGTCATTCACTGCTGCCGCAGCAGCCGTGGCTGAAGGTGATCTCAGCGGATTCAGCACCGAAGCTGGTACTGCGCCCTCCTGCGTCCACAAATCCGGATCGCCGAGGAACGCAATCTCCTCCGGTGCCCAGAATGCGACTTTCAGTTGCTGGACTACGGTCGAGCCACCGCTGTTGCCAATCAAAGGAAGATGCAATTCCTGCAAACCACCACGACCGGAATAAGGTCGAGTGGTTTCTTCCACGATCGGACAACGGAACTGCAGAGTCAGTAGGAACTCCTGATCGGACGTAGAATCGCGGCTCACGTTCACATAATACGCTTCCCATTGATCAGCGGCCTGCACATCGGTCGCTTTCTCAATCGTCGTGCGCTGATCATTCAGCAACGGAGCCTGCAGATCGCAGCCAAGCGGCAAATCGATTCGCAGTCGCTGACGTTCACTCGTCGTGATACGAAATCGACATCGCCATGAGGCCAAGATCTGACGTTCCGTGACAACTTCGATTGCCCCTCGCGATACCACGGTTGCCGCGACTTCGTGAATTTCGTGCTTACGGATTCGAACAGCAGCAGCAGCAGGCTGAGCGAAATACCTATATGCTAGGTAACCGTCTTGTTCCATCAATTCGAGTTCACGGATGTCAATCTGTTCTGTCCCCTGAAGCTCGTAGTCGGACGTTATCGACAGCGACTCATGTCTCAGCAATCGGATTTCACCGCGAGTCTGCGTGAGCGTCACTCGGCGGCGATCAGCTTTGTCCTCGGCGAACGGAGTGAGGACGCGCGGCGGTTCGACGACAAGCGTTTGTTCCGGTGCTGCGCTTGACTGAGCCGCCGCAGTGTCTGCCGCGAGTGCCGCTTCCGGAGTGCCCGCAGCAGGTTGTACCGGGGGGCTGACGCCGCCCCGCTTGCCAGCCGGTTCCTTCGCCAGTTTCACGTCCCAGTCCACGCCCAACTGTACCGTGCCCGTTGTCTCGTCCTGCAATACCAGCGTCCATGTCACCCAGAGATTTTCTGCCTGAACGGCTTTGTCTCGCTGCTGGATTGTGTGACCAGGCGACAACATGCGAAAGCGAACGTCGTTGGACACTGATTCCGGCACGGCAACTCGCAGCGTATCAATCCCCGCGTTCTGAATATCAAATGTGATCACGGCATTCTGCTTCACGATCTCCGGTTCGACGTAAACTGTCGTGCCGACTGTTGCCGCGATTTGAGCAGGTCGAGGAGCCGTGCGAACAAACAACGCGATTGGACGACGAGTGAAATTCCACGACGCGACGTGCCGCAAACGTGGAAGCTGTTCGCCCGCTGCATCCTGCGACGGAAACAGGCCCACGAGCTTTTCATCGACTGTGATGACATCCAGAAACTCGGGAGCGTAGGCCGTCACCAAGCCGGTTTCGCGTTCGACACCTTCGGGCGTCAACGTTGGCAACTCCATCTCCGCGTTATCCGCAGACGCATCGAAAGCTTGGTGAGCCTGCACGGTGACTTCGATGGCTCCCATGCGCTTCTGCGTCAGCGAAAGCGTGACCTTGCCGCTGCCTTTATCGATATTGAATTCGCTCATGCCATCCGCTGAGACGCTATCGATCGTCAGCGATTCCGGAACCTTGAGCGACAGTTGAAACACGCCAGCGCGTTCGACTTCGTAATTGAGCACTGACCGCAGTCGCAGTTCGTCATCACGGAACACGTACTGCACGTTGTGAGTCACCAGCAGTCGCGGTTCAACCGGTTTGATTTGCACCACAAGCTGCCCGCTCATGCCGCTGAATTCCCATGTATTTGCTGCAACCGCAGCCTGATCGCCTTTCGAAGCCGCACCGGCATCGATCTGCTTCACGCCCACTTGAGTCTTCACGACCGTGGTCAGGGCTGGATCAGTTACGATCGCTAATCGCCCGGCTTCGCGCACGACAGCATCTGCGTGAACTCCGTGCAGCTTGCCATCGGCGGACTTGCCGATCAGTTGCAGCGTATCGCCTTCGATGGGACGCTCGGTCTGAATTTCGATCTGGAATTTCTCCGTCGCCGGAACCAGCAACTCTGCCTTCACGATCTGATGCGTTTCGCCGACAGCTTCTGCAGCCCACGACCGAATTCGACCAGCTGCGGAAACGACGTCGATGATGCGAGCATCTTTTGGAACCAGCACGGTCACGTCACGAAGCTCACCACGTAGAATCTCATAATTCAGCACCGTGCGAGACTGCAGCAATCCCTGTTCAATGCGCACGCTGGTTTGATTAGTCACGCTGCTGAGAAGATCCATCACCGGCTTTGAGCCCGCTCGTGGATTCCAGTGGACTTCAAATTGAGTTGTGGCACCCAGACTGGCCTTAGTAACCGTCTTGCCTTCTGCGGCTATGCCTTCTGTTGGCAGCAGCACTTGCAACGGAGTGATCTTCACCGTCTGATCGGGTTCAGGAATTGTCACGACAAGTTCGCTGATGCCCGTCGGAGGACACTGAATCGCGAATGATCGATCTTCCGGAGATGTCAATACGGTCGCCAGCAATTCCAGAGTCACTGTTTTCTGTCCGGTACCTTTGATCAGCAGTTCGTACTGACCCTGCCCGATTCCCTTGAGCAACACGGAGCCGTCCGCTGGTTCCACTTTCCCAATCGCGGCCGCTCCGAATGCTACAGGCAGCGTCGCCCAGCCTTCTTCCTTCAGCACGTTGAGTTTCAATTCCACTCTAACTCGCGCAAGATCTTTCTCCACAGTCGCGGACCATGACGACGATGTAATCACTGCGTCCTGATTGCCCGTTGTCAGTGGCACCGCTGCGAGGGCGCGTTTCATCAGGTCGAGATACTCAGCGTACGGCAGGACGACCGACGCATCCTGGTTATCGAACACCTTCTGAAATTCTTTGAACGGCACATAGATCAGCCGATCCCATTTGTCTGCCAGCGAGGTCTTTTCTGCCTCAGCCGCAGCGGCGTCTGCAGTTTCCTGAGCGATCAGCCGCGATTGATGCATCGCAGCGATTGCCATCAGCACAAGAAAAACGCTGAGAATCCTGGAAAATCGTTTCATTCCGATAACCTTATTTTTCTGAATCACAGCGAATCCGATGTTCGGCCGGTACATTTGAATCAGTCAATAGTTACTCAACTTATGGACCATCGCCGAGAGGCAATCTACGCGGATTGCGCCGATTTTACATTTTGTCTGGTGCGAAACGGGTCGAGGCACAGAACTCTAGGTAAGAAAAAGATAGTACTGCCCATTCTACCCAGACGCAAACCCTGCAAAGACGCATCACATTGGCGTTTTGTTCCCAAAATCTTGCCCAACCTTTCTATCCCGACGTCTGCGTCAGTATGATGGCCTGCGAATTTCGGGCCGACCGGCTACGGGTTGTCAGTACGTTGAACCGCACGGCTCGCAGACCGATCAGATCATGGAGTTGTCTTTTATGAAATCGAAATTCCCTGGTATGGACCCGTTTCTGGAAGCACAGGAATGGGAAGATTTTCACACGACCTTTAACACAGTGTTGCGAGAGTACCTCGGCCCAACGCTGGAACCAGACTACCTAGTCCGCGTCGAACGTCGCGTATACGTCGAGGCTGTTGGCGTCGAACCTGAAACAATGCGACGAGCAGATATCGCGGTTGTTGCCGTTGATTCTGGTCCGGCCAGCGGACTCAGGTCGCACGGTGCGGGAAACATGACAGCCGAATGTGAATTGCCGATGCCGATCGAACGGCAGGAAACGTATCTTGTTATTCGTGATCGTGAAACAATGAAGGTTGTGACTGTCATCGAAGTCCTCTCGCCTTCGAACAAACGCCGCAACGGTGACGGTCGGCGGGAATATCTGACGAAGCGTGTCGAAATCCTGTCGAGCCCCACGCATCTGGTGGAGCTCGATCTACTGCGTGGCGGAATGCGATTGCCGGTCGTTGGCTCGCTGCCTCCGGGCGATTATTACGCAATCATCAGCCGCGTTAAACGTCGCCCACGTTGCGAAGTCTATGCGTGGACACTGCGTGACACACTGCCGTCGATTCCTATTCCGCTCAAGCAAGGCGATGACGACGCGGTTGTCCCGTTGCAGGAAGTTTTTGATACGGTCTATCAACGGGCTCGCTACGATCTGTCGGTCAAATATGACGCCACACTTGATCCGCCGTTGAACGAATCTGAGCTGCAATTAATGACGCAGCAGTCGTGACGTGATCAGACATTGTGATCGAAACAGCTATCTTTGTAATCGGTCAATCGAGTCCTTCGCCTTGTACCTTGGACATTCTTGTCCGAGATTTCGCCAAACAGCATCCTGACACGGCGGGATTTCTGCGTTTCACAAGAACTCCCGCTGGCACTGCCTTTTGGCTAATGCGACGAACATGAATGACCATCCTGTTATGGAAGGACCAGTCAAGAGTCGTTCGAGAAAATGGTAAAAGATTTCGGACAGTGGAATGTTACATGGTTGATTGTCGATGGCAGCAAGGGGCGTCGGCAGAGAAGAGCGACTTTTGATCAGACTGTTATTCGCGGGTCGAAACCGCATGACATGATCCGTCGTGGAAATATCTGCTCTACAAAGCGGGCGTCAGATTCGAATTCTAAACAGGGTCAGAATTCGAAAATGGCCGAAAGGATGGATCAGACGTTTTCCGTGAATCGACTCGCCGACGGCCCCTGCCGTCAAAGTTCCTTTCTCAGTGTTCAATGGTGTGATTGTTCGTCAGGAAAAAATGCCTCACGAAATCAGTCGTGAACTATCATCAATTTACCGAAGGAAACGGACATTGGCTCTGCGGAGACGCAACCAGCGAAGGGATACTTCGGAGCAGGCGGGTAAAAGATCGCTCCACAGCGTCGAGGTTTTCTTCGACGCTGTTTGCATTTGAGCCGATGCTCTTTCAGATCTTTTATTTGTCCTGCCCATGCCTTAGAAAATCCTCGCCGAAGGCCACCAAACGATTTCAGATTTCAGGCCAGCAACTGCCAAACCTGCCCCACGCTCCAGATGAAGCCCGCCAGCTCCCTGGCCTGATGCACGAGCCGCCGACACAAACCAAACCCCGTGGGGCCGGCTTCATAGCAGACTCGCAAAAGCGACACGTCCGCCGACAGCTTTTTAAGCTGCTTGAGAACCTTGTTGATGTCTTTCGGAAACGTGCCCAGCACCTTTGCTTCGGCAGTTCCCGTTTCGGCGACCGACATCACTATAGAATCCTTGTGGACGTCCAGACCACTAAATCGTACGTTACTCATGCACCAGTGCTCCCGATTGTGGCTCTGTGGTTTCGAAATGTGAAAAACGCTTCGAAAGCTTAACCCACGTTTCTCGTGACCACTGGCCCTTCCATTTTGTCTACATACGATCATTCAGCCATTGCACCCAAAAACCTGCATCATTTGCAACATCTCAACCACCATGATCGCTCAGTTGCTTTTCTGATCAGCCTCGTCTTCCGGCACCAGGCGGCTGGACAGAAGGCGGCCGAAGATCTTAACGAAGCCTTCCTCCAGACGAATGCGCATTCGGGCACCGGTTTCGGTCAGGCGTGTTTCGATTTCGATACGGTCGTCGCCTTCAGCCAGAGTTTCACGGAAGATTTCGCCGCCGCGAGCACGGCGACGGGCCTGAGCGGCTCGGCGCGCGTCACGGGGGTTATTATCGCCGTTAGCATTTCCTGAAGCTTTCGGCGGGGTATCTGCCGGGGCGTTTGGTGATGAAAGTCCGGCCGTTGCAGTGGCTTCTGCAACTGCCGCCTGTTCCTTTGCTTCACGAGCTTTCTTGCCAGCAGTTTCGGCAATCGTCGCCATTTCTACCAACTGGTTGACATTCACAACGATGCGGAAATTTGGGGGTGTACGGAATTCCTGAGGCGACTGGGTGGCTTCTTCCAACTGATCCATCACGCCCTTGAGTGTGTTGTACGAATCTTCACCGCCTAGGACTGCCCACACCGAACGTGCGCCGACACCGACGGTCAGACCAACATCCTTCCCGAAGACATCAACAGCTTCCGCAGGCTGCTGTGCGAAAGTCAGTCGATGAAACGTAATTCCCTGATGCTCGCCCGATCCGATCTGCAGCGTCCCCGCCTGTTTGATTTCCTCGATGTCTTTCAATCGCGTGAGTGCATCCAGCAGGCCGGCGCCCATGGCATCGCCCTCTTCGACGCGGGATGCTCCCACGATCGCCAGTTTGCCGGAGGAATCCCGATAAAACTGCGCGAACACATCGACATGTCCGACTTCCAGGCTCTTTTGAATCGCTGAGAGGCCGCGACCAATTGGACTGTTTTCATCCGGTGCAGCACCGAGACTGTTCTCTTCAATCAGCCGAGTCACCTCCATTCGAACGCCATCCATAATTTCAATGTAGGCCTCTTTGTCTCGGTCGGCCATCATGGATGACATGGAAAGGGACACCGCCGCGTTTTCGTCCAGCAGCGGAATGAAGTAGCTTTGTCGTTCTGTCGACTGCAGGATTTCCTTGAGCAATTTTGTGCCTTCCAGAGCATCGATCACAAAGTCGATGTTCACGGCATGTTCTTCCTGCACGACGTCTAGGCCAATCGTGATCTTCTGGCACTCCAGGATGAATTGATTGAGTGCCTGCAGCACTCGTTCGCCCTCAGTTTTGCGAATGCGATATGCACCTTCGGGTTCACCGTCTCGCTGCTGCAACTGTGTCGACATTCCGGACGTGATGACGCTCATCAACAGCGTGCGAGTCGCGATCGGAAGCGATTCCACATCCAGACTCACGGACACATCAAACTGCTGCGCCTGGCTTGCCAGAATTTGAGCCGGATTGGGTAACTTGCGGTCGAGCGCCTCTTCGGGAGGGTCGTTGCCAAGCGGCATGAATGCATATCCGTCGCGGAGCTGAATCGGATATGTGCGGTTCGGAGCAATCACTTCGTATCGGCCCTCTTCGCTGGTCTTGCTGATGACGACCGGGGCCTTTTCAACCAATTTTGTAGCGGCTTCCACAGAATCGACTGGGACAAAGCCAATGAATTCAGGAAGCGGCGGAAAAGCGACCGGCAGATAGACCATCACACCAAATGGCTTTTCACGATTGAAGCCTTCCAGATCGTTCAACGTTCCGGATAGCCAGTCTTCAACAAACTTAAAAGCGCCAGGAGTTCCCGCTGCGTCAAAGATATAGCGGGCTTCCTCGACAAAGCGGTCGGCACTGGCAAACGTGACTGTAGCGAGCGGACGAGTCCCTTCTTCGATCAGCGTGAACCCTTTCTCCGCCTTTTTCTCATCGGATTTCGTCTGACAATGGACTTCAGGAGCAGCACAAATGGCGACGATCGCGAAAGACAGCGAGAGCAAGATTCGTCCGCAATAGCTGGCAAAAAGTCGTGGCGAAAAACTCGATGGGAAAGGCATGGGAAGACCTGCGTTGAAAAAGTAGATTTGGCTGACTAAGCCGCGTGAAGCTAGGACGACTTACCCGCAAATTCGCTGTCGGCCGGAGATTCTCGGCCGTGAACTGAGAAACTCCCGCCTGAACGAAAGGATTCGCGACAGCCGGTGTTTGCAGCCGATTTCCCTAATTTCAGACGGATTGCCTGCGCACTAAGGACACGTCCTCCTACGCGGTTTGAAGAGGAGCCGTTGCACGCTCAGGAGACGATCATCCCGACACTCAGCGAAATCGTGTCTTTAGTCGGTTTGGCTGCCGCCTCTTGATTTGTTCCTGCTGAAGTGAAGCGGGCCATCCTTCGATGGCCGAAGAATGGCCCGCCTGAAATCGATGCAGCCGCGACTTTCGTCGAAACTACTCGCCACAAGCGTCCCGCACAAACCACCGGCGAGCGGCAGGGCGTCAGCCCTTCGAGTGATTCCCGAAGATTCGCAAATATTGGTGAACGGCATGCGTCAGCTTGCCGGTACAAAAAACGAGGCACCGGAGGACTCACGCCGCTCCGCTCGTGCGCCTGTGAAGGCGATTGAACAGTCAGGTGAGAGTCCTGATCAGAGCATTCGTTACCGCTCTGTAGCCAAAGGTAACCGCGTTTTCAAGAGAAAG
>CANJQC010000178.1 GCA_947476295.1 Planctomycetaceae bacterium | reverse complement strand
GTTGCAGCGTCAACTTCGTGCTCGTGGCCAGTGATGTGGAAACCGTGCGTGATTCAAAGAGTACGGCAACGTTCAACTGGAGTAACGATCAGCCGCCGGATTCACGCATCATCCTCATAATTAAATCATCGAACCGAGAGACCGACTGAGATTGAGTACAGCCAAGATTGTATGTGCAGCAGTACTCGCGGACTGCGGTCTGGTGGTCGGTGAATAGTTGTTTATACTTTTTAATATTGCGTTCGGTGACAGTCACCTTGCGGACGGATTCGGATTCGATATCGACAAGTTCAGCGTCTCCCAGCAATGCGGGGTCGGCCTCTTTGGGATCATGCAGCTGGATGACATGGGCGTCGAAGCGGCGGTAACGAAGCTGGTCGAGTCCTCGTTGAAACCCGTGTTCATCAAACAGATCGCTCACGACGATCGCAAGCCCTGTCCTCGCACCTCGATGCAGCAATCCCTGAACGGCCTTTTCCAGATTTGTGTCGTCGCCGGAGGTCGGCAGTTCTTCCAGAAACTTCATGATTGGGAGAATGCGCGCCTTGCCGCGTGTCATCGGCAATTCGGAAAAGACGCCATTGGCATACGCAATGATAGCAACGCGATCCAGATCGGCGAGGGCGATGTAGGCCAGAGCCGCAACCAAATGTCGCGCCAGATCAAACTTCGACGGCGTGCCAAACGACATACTGCGGGAACAGTCGAGCATGAGGTAAACGTGCAGGTCCTGTTCTTCCTGAAATCGCTTGAGCAGCAAATCGCCGTGACGAGCGTAGATGTTCCAGTCCAGATATCTGAGATCGTCGCCGCTGTTGTATTCACGGTGATCCGAAAACTCAATCCCTGCCCCCATCTGCATCGTCCGCCGCTGCGCCAGCAACTGCCCGCGGAACACGCGTTTCGACATGATCGACAGGTATTCCAGTCGCGTCAGAAAGTCAGCAGGAAACAGCATTTCTGCCCTCACGGCTTTTCCGGTTCAACTTCATCCGACGTTCTCGCTTTGCCGAAAGTCAGTGTCAGTTCCTGGTCTTCACGCAGCCGGCGGGAGCGAATCTGGATTCGGTCTTTGACCAGATTTCGAGCTCCTGGCACGACGATGATGATCTGCACTCGGTTCTTGATCACATCAATGCTGCTGGAAGATGTAATGACCACTTCCCTGCCGTTTGCCGCCGGAGCGCGGGAGGCGGTCGGCATTCTTTTGTCGTAGGGCAGAAGCTGTCTATAGCCGTCGGTGCCGATCACTTCGCCTTTCAGATCGCTGACTCGATATCTCTTAACATCACCGGGTAACCGCACTTCGATCACGATCCGGTATGGCTTCAACGGTTCCGGGGCGGCCGGAATCGTAAAGGCTGTAAAACTGCCTTTCGTAACCGCAAAGCCTTCTTTCGGAACCTTCAGCAGGACATCGCCACCGCCATCGGCTTCGCCTTCAGAATCCACCAGCGATGGGCTGAAGGCATCTCCATCGACAGACCTCAACGATGCCGAATCGGATTCCTGCAGGTGCTGAGACAACACCTGGAGATTGCTCTGCGGCTTTTCGATATCGATACTGCCGATAACCTCAAATTGAGGCAAATCGTCGAGGATCTCTTTATCACCCAGCGATGCGGAAATCGGCTCTTGCGGAGGCTGCGTAAATTCCAGCCAGTCGAACCCGAAGATCGGCAGCAGAATCAGTGCAGTTCCCCAGACAAGCAGGTGAAACATGGCCGACGAAAAGAAACTCATAGACGCAAGTGATGTCAGCGAGGCTGCGAGGCGAACAAGGAGCGAGTCTGATGATTCCTCGTCAGCGAGTTCCGGCGGTTCCGTAAAAGCGGGGACAGTGACGACAGCGTCCTGCTCATCCATGGCGCGAGGCGGGAGCGGAGGTGGCGACAGAGTATGTTTGCCAACCTGCAGTAAATCTTGCTCCGCAGCAGACTCCGGCATGGAAGTATTTTCGAGCCGCATGAATTGCGTGCTCACCCGTTAAGTTTCTGGTTTGACCCGACCCAACGGGGAGGAATCCGTTCGAAACGCCTCGCCTATGGCATCGGGTTAAACGAAATCACTTCTGATCGTCCCTAAATCAACAGACCGCTCACAAAAACAGCATCTTCAGAGAGACTCTTGGGGATCCTGATTCGAATGATCGCAGATCGCCAGCATTTTCGTAAGTGTGCGGTGTTTTATCAACTTTGCACATTAAAAAAAGCCCGACCGTTTCGGGTCGGGCTTGATTTAGATTGCAGCGTCTTTGGCTTCTACTGCACAGTTGGGCCGGCACAGCGAATCAAGTGATCCTTGTCGATATAGACGACTTCGACAGATTCGTCCGTATGGCTAAACGGAACCGGCCAATAGGCTCGAATAGTTTTGTCGTAGTACACCGTACATTTGTAGTGACAGTGATGCAGGCGGCAGGGGCCAACCAGTGGATACACTTTACATTCATCCAAGCGGTCCACCATCGGTTCGACCACAATTCGGACGTTGTTCCACTGAGTTTCCTCGAAGAACGCAAATCCTCCAGCCGGTGTATTCGGCAACGATCGCATCACCTGATCTTCACTTGGCGGATCAACGCAGAACACGTCGCCTTCTACCGGATCAAGCACGGGTGTGCGATCGTAGCGTTCCTGAGTCCACAGTTTGTCTTCGATCAGCTGGCTCTTGTGAGCCGAGATCGGAACGAAGGGCAACGTCTTCCAGAACGTCATGCCTCGCCAGGCGACGCCAATGAATCCGTTAGTCAGCAGGCAACCGCTGTTTGTCATCGTTGATAGACAGATGATTGCCACCACTACGTTGCGTCGCAACTTGCTGCCAAACGTCTGCATGGGTTTCTTCCCGTTTTTCATCGTAGGCGAATTCATGGACAAATTCCCGGCTTTCGGACCTGCTGTCGCGGACCTGCGACTGGCAAACCCAGAGACTGCACGCCAAAACTAAGTCGTCATTCTGGTATCGAACGATTCTTTCCGCTGACTTGTGAAAATGTTTCGATTTTGCGGGTCAAGCTGTGAGAATCGAACGTATCGATCCTGCCGGTCATGCATAACGTCGTTGTCGCCAGGCGAAACCATGCGTCCCGAAACGACTCCGGCAAAACTCGCCGTTCGACGGTCAGTCGTTATACTCTGACTCCAAAGGGGCTATCCTTAATTTTGCCCGATGAAACTGAAACGCTTGACGCAATAGGCATAGATTCATGAGTGTCCCAACTGTTTTTTCTGCGGCGAAACGTCGGCGGCTGTGGATTTTCGCTTTGGGGTTCGTCGCGTTAATTGCTGCGGGAGCGACGTACTGGTACTGGAGTATTCCTCGCCTGAACGTGATTCTCGTCACGTTCGATACGACTCGGGCTGACCATTTGGGAGTCTACGGATACCAGCATGGCCTGACCGAGGGGTTCGACAACTTTGCCCGGCGGGGCGTCATCTTTGATCGGGCTTACGCGCCAGCTCCCGTGACGTTGCCATCTCACGCGACCATGTTGACAGGGCTTTACCCTCCCGAACATGGACTTCGAGTGAACGGTGTCGGACGGCTGGACGACGGCATTCCCCTGTTGACCGAGATCCTCAAAGAGCACGGGTACGACACGGGCGCTTTTATCGCCGCAGCCGTATTGGATTCGAATTACGGGCTGGAGCGTGGATTTGATACTTACGACGATGAACTGCCGACGGCAAAGTCCGCCGGGCATCATGGTGAGGCGCGTCGTGACGGACAGGATGTCGTGGATTCGGCCGTGTCATGGCTTCAGCAGCGAACCTCCCGCCCCTTCTTTTGCTGGATCCACCTTTACGATGCCCATGCCCCTTACGATTCCCGTCCAGACGCCTTTGGCCAGAAATTTGAAAACAACCCCTACGACGCCGGGGTTGCCTGGGAAGTTCAGCAGTTTGAACGCCTGACAACCTTTCTGCAGGATCGTAAGCTCGACGAAAACACCCTGGTGATTGTTGCCGGCGATCATGGCGAAGGGCTGGGTGACCACGAGGAATTCGAGCATGGTATGCTGGTTTACGATACAACGTTGCACGTTCCATTCATCTTCGTGGGCTCCCCTGATTGTCAGCCGGGGACGCATGTCTCTGAGGTTGTTTCTCTGGTTGACCTGACCCCCACAGTACTCGACATCCTGCGGATACCGCAGCCCGGACATGTCAGTGGACGAAGCCTGCTCGCGGCTTTGCAGGGTAAATCCATCGACTCACGCGACTGTTATGCGGAGACAGAAACGCCGTTTCTCTATAGCCACTGGTCCCCGATTTACACAGTGATCTCCGATCGTTGGAAGTACATTCAAACCACGCGTCCGGAACTTTATGATCTTGAGAACGATCCCGGCGAGTTGACAAATCTGGCGGAGTCAGCGGGTGAAGAGTGTCAGGAGATGCGAAATACACTGGAAATTTTAAAGGAAACGTTCGTCCCGATGGCCGCTCAAAATCTGATCCTGACGGACAAGGACAAGGCAAATCTTGAAGCTCTTGGCTATGTATCAGGCGGTAATGCCGGCAATAATCCGAGGGAATCAAAAGACGCGGAAATTCTGCCTGACGTGAAGGACATGCTTTCATTCGTGGAAAAATTCGAACGCGCGCGGGACTTGGGTTCGAGCGGTAAATTTGAAGAGTCGTTGGCATTGTTAAAAGAAATTGTCCACGCCACAAACGAGTTTCACGCAGCAGAAGCACTTCTGGGCGATTGCTTTGGCCGTACGGGTCAAATGGATCAAGCGGTGGCGACTTACCGTTCGCTACTTGTCAAACGACCGGAGTTTTCAGCCGTCCGTTTCAAATTGGGAAAGATTCTTTCTGGTCAGGGACAATTCGAACAAGCTGTGGCAGAATTCCGGGAACTCAACAAACAGCCCCCTGATACAGCGACAGGCCATTTTGAATTAGCGGAGGCTCTGGCGAAGCTACGCAAATTCGAAGAGGCGATTTCGGAGTATCGCCGTGCGATTCAGCTGTCGCCCGAATTTGTACTCGCCAACATGAATCTGGGTCAACTTTTGACAGCAATTCAACGCCCAAAAGAGGCCGCAGACTGTTTCGAACAAGCGATTAAATATGCCCCTGGTGCAGCAGATGCGCACGCTTATCTCATGATTGCACTTTCGCAAACCGGTAGCTCAGCGAAAGCGATCGAGCATGGAAAACAGGCTGTCGCTTTGCAACCCGATTCTTTTGAAAAACGTTTTAATCTGGGAATTCTTTTCGTTACACAACGTCGATACACGGAAGGAATAGCCGAACTTCGCGAGGCTCAAAGATTGAGCCCCAACGATCCGCGTCCATTGCAGCAAATCCAGCAAGCCGAGGCTGCTCTTAAACAGCGATAACCCCGAACATCATCAGCCATCGGGAGTGAGTGGCGGGAATATTTTAAAACGTGCGGCATCGGGTAAATCGCAAAAAATAAATCATGGCAAAATGACAAGAAACGAGCTTTGCTTAAATATCGTTGCTAGGATTAAAAAAAATCCTAAAAAATATTTTTGTAATTGAAAGCTAGTTACATCAATGCTACAACACCGCAGTTCCGCGTGTGCGGCGCACTGTGCTTTTCGTTTTTTGGTTCATTTGTCAGGAGTTCACTAATGAAGACGGTCATGATGAAGAAAAAAAGAGGGTTTACCCTCATAGAGCTGCTGGTGGTGATCGCCATCATTGCAGTTCTGATTTCGCTGCTGCTGCCAGCTGTTCAGCAGGCACGTGAAGCTGCGCGGCGAACGCAGTGCAAGAACAATTTGAAGCAGATTGGGTTGGCTTTTCACAACTACGAGAGCACCTATAACCGGTTTGCGCCAGCTATTATCCTTGTGGTGGCCGATAGTGGGCTTAACTTCGACATTGGCGAAGGCGTTGACAACCAGCCTGATGGTAAACAGGATCTGAATATTCATTCGTGGACGGAGTTTATTCTGCCCTATATGGATCAGCAGAATCTCTACAGTGCAATCAATTTTAATGTGCCACAGGTATTCGGTCCGGGTGGAACGGGTCCAGTTGTGAACCCCAACGGGGGGAACTATGGTGGGTTGCAGAATTACGCCGTGCTCGGCGGAGCAGTGGTTCCGGCTTACATTTGCCCGTCATCTCCACATTCGAGCAACACCACTGGGCTCTACGAAGATGATTGGCTGGCCGGTAGTACGTCTGCTGGGCAATATTACCATTCTGGTGGTGTGCTTGATTACGTTGGAATGGCTCCGGGCGGTTGGTTCAACGACTTTGCCCCGTACAATAATACTGGTGGGATTATTGATATTGAGTCAGGTGACGGTGGCCCGTTTTCAACAGGGTTAAAGATCTCCCAAATTCCTGATGGATTGTCAAACACGATTTTGCTTGGTGAGAGCTCTGCGCCTAACAAAAAGATCTGGCATAAAGGTCAGGCAATTAGTGATCTTAGCGATGAGCGGATCGGGTATATGGGCAATGCTTGGTCCGACTGGCAGATGTCCACTGGTCGGTTCATTCGTGGGGTCACGCCTGATAGTTATCAAATCGCGGACGTTGGTAGTGCATCAAGGACTCGAGTTCGAAATAATGGTACTTGCACAATCAACTGCTGCAACTTTTGGACTTTCTTTAGCTTTCACACAGGTGGTGCACAGTTCGTCCTCGGCGATGGTTCGGTCCGTTTCGTGAGCCAGAATTTGAATTACGAGACTATGCAAAGGCTGTATTATGTCGGCGATGGTCAGCCGGTAAGTGAATTCTAGAGATTTGCGACTTGACGCTGAATGAATCGTTTCATTTTGAGCCGTAAGTTACGTACCGGCTGGCCTCGGGGCCGGTCGGTGCGTTTTTTTATGATCAAGTTTACGTTAGAGACAATGCTGGAGGCTGTAGTGATTTATTTTCGGACCTCTTATGGTTGCGCAATTTTTGTCTCGCTGGTGATCGGCTGTGGTGGACCAGGGGCAGATGACGTGTCTAAGGAACGTCTCGAATCTATGTCTGGTGGCCCACTGAGCGAAGTGGTTGCTGTTAGTGGAAAGGCGCTTGTGAATGGCGAGGCAAATGCCGGCGTTAACCTGTACTTGTATCCCAGCGAAGGCGGAAAAGAAATCAGTCGGGCTATAACAGGCGCAGATGGAACCTATTGCTGGACAACATACCTTGGCTGCGATGGCCTTAAGCCCGGTAGTTACAGAATTGCTTTTCGATACATTCCAAAGCCCAAGAAGAACGATTCAGATGAAGCAGAACTCGATCTGTTTAAGAGCCGGTACAGCAATCCAATGAAAGTGGAATACTTATTGACTGTCGCGGCTGCTACACCTCAGCCAGCTGTCGATTATGATCTGAAAATGGAGTAGGCGGTTCAGGCAACTTAAGTGTTTTATTTCTCTCGTGGTGGCGAGGTGCCAATATTATCGGCGAGGCCTTGCTTCAAAGCTGGTATAGCGGAGTCTGTAGACTTCGTGGATCAATTTGTGAATTCGTTTAGCCCGATGCCGAAAGCGCGGAGTCCATCCGAGCTGACCTCTCCGTAGGCTTTACAAGTTGCGCGTTTCAGGCCCGGAGGGCCGACATATCCAATGCCGGTGGCGTGAGCCACCGGTAAACGAGAATTAAGAATCTGAGGCCTGAAGGGCCGACACACTGGCGACTGTGTCGGCCCTTCAGGCCTGCATCACTGTATTTTCTGTATTCCGGTGGCTCACGCCACCGGCAGACGATGTGTCGGGCTTCCAGCCCTAATGAAATGCGCAACTTCAAAAACCAACGGCATCGGGTTAAACTTCGTGTGGCCACGAGTGGGGCGCAGCCGGATTCGCCAGCGCGACAGTTCTCGAGATTTTTCTGACTCAAGTGGTTTTAAAAACCCGTCCTGAGACTGTTCCGATAGTCTAGGAGCGTGAGCGGCAAGGCGCTAGCGGCCGGTGTACATTGCAGAAATACCTGAAGAACGGCGACTAGCGCCTTGCCGCTCGCAACAGCAGTGGTATTCAGACAAACTCCTAGTGCGGTGACATCATGTCGGTCGTGCCACTTCAGCCTTTAAAGCAGTCTTCCAGTTCGAATTCGCGATCTTTGAATCCTTCCCAACGGTGGATTATCAGTTCCTGGCTTGACCAGTTCTTGATTCTTTCGACACCACTCTTGGCGATCCCTGCAGTTTTCGCTCTTAACTCATCTTTGGGGGTAAAAGCGGAGACGATTTCGCTGATTGTGACTTCATTCTTCGCGCTGGGTCATCATTTGCCTGGCCTCATCCGTGCCTACGGAGATCGGGAACTCTATCAGCGATTCCACTGGCGTTTTATTTTGGCTCCTCCGCTCTTGTTTGTCGCTTACGTTCCGCTGCACCACAGCCATCCTGATTTCATTCGCTTAGTCATTGTCTTCTGGGCTACTTGGCATGGGCTGATGCAGCTATACGGGTTTGTGCGCATCTATGACGCCAAGGTGGGATCGACATCGCCCGTGACCGCTTATTGGGATTGGCTGGTATGCCTGTGTGGATTCGTCACTGCGCAGATGTTTTGCCCAGCGAGGATGTCGAAGCTTTTGGGACACTGGTATTCGCTTGGAGGCCCATTGATTCCGCCCAGCGCAGTCCATGCCTGTCGCTCGATTTTCCTGACCATTACAGTTGCCGTTTTGATCGGCTTTGCCGTGAATTACATTTTGCAGCTGTATCGCGGGGTGAAGCCCAATCCCATCAAGCTGCTGCTGCTGATCAGCGGGATAGGAACGTGGTGGTTCTCCGTCGCTTACGTGGAGAATGTTATCCTTGGTGCAGCACTGTTCGATATTTGCCATGACGTCCAGTATCTGGCGATTGTCTGGTTGTACAATTGTGGACGCGTCAGGTCGAATCCCCGGATTGGGAGGTTCATGAGTTACCTGTTTCGTCGCGGTATGGTGCTCGTGTACCTGGGTCTTATTGCTGCGTACGGGGCGATTGGTCTTCTTCCCACATTTGTGCAGGACGGCACGGTGAGCACCATCTTGACCGGGATTCTGGGGACTTCGACGATTCTTCATTATTATTATGATGGTTTTATTTGGAAGGTGCGAGAAAAATCCACTCAAGTCAGTCTCGGGCTGGATCAAGGTGGGGCCGGTGGGGGGATCCGAAAAATGGCTGTCGGGGGAAGCATTCACCTGCTGAAATGGAGTCCGCTGATTGTCGCCTTCGGATGGCTTTTGGCGACGGATCTGATCGTACCATCCATGGCGCAGACACGTAAAGACGAACTCGACAAACGCTATGTTCAATCCTTGACGCGAGATGCAGTCTTACCCGCCAGCGAAGAAGAGATTAACTGGCTGTTTGCACAATTTGAGCGAGTTCAAAATACTGCGGCCTCTGTTCCTGGCGATCAAAACGCGCAGCTGCGGGCAGCGATCATGCTGGCGAATTTCGGTCGGAATGACGACGCGGTTGATTCGCTGGAGAAGCTACTGAAGCTGCATCCCGCCTTCAGCAATGGTTATATGACGTTGGGCGAAATCAATCTCTACCGGGGAAATCTCGAGAAAGCGTCTGACTGCTTTCAGGCGGCGATCTCACATGCGACAACAGAATCGGAACGGTCAATTGGGAATCTTAAGTTAGGCGAGGTTTATCTGAATCAGAAGCAATTCGAGTTGGCGAAGGTCAAATTTCAAGAGGCGTTAAAACACAATCCTGAACTCGAGTCCTCGGTAGATGCTTTGCGGAAAATGAATTAAAAGCCCGCTTCATTGGTGTGACCTCAGCGTCTATAGACTTCGCGTGGCCACTTCGTAAATAAGTTTAACCCGATGCCGTAGGCGAGGAGTCCATTGAAAGCAGCCTCGCCTGCGGCATCGGATTAAACGAAAAAACAATTCCATTTCCCAGTAACGAAGCGGGACATTGTTTTCAAACGAGCGACTGGGGGAATGATTCCAGGCTTTTCATGATCTCGCTGGAACGATCATTTGCGCATAGCGCCTTTGTTCAGGCTGCGTGTGGGTTTTGAAACCTCTTCGGTTGTGTTCAGTTCGTTCAAATGATAGGCTGGCCATCTTGCCCGTTTTTCGTTTTTATTGGCTCTAGGGAGCCAGTGCTTTATGACTCTCAATTCGTTCCAAGTCAGACATGAATCTGTTTTTTTTGCGAAACCAGTGCCAATCCCGTATGAAGATGCTTGGCTTTGTCGTCCTGTCGATTTTCGGCTGGTGTCCGCTCGCATGGGGGCAGACGGAGCAGGCTGGAACCGCGGATAGGCGTGCGCAACGGCCAGAATTTCAGTACACGGTCCATTTCGCTTCAGAATCCGGATTGGATGTTTTGGTCCCGGAAAAGTGGGGCGTGCTGCGGGCCAGTCTGATGAATGGACGGTCTGAACCCAGAGACCTTCTGTGTTCTATGTATTTCGACCAGGATCCCAGCCTGCAGTTCGGGCGACAGGTCTGGATTCCGGCTCAGTCAATTCTCCGGATTGACCACCCAATTCTGATCCCGAAGTGTGATCCGGCCAAGGGGCGAAGCCTCGATCTGCATTCGCTCGTAATCGACCGGTCGTCGTCCAATGAGGTTCTTGTCAGGGGCGAAGGGGAAGGACTGCTGAGTGACGGAGCCTTGATGGTGACACACCATTCGCAGAATACTGCGATCATCGGCAAGCCATCCGGCAGCGCGGATGCGCAGCCGGAAGAGATCTCAGATTTGGTCAAAGCCTGTCGGGTCGAACTAGGATTGGGCAACAATGTCACCTGGCTGGGCGAGCCGTTTCTGCCTCCCGATGAAATCGGTCTGGATGCGCTGGATCAGATCGTCGTTGCCGATGATCGAATCATCAATGACTTCGCCGCGACAGCCGCTCTTCGTCGGTGGCTCAATGCCGGCGGCCATTTGTGGATCATGCTTGATCGAGTCGATCCAGTGATGCTGTCGATGCTGCTGGGAGATGACTTCAAGGGTTACGTGGTCGATCGCGTGGGGCTGACTTCGGTACGAGTCGATGAGGCCCCAGTTCTGTCTGGTCTTAAGGGAATGATCGGCGAAACGGTTGAATACGAAGATCCTGTGGACCTGGTGCGAATGGCTGTCGCAGATGTAAACGTGACACATGTGGTGAACGGCTGGCCGGCTGCGATAACCATCCCGTGCGGTGATGGCAAGTTGCTGATCACAACTCTCGGCGCGCGTGGCTGGATGAGAACGTGGCCTGAAGGTGCAGTCAGACCGAGCGACCCGCTGATGACTTCGAATTTCCGGCCGTCGGAGCCGATGGCAAACGTCTCGGATAACTTTTTCCGGCTGCGCAAACCGGAGTTGCTTCATTCCGGCGCGATTGAACCTCAGACGCGAGAATATATCGGTTACAGCGTCCTCTCATGGTCTCTGATCGTGGGCACACTGCTGGGATTT
>CANJQC010000177.1 GCA_947476295.1 Planctomycetaceae bacterium | reverse complement strand
CCGGGGCGATGATCGATACTCTGCCGTACCTGCTGGAATATCCTTACGGTTGCACCGAGCAGACTCTCAACCGCTTTCTGCCTGCAGTGCTGACTCAACGCACGCTGCAGAAAATGGGAGTCAATCTGGCCGATGTGAAGAAGCAGCGAACCAACCTGGATGCTCAGCAGACTTATCGCGGCAAGTACCCGGCTCACTGGGGCGAGCAGCCCCAGATTCAGACGAGAGATATCCGTGAGCTGCCAGCTGGCTTCGGTCAGGGCAGCAGCACGCTGGCTAAGTGGATTCAGACACACATCGACGAAGATGCGAAACTCATGAAGGGACGTTCGAAGGACTTCAATCCTGTCTTCGACGACGTCGAGATGAATCGCATCATCGCTGACGGAGTGAAGGCACTCACCGAGATGCAGTTGACCGACGGCGGCTGGGGCTGGTTCTCCGGCTACGGCGAACACTCCTCAGCGCATTTGACGGCTCAGGTCGTGCATGGCCTGACGGTAGCCCAGCAGAACGATGTTCCGATTCTTCCCGACGTGATTCAGCGAGGCGTCGAGTGGCTCAAGGGCTACCAGACTGGAGAACTGATCAAGCTTCGCGAAGGTGATAAACATCGTGAGAATCCAAAGTACGATGGCAGGGCCGAATACAAGATGAAGGCCGACAACATGGACGCCTTCGTTGCGAAGGTTCTGTCTGAACACGATGCGAACGATGTCGCGATGACCGATTATCTCTACCGCGATCGCGGCGATCTGTCGGTCTACGGCCTGTCCCTCACAGGGCTCGTGCTGCACAAACAGCAGGACTTTGAACGCCGTGACATGGTCATCAAAAACATCGAACAATTCCTTGAACAGGACGACGAGAATCAAACGGCATGGCTGCGACTTCCGGAATCCAGCTGGTGGTATTGGTACGGCAGCGACAACGAAGCGATGGCTGTCTATCTGAAACTGCTGGTCGCCGTGCGGCCGAACGATGAGATCGCCTCGCGACTGGTCAAGTATCTGCTCAACAATCGTAAGCACGGCACATACTGGAACAGCACTCGCGACACCGCGATGGTTGTCGAATCCATGGCCGACTACATCAAGGCCACGGGCGAAGACGAGCCGGACATGACTGTGGAAATCCTGATTGACGGCGAAGTCCAGAAGACTGTGAAGATCAACGGGGAAAACCTCTTCAGCTTCGACAACATGTTGTTGCTGGAAGGCGACGCCGTCACGTCCGGAAATCACACGATCGAAGTCCGCCGAATAGGCAAAGGCCCGGTTTACTTCAGTGCGTACCTGACGAACTTCACGAAAGAAGACTCCATCACGGCCGCCGGTCTGGAAGTCAAAGTCGCCCGCAAGTTCTACCGACTGGAACGCGACGACAAGCAAATGAGCGTGCAGGGCGATCGAGGCCAGGTGGTGACTCAGCAGGTTGCGAAGTACAAACGTATCCCGCTGGAAGGTCTGCGTTCTGTCACCAGCGGCGACCTGATCGAAGTGGAAATGATCATCGACAGCAAGAACGACTACGAGTACCTGCTGTTGGAAGATCACAAGCCGAGCGGCTTCGAACCCGACGACCAGCGCAGCGGCTATGTCTGGGAAGGCCTGCGAGCCTACCGCGAACTCCGCGACGATCGAGTCAGCTTCTTTCTTGAAACCCTCGCCCGAGGCCAGCACAGCATCACCTACCGCCTCCGCGCCGAAACGCCGGGCAAAGTCTCCGCCCTCCCCGCCACCATTGAAGGCATGTACGCGCCAGAACTGGTCGGCAACAGCGATGAGTTTAAGTTGAGGGTCATAGATCGGGAGTAGGCACTCGATTGAGCACGTAACTGATGAGAATCCCGGCATCTCGAAAATGCCGGGCTTCTTCGCAATTTCGTTTAACGGCAAGCCGCAGGCGACGGCGACTTTCGGAGCAGAGGACCATGCGTGCAACATCTCTATTCTCCCTGCGTCGTGCCCTGCTTCCACAAACGCTGCCGGGGATCCTGCTTTTACTGCTGCTTGCTGAGAGCGAAATCGCACCTCCCGGTCGTTACTGCGGGACTCTCGTCATCACGCTGGACTCAGACGGCAAGTCGCAATTTGCTTTCAACGAGATCCCTGAAACTCATTGATCTGGGGGAAGTTCATTCTTGCGGCAGGTTTTCAAGATCTGCAAGATCCTTAAGCCGCCCGCTTGCCAGCTTGTTGGTTCTCAGATCACACAATGAGATCAGCGTCACCGGAACACCATCCCAATCGCACTCAATCCGATTCTCCCACGCTGCCTCGAATGAAAGTCCGGAAACGGAATTGAGGATTTCAATGCGTAGGGGAGGATGTCCCATGCGCGTCATTTGCTTCGGATCGGCGAACAACTCGACTCGCAGATTCGGGACATCGAATCCGAACTCCCGGCATACCTTAAAAACATTTTCTCCATTTTTCGTGTTCGTCTGAATCCAAACATCCATGTCACCGGTGAATCGTGGATAGCCATGCGCCGCCACAGCATATCCGCCGACCAGCAGGTAGTTAACGCGGTGAGTATGCAACAGACTCAAGAACTCTCTGAAGTCGGGGGGCAGTTTGACCATCTGGATAGGCCTGCATTCGGAGTTGTTCAAGAATTGTCAGACGCTGTTCCATTGTCATTATCCAGTACTCCCGACGTGTTGCGTCATCGGCGTCTTTGAATGAGTCAAAGGTTTCGAATGCGGGTCTTGAAATCATGGAACACTGGCCAGTCAACAGGGTTGAGCAAGAAGCAGCGAGAGTTTAGTTGAGAGTGTTCTCTCCAACAATCCGCCAGTCAAACTTCTTTGTCAGCGATTGTCCGCAGAAACGCGCTGGAGCCGTCTACTGGATCAAAAATGACTGTGTTGCATTGGCCTAGCATCGCCGGCAAAGACAATTCGCTCCGCTAACGGTGCCATCGTGATCGCATGGACGAGACTTACCTGGCTCGCCAATTAATCACGATCAATTTGATTGGTGATCGATCGTATAATTCCTCGAAGACATATGGTCTTGCATCAGAACGTGAATTCGAATGCGTGACTGCATTTTAGATCAGTCCGTGTTCTCTAACAATGGACGTCCATTGTGCCAATACGGCATCATGAAGCTGCTTCCGCCGACCGCCGTGTCCTGCTTGTCAGGACATGATTGCGAAGTCACGCGGAATCCCTCATTTCACGACTGGCAGACTCCGGCATCTTACAGTAATTGATCTGTCAAGGCTTCCATTCCATCGGCAGTGTTTCGTCCCATCCTTATTTTCCAGGGCAATGGCTTAAGACCGGTCGATCGGTGATGATTGTTCGCAGCGGCCATGTGATTCCGGAATTGTTCCGTTGATGCGTTTGGTGTTGATTTTGCAGTTATGCAGGCTGGACATTCATGTCCTTCGTTTGCCGTGAAACGCTGTAGTTACTTTTTTTGCAGGACGTCTCGTTCTTTTTTTGGTATCCTCCCAAGTTGATAGTTACCAAACAAAATCGTACAGCACAGGTGAAGTGATGATCATTCAAAAAGACTACAAATTCTACGCCGCTCATCGCAACGAGACACTGAAAGATAAATGCAGCAACCTGCACGGGCATCGTTACGGTTTGCGTTGTTTTTTTGAAGTCGAACGAGATGGCGATATCAGTACGCTTTTCGGTGCGTTTGATGACAAGGTGGAACCGTGGCTAAAAGAATATTATGACCACGGCATGCTCATTAACATCAATGATCCGCTGCATCAATCATTGAAAGATCACTGCCGACGTACGGGGGAGAATTTCAAGATGAAACTGTTCGACGGACCGACCAGCGTTGAGAATCTGGCATGGATGCTGTTCACGGAAATCACGGAAATGGGATTCCGACTGTCGCACGTCGAAGTCCGTGAAACTGATACCTCAGTCATCTCGTACACTCGCGAAGACTGGATTCGCGACAACCGCTACTTCGCCTCCGTCCGCAGCCCGGCTGTCTCCATGCCATGAACGCAGCCGAACAGGCGTGGACAGCCTTTCGTGCCACGCGATCTCAAGGGCCACGAGAGCGAAGTTGCTGCTGTAACTGTTCCGCCATGTCATTCAATTGAGCCTCGTCGTATCCCGCGAATTCTTCTCCCGTGAATTGACCGAGGCCGAGCAGTTCCTGCAGTAATGTGATGCGGCCACGCTTCGCCCTCGCACTTCGCCCTCTTGTCGTCCCCTTCCAGTCGCGTTTGAATGAATCGAGCCGCCTCGTCTCGCTGGAATGTCTGGCGGCCGATGTCACGCGCCAGTTGTTTGAGGTACTCAGAGGTAATTTCTAAAAGTCCGGCGGATGCGCGTTTTTTTTCATTCGGGACCAAGGGAGGTCCGATTGGTTTCCACTGGTAACGAGAAACGATGAATCTCGCCAGCGGAACGGTCAGCAAACGTCTCAGACGGAAAGGCTGACATGAACGCCAAACGCCCGAGTTGAGCTTGCCTCACGATGAAGCGAGGCGGGCAGATGAGTCCATAGTACCAGCGACGTCGGCGAACAAAGATGCTGCTGAAGCATCAGCGGAGCCGATCGAGGAAAGGGACTCAGCCAAGAGGAACGACGTGCAGGCCGACTTGCCCCGGACACCGAGCCGGACCCTGCGCAAGTCCAGCGGGCTGCACAGCGTGCGTGAAGCTGCCCGAAAGGACAGCAAGCTATGGTTGGGCGGATTCGCGGTTTGTCGGCATCAGTCGGCAAGTTCCGGCGTGACGTAAGTTGTTTGGTGGAAGAGTTCTTCGGCTCGACCCGCTTTGATCCATGCTCGGAAGCGGATGATGGTTTCGGCATTCTCGCGAAGCCAGTAAGTGGCATTTGTCGATCGGCGAAACGGATCGCTGGCTGCGGCGTGTTGTGCAGGCCTGGCTGAACTATCACGCCGTCCCGCGCAACAGTCACTGCTTGTGTCGTTTCGTTGACGGGGTCACTGGGCACTGGCTGGCGGTGATCCGTCGGCGGAGTCAGCGTGGTCGCAGCAAGTGGACATGGGAACGAATGCAGCGGCTCGTCCGTCTGCATTTGCCTCGTCCCCGCATCACCCATCCCTATCCATCCTGCGGGTCAACTGGCGGTTTCGCCTTCGACGACTGAGTCTGCCACGGCCAGCGGCCTTCGATCTCGACGGTCAGAGACCAGCTCAGAAAAGTACGAATCACCACCAACAAGCCGAGTAGTGCGACGTTGTTCAATGTCGGTTCCAGCGCCACCGTTCGGACCACATCGCCGGCGACAAGGAATTCCAGCCCCAAAAGAAGCGTCTTGCCCAGTTGATGTTTGCAGGTCTCCTTGACGCCAGGTGTGCCGACTTGAAACAGGTACCGTACGATTCCGCGAGTCAATGCGACCCCAAGAACTCCGGCCACAATAACTGCGACGCCAAGGACTTCAATACCCAACGCAACCCACTCGATCAATGACCGCACAATTGTCATGATATCGCTTCCGTTCATCACGTCAGGTCTTTCTTCTTCTGCGGCGGCTGGGATATCAGCCACAGGCGTTTCCTCGGCCTGCAGATCTGTCTCCCTGCCCATTTTTGGAAAAGGTGTTCTGCAGACTTCATTCTGCAATCACGCCCACGAACAGATTTCCGTCAGTACGCCACGGGTCGCCTCCTCCGTTGCGCCCTTCCAGCTGTTTGTGGAAGCCTGTCTCCAAGCTGTGATCTTTGAGGTCCCCAGTCTTTTCGAGGCACGCGAACAGGTAGTCGCGTTCGACATCGACATCGCTCGCCGTCACATGCGTGATCTGTCCCGTCGTGCGGCTCAGACCGACCCGCTCGTCGTAAACGGCTGAGCCGATCCATTGCGGTCGCCCGTCTTCGCTCAATTTGCCGGTCTTCCAGAACCGGACATGGTGGCGGTGGCGAGGATTGTCGCCCACCGGTTGTTCAAACGCAAGGTCTTCCTTTCGACCAAACAGATAGAGGTTGCTGACCGGTGCCGCATCGTCAGGGCGAGACAGCACTGTATCAGCCGCGATCTTCAAATCGCTCTTGAACCCTAATGCTGCGGCTGGATACCAACTGGCGGCCTTCATGATTTTCTGCAGCTGAAACTCGGTACCAATCAACGCCACATTCAGCGGATCTCCCGGATGATGATCGCCCGTTTGCGTGATCCGCGGATTGTCATTAAGGGCAGGATCGTGTCGCGCATATTCATTCCATAAGAAAGGCGCAATCACGTATGCCACGATCAGCCACAGCAGTACGAAAGCCGCAATGAGTCTGAAGATGGACTTGCCGCGACTATGTCGTTTCAGTTCCGGCGATTCTGATTCATTTTCCATAGTCGTCCCCGGTTGAATACCCTTTCAGCGATGATTAGCCCTTTGGCAACGGTAAACGAATGCCTTGACGCAGTCAAATGCGAACTGCAGATGGAAGGACGCCGTCGTCTCCCTCGATGCCGTTCTTCCAGCAAATCCGTCCTCTGGCCTCTGCGGCGCTTCCGTCAATTGTGTCGGCGCATGGTTTCCTGCGGTGTAAAGCGTTGCGGTCGATCCGCCGATGCGATGGCCCGCGCGTTGCACGCGAGAATCATTTCGCCTGCAGGATACTCGTCGGTTTCCAGGTGCCTTTGCCAGCGGCAGGATAGAGGGTGCTTCGGTCTTCGGCCAGTAAAGTCGCATCACACGATAGATCGTTTCGTTCGGCACGGGGAGCCAATTGGCTTCCTTGTCGGATCCGGGGTTGTCCTTCTGGATATACAACGTGCGTGTGCCATCATCAGTTTCGGCGATGCCAAGAGATGCGACTCCCGCCTTCTTGTCAATCTGCTCGACACTGGAAATTGAATCACTGCTGTTGTCGCAGCCGACGGTCAGAGTCAGGATGAAGACACTTGCCACAGGCAAAGTGGTCGCTGTTCCTGCTGTCATTAACATCGCATGGCTGCCTTCTTGGTTTTGTGGCAGGGAGAAAATAGATCCGCCGGTCGCTGCCTCATTCCTTCCCGTGCGAAGTATATCTCCGTTTGCTCCTGTGCATTCGGAATCTTCATTGTCGGCTGTTTCGCTCGTGAAGTCGCGAGTCGCCCTAGAAAGGGCACTCCGGGCATGACATGAGCAAAGGGATGGCTGGAGCGGGTAAGGTAAGTTTTTCCCGGGGTGCGCCGCAACACGGCGACCCCAGGCCTTTTTTGTAAAACCCCGTTGGGGTTGTGCGTGGCCGAGAAAATGTGGCCCCGCAATACTCTGGAGTTTGGCTGAAAGAATCCTTCACGCCTTTGACTGGCGGGTGGATTCGAGTTGGATTCACCAGAACCCAAGGATTATGACAGATTGTCTGCCCGCTGATTTTTGTCACCCGATGCCAAAAAATGAGGAGGTTCAGGGCTTTCGTGAACAGTCCGATTCCAGTGCTCTTTAAACGATTCACCATGTTGGCCCAAGAGAGACTTGTGGATCATGATCAAATCACCCGTGTCGTTAGAGCATCAGTAAGTTTCGAGTTGCAGAAATCAGTCTATCGGCGATTGAAGGCCCATTCAATTCACCATCACGGCAGGCACTGAACAAAACTATGCTGAAATCCGTTCGTGAAATATGCGCCCAATGCAGCCGTCAGTCTTCAGATTTATCGCTCTCTATCCATCGGCAGCCGCCGCAAGCTCAGGCCGAGTAGTAGATACGACCATCCGTTGAAGAGGAGATCAATTCCCAGGAAAGAGCCAATCACCCATAGACCTGAAAACGGCGTCTGCAGCCAGATCATGATTCCTAGGATCAGGGTCACGACACCATTCATGAGCACCGAGCCTTTTCCACGGAACTGGCCAGCCAGAGCGACAACGATTCGAAACAGGCCGCCGACCATAAAGAAGAGCGCCATGAGCAACGTGTATACAATCGCAGCTTCGGCAGGATGCCGCACGCAGATCAGGCCCATCACCAATTGTAAAACCCCAGTCAGAAGCGTCAGGAAGAAGCCGCCCCAGCTGCCGGTAAAGAAAGATCCGCAAATGTACATGGCCGCTCCGGCGAGCAGGAGTGCCCCGAGGATTTCAACGGTGGCGATCGTGAAGAACGTTGAGTAGCCCAGCGCCACGACTCCCAGAATCATCAAAGCTGCCCCAAGAATCGAAAACCATATCCAAGCGGCCTTGAGCTTTTTAAGGTCCTCCTGAATGAACGGGGCCAGAACAGACAGCGGATTCAAACCTGAAGACTCTGAAGCCATGAAAGCACCTTTGCAACTTGTGAATGTAAGCGGGCAATTGACTTACAACAGAATACTGGGCGTCAGCGAGACGCTGCAGGGACGGGCGGGCGATCGGTCGACGCCTGACCGGGGACAACCGATTCATCCAGCGTGACCACGTAGATGACCATTGAGACCAGCATCAGCACGACGGCGAGGATGACCCGCCAATCCTGTTTGGTACCTTTTGAGGTAATCGGGGACGTTGCGTCGCAAAGACCCTTTCCCTCAGCAACCGAACTCGCATCGGTCCTTCCATACAATTGGTTGCGGCTAAGCGAGGCGAAGCCACCCTAGGCCGTCCCTGATTGGAATGACTCCCGGATCGCAGTGACTTTCGAGCAGTGCCGTTTCTCGGCTTTTCTAGTCGTTGTTTTGGGGAATGACGGCTTGCGTTTGTCGAACAAATGATCTTGTCTTCACAAGTTCATGATAACGACCGATGCAACAATGAAGCATTTTCAACAGACTTCGATGGAACCGTGCTCACTATTGCTGTAGCTGCTGCGGGGAATCGCTTTTCAGCCGCACCAGTAGCCACTGTTCCGTGCGATCCTGGCCGAAGTGAACAAGCGCAGGTGCTTCGTCTTTGGTCAGGTTGTAAAGGCCGGTTTCGACGACAGTTGTTGTGACACTCCCAATGGTAAATGCCACGCGCTGCGTTTGCTTATCGACTGAGCCGCTGACAGTCTCTGTTTTCTGATTTGAGGTCTCTGTCGAGTTTCCACGGATGACACCTTGTTTGTTGACCGCCAGCTGGATGGTCACATTCGAGGTGTCTGCTCCAGCCTTGGAGAACGTAAAAACACCCAATGGAAGCCAATCACCGTCGCTGGGTGCCTCGGCCTGCGCGCCGGTCGTTGCGAGTGCTGCTGCCTGGTCGTAGTACTGGCTCGACGACCCGGAATCTTGGCCATTGACATAAACCTCGTTATCCTGGTACGTGATGTTATTGCCATAGTCATAGTAAATGGGCGCTGCCGATGTGTAACCACACCAGGCTCCGGCAGAATTCCAAGTCGCCGCGCGCCAGGCGTCATTTGCGCCCCAGCCGGCGGCTGCCCATGCACCGGGATGATCCGTGTTCCAGCCCGCTCCATAGATTCCATAATTGTTGAAATTTCTGCGAACAGCAGTGGCTGTGCCATACCGCGCGGAGGGTGCAACGTTGGAAAAGCCTGCCGCATAACCGACTGCAGCACCTTGTGCGCCTGAATAGTTAGGCGAGTTGCGGTTTGAGGCTGCATAACCCGCAGCAGCACCCTGTGCCCCGGAGTATTCCGGTGAATTACGATTTGCGGCTGCAGCTCCTGCAGCCGCGCCCTGTGCCCCGGAATAATTACGGTTTGCCGCAGCAGCCCCCTGAGCACCTGAAGCGTCAGGCGAATTTCGGTTTGACGCTGCGTACCCGCCAGCACCGCCTTGGGCACCAGAGTAGTTGCCTAAATTGCGATTGGAGTAGGCAGCTCCTGCAGCCGCATCTTGACCGCCGTGGCCCATTCCTTCGTCCGACGGCATTCCCAGAAAACCGTTGAGCTGGCTGCGGCTAGGTGATCCTGCTCCCGCCTGTCCAGCAGCGCCACTGCCGATTCCGCCTCGCGCAGAGTCTCCTCCACCGAATCCACCAGCACCGCTACCGCCTCCGCCAAATCCGCCACCACCGCGCGATGCGTCTCCGCCGCCAAAACCTCCAGCACCACCACCGCCGAATCCGCCTCGCGCCGAGTCTCCTCCACCGAATCCACCAGCACCACCTCCGCCGAACCCGCCGCCTCGCGCCGAGTCTCCTCCGACGAACCCGCCAGCACTGCCGCCCCCAAATCCGCCGCCAAATCCGCCGCCCGAACCGCCTCGCGATGCTCCACCACCACCACCACCACCACCACCGCCAGCACCGCCAGCACCGCCAGCACCGCCAGCACCAGCACCGCCAGCACCACCTCCACCGCCTCGCGATGCACCGCCGCCTGCTCCAGCACCTCCTCCTCCTCCTCCTCCTCCTCCTCCGAAGCCCCTGCCGTAGCAAGACGCCTGTGTGAACAGCCCCGTCAGTACGAACAACACTGTAATTATCGAGCGAAAATTCATGATTTTTGTCCTGGGAATTGAGAACGATGGAACACGAAAGAACGGCCGATGAATTAATTCGTTTGACGTTTGTAGATCACTTCGTCAGTGTCTGGCAGCGATTCGCCACCCACTGTGCGCTGGATCGATTTCCAAGCGTAGGCGTTGTCGTCGAGTCGGTTCAACAAGTTGGTGGCAGTCGTCGTTTGACCGTCAGCCCGAGTGCCCTGGACTTCCGCCACCCAGCCATTATCAATGGGTGACCAGATGCCAGCAGCAAAGCCGCCATCCGAACTGAAGTTCCATGACTGAAGATGACCTCCCTGCGGATTGAAACCGATTAACTGCATTCCCGAACTGGTGGACTGGTCATGGTGTGTGACCGTGTAAGTGCGCTGGACGAAGCTCTTATTCACTACCCAGGTACAGACCGATTCGGTCCTTGAACCTTGGTCTTCGGCGACCCAGGTACCGATCAACCACTCCAGATCAGCCATGTTGAGAGAGGACAACGGGACATCAATGTGTGTGTCGCGGATTGTGGACATCAACCACTTGCCATCCACTTTCACATGTACCGCCGTGTAGCGGGTCGACACGGCAGAGCTCGCGTGTCCCTGATTGAGAGTCATGTGGCCGTCTTCGATGGCAGCGCTGTCATTCAACAGTCGCAGGGCATCGATCACAATCCCAATATGATGTCCTGGATTCGCGGCAAAGAAGTTCCTGTACTCATCCTCGATCGCCTTACGGCCGGAAAAGACTGCTCCGGCTTCAGAAATGTATTCGCCGTCTTCGGTCCAGTGCGCGGCCACAGTTGATGCGTCACCGTTGTTGAAGGCCGCTGCGAAATCTTCTGCCGCCTGACGGATTGCGACCAGCTCATCGCTGTTCTCTGCGTCTTTCGCGTTTTCAGGTTTTGTCGCTGGCGGTTTTGTTAATGCCGGATCTGCTGCCGCTGGCGCCTTGGCCGCAGCCGAGTCTGTCACCGCTGATTTTGTCGAGGGCGTTTTTTTTGCTGCTGGTTTTGTCGCCGGCGGTTGGGCGCCAGATTGAACGACGGAAACAGCTAAAATGATCCCAAACACCAGGAAGACAATTCTTTTCATTTGTATTACCTCAAAAAACGATGCTTAGCTGCCCAAACAGAAACCGGCTCCTCGCCGAGCGGTGAGTCTGAATCAAGATCATGCCCAATGAGGTCGAAACTACCGCCCGAGTCGAGTCAATGCGCGAAAGTTAGTATTCAAAATTGAGGTATTGTACGCACCGACTCACGAGTATTCAACAAACCGGCAGCCCAATCAACGGCATCGGGTGCAGTCGCCGATTTCGGCAGGTTATGCTTGCTTGGCAGGACTTCGCGGCCACACCGCGACCAGCGACAAGTCGCGGTCGATAGGGCGGCCATGCGGCGACGTGGAGCAGATGTGCGACCCACGCCGCTTCGCCTTACGCCGAAAGTCCTTTTCGGCAGAAAGGACCTACTTTAACAATCATCCGCGACTACACCCCCACAGCTCGACAATTTGTGAATTTGTAGGGTGGGACTGGGCTGCGCAAAAGTCTGGTATTTCGGGGCAGTGTGTTTATGCGGTTTTTGTTCCGGAGCAGCAAGCTGGAATCGCACGTTGTTT
>CANJQC010000176.1 GCA_947476295.1 Planctomycetaceae bacterium | reverse complement strand
TGACCGGAGTGGCGTTAGCCACCAGTGCCGGTTGGAGTACAGCCTCTAGCTATGCGGCGCGACTCCTTCCATGCGATTCGGCCTCATGACTCTTCCCGGAAGCCAGCGCCGAAAGGCCGCGGGCAACGTCGAGTTCAGACGGTTCGTCATGTTCCTGGTCGTGCCCATATCCATAGCCATAACCATAGCCATAACCATAACCACCAGTATCGCTTGTCGATAGATGGTTGATCACAACGCCCAGCAATGAACATCCCAGCGTCTGCAGTGTTTCCGTCGCACGAATCACCATACGGCGGCGGTCCTTGTCAGGCCGCACAACAAGAATCACAGCATCGACCAGACGACCGACGATCGCTGGATCACTTACGGCCAGAACCGGCGGAGCATCAACCATTATCTGATCATACTTTGTTTCTGCCCACGCCAGCATGTTCGAAAACCGATCAGACGACAGTAGCTCTGCCGGATTCACCGGTCGCGGGCCGCAGGAGATCACATCTAGGCCGTTGACATCCGACTTTCGCAGATTGCGTTCGATAGACAATTCCAGATCATCGGAGTCCCGCAGGATCTTTGACAAGCCAGTGTCGTCGCGCATGCCAAGCAATGTGGAAAGTCCAGGACGCCGCATGTCTGCATCAATCAATAACGTGCGTTTTCCGGACTGCGCGAAAGCGACAGCCAGATTGGACGAAATCGTAGTTTTTCCGTCGCCAGGTTCGGTGCTCGTAAAAACTAGACGATTCGTATCCTGCGGCGAAAACTCGATGCTGGTCCGCAGGGCTCTAAACGCTTCGACTTCTTTGGAGTGCGGCTTCGCATGACACATGACTGCAGCAAAACCCTCGCCCTGGAGTTCTTCCATGCGAGGAATCATCGACAGCACCTGTGTGTCCAGCTGCAGCTTCAGTTCTTCCGGAGTTCGGAAGCGGTCGTCCATGATGTCCAGAACCCAGATGATGCCCAGTCCGGCGACTGACCCGAGTATCAACGACAGCATACCAGTGATCGCAAGTCGGGGGTTCACGGGGCGATTTGATACCGTTGGCTCGCGTGGAGTACTTGTAATCACCATCTTGTCCTTATTAATTCCAATTCCATCCGCCTGATTTTGATAGTCTTCGATTCTTTCACCCAAGCGCAGGATTTCACGATCAACTATGGCCAGGTCTGACACAATCTGATCCAGCAGTTGCGATTCACCTTTTTTTTTCTCCAACTGCTGATAGATGGCCTGTTCATTTTGCTGATTGGTTTCCAGTTGCTGCCGCAAATACTGGACCATCCTCGGACCGAGTTCAGTTTTTGCCAGTCGCTCCATATTCTGCTGCTGTTGTCCTCGATAGGAGCCCAGGTACTGGTTCTTGAGCTGAATGTTTTCCTTGAGGGCCACGATTCTGGAATGCTTATCGCCATACCGTGTGCGTTCGTCGCGGAGTGTGCTTTCCAGATCCAGAAGTTCCTGATTGATCCGCTGAATCAGAAACGCATCCTGCGATCCCAGGCCCATCGATTGTTCAATCAACTGACGTCCGGCGGTGTCGAGTGTCTTATTGGCGAATTGAAGGATGTCTTCATTATTTGCAATCGCTCGCTGCAAGCCCTCGTACTGCGTTCGAGAATGTTCAGTCAATCGGTGCGCGGCGGCATGCTCAATGTTCAGCAGTCGTATAGTTTCCGACACGATGCTCAAGCCCGAATTCTTGTCACCGGTTTCCACAAGTTCCGGAGCTGATTTTCGCAGCTTCAAACGCTGAGCGATCGCCTGATCCAGTCGAATTCGGTCTTCCTCAAGTTGCTCTCTTAGTTTACGAATGCTGTCTTCGGATGAACCGTTGTGGGTGGCATCCAGATATTCTTCATAAGAAGCCAGCATCGCTCTCAGGACGGCCGCTGCGGCTTTGGGATCTTTGGACTGGTAACTAAGATCCATGACCGTAGTGCTGAACGCAGAAGAAACAGAAAGGTTGCCCTTGATGACCCTTACCCATTGGCTTTCCGGATAGCCCGCGAGATCCACTCGGGCATTTTTCGGTAGTCGCTTCAACGCACCGAAGATCACTTTGTCGCGGGACATAAGTTCTATAAACGTCGGCATGTCGCTATTAGGACTGCTGCTCTTCTGTGTTTCGTCGGTTACGTTGCCGCCTTTGCTGACTATGTACAGCGACGCATTGGACTGATAGATTCGCTGGGCGGTGATGAAATACGCGGCTCCGGCAATGCAGGAAACCACCAGTGACGCGATGAGAATTCCGCTTCGCAGCCGAACGGTGCGCAGAAAACGGAACATCAGATGTAAGGTTGATGCGGCTGTATTCTGCCCGTGTTCCTGCATTCCAGGAATATGATTTTCCGGACCAGACATTTCTTACGGCCTCCCTGCCGTTTTCAACCAATCAGGCGGGCTTAAAAAAGGGGTCAGGAACCAATAGTGCGGAGCACCCTCCGGGCCATTTGGCTATTGGTTCCTGCCCCCTTTTTTAAAGCCTCGAAGCACTAGAAAACCGTTGTTGAACCGTTGATGCCAAATCGAATGATGTTCAATGCTTCCATCACGACTGTTGCCGGCGTATGTGCCACTTTGATGACATCACCTGGCCCCAGCAGTACATTGGAATCGGCACTGTGTGTTGCTGCACGATAGCTGACCTCAATCACCGTCGGATTCTCACCCTGGGCGGCTTTGCGAACGACATAGATCTTATTCGCCAGTTGATTTGAAATGCCGCCGGCGAGGGAGATGGCATCCAACAGATGTAGATCCTCGCCGACCGGGAATTCATAGCGATTCGGTGCTTTCACCAGCCCTTGAACATAGATCATGGCTGGGTCGCGTTTCTCTACCATGATCACGCCGCCGTCGGCGACGTTGTACTGACCATCGCCAGCTTTGGCCGCAGAAATCAGGTCGATTGTATAGGAATTCATCCCGCCACTGCTCGTCGCAGTCTCACTCGTCGAACTGCTGACATTGGAATACGGCTGTGTGGCATCACCAGCAATTGCCGGCCGTTCCCCACGTGTGCGAGCGACCGGATTTCGCACTTCTATTGTCTGGCCTGCGTCATCGGCCAATCCTTCCGCGGCTGCCAGAGCGGAAACAACATCGCTTGAATTCGGCGGCAGCGGGTAGGTTCCAGGTGATTTTACTGCTCCCAACACGCGCACCGTATTCATTCGGCGATCCGTAAAGCGAACCGTTACCGCCGGGTTGTAAAACAGTTGCTTGTCGATGGCTGCCGTACGAATCAATGATTCCGCCCCGGATGGTTCGATCCCAACGACATTGACCGTGCCAATTTCCGGCAGAGTGATCGTGCCGTCGTCCGACACGCGAGCCCCCATCGTAATCTGATCTTTCTCGCTCAACCCGGCTGCGATCTTGACTTCCAGAACATCACCAGTATTGATTGTGTCACTGTCACCTGCACCGCCAGCCAGACGCGTCATGTCCACGGTGAGCACCTTTGGTCGCTCAGCCAACCGCATGCTGGCGGGCAGTTTTTTCCCAAAGTATGAGTTCTCAGCGTAATAGTGATTCGCCCCATGACACCCGGTCAGCGACAAACAGATGATTGCCAGTAGCTCCACGACACGTCTCCCATCAAAACACTTCGCAGTCATTTCGCGCAAACATCCAGCGTTCCCTGCACATGGCAGTGATTCTGAGATCGTTTTCCTGCGATCGGAGTGACTTCGAAGCATGGATCACAACTTGTTTGACGCGAATCAAAATATCAGCCAAAGCCTGCATCACTTCAAGCGGCGATATCGCCTCTGGAAGCAGAATGAGGGTACGGTGATCTCTAATTCGTGTGAGAGTCGAACGCAGGCGTTGCGTTTAAAAGGCGTCGCTTGCGCTGGAGAGAGGAATGTACTGGGGAGATTTGAAATGGATGGTCGCTGGAAAATCCGTGAGAATGAAACCGAACGAATATGAGTGTTTCGTGCTGGATTTCCCGATTTTCCAGATGATCAATTGCCCGTCGCCGGACGAATGAGCGTCTCTTGATCGAGCAATAGATCGAGTTTTACGGAAAAAACGGGAGATCGGTCAAGACGAACCTGACGAACATGGGTGGCTCATAAGTCGTTTTACCGCAATTAGTTACATAAATTTGGCAGTCTGGCGATGTCGTCCGGCTCAGAAAAAGTGGCAACTTCTGCGCGACAACGCTGCATTACAGGATTTATTCTTGGCGGAATCTACGTTCCGCGCGTTTCTGTTTCGTCTGTTCGCCCACCGCGTGGATGAGGCTCAGAATGTTGCCGGGCAGATCTTTCTTCATCTGTTCGCGATCCTGACTTCCGACATTCTGAATGAGGTCCATCACGGCCGATGGCAGCGGCTGTGTTTCTTCCGTGTGCCGTGCTGGAGCAATGCGGCCCGTCAAATCGCTGAGTAGATTCATGCCCGCCGGCAACTGCAGCTTTGGTTCCGAAACAGTACCGATGACTCGCAGCTGAATCGGTGCCGCCGTGAGCTGTGACAGCATCGCAAGAAACGGAAGTCCTGACATCACGGTCGCTGGGACATTCAGCGTGAGTACCAGATCCAGCGTTTCGTCCAGACGCACGATGCCAGACGACGTGAATGTCAGCTCTTGAGTGAGCTGTGGCAGCAAGAAAACCATACCGTCGTGGGCGATGCCGTCTTTTGAGACCGAAAATTCAACCTTTGATTCTTTAAGGACCTGAATCTGGTCGGGCAGCGACGTGCCGCTCACTTGCCCAATGAGTGCGGTCAGTTGCCGCGTCCAGCTTTCCTTCAGACGCGCTTCCATCGCATGAAATTTGACTCGACCATGAATCGGGAAGTTGACGTGCGCATTTTTTTTGGTGCCTGGGGCGTCGCCTGGATTCACATCTGATGACAGGTTTTCGTTCAGCGGAATATGAATTTCATCAAGCCAGACCGACGCACTTCCGGACAATGTGGTTGACTGCGACAGGACCGGTGCGATCAACGCCAGATTCTGCCGGGTGTGCGATTCCGAAAGTGCTGCGTGGTCCAGCGCCTGAACTGGATCGATGTTCAGAATTCGATGACCATCGACGTTCAGGCCGATATCTCCCGTGATTGTCAGTTGGCTCAGCTCCACGATCGGCATCGCTCGCCAGGGAACGCTGAGTTCCAGCGAACCGTCTTCGATGCGAAACGACAATTCAGACTTCGACGGCTTGACTCCGGACTTCAATGGCCACTCACCATCAGCGTTCAGATGCACTTTGACGGACGATTCCACCAGCCGGACTTCACCAATATGAACCGGGTCTGTGATAAAAGACAGCAGACCCTTTGTTGTTCGGATCTCCTTCACGGTCCACACAACCTGACCTCCCGCATCCTCCATCCGGACGTCGTGGAAAACCAACGGAGCAAACCATCCGCCCGTGGCAGACTCCGCCGTGGCCGGCAATTCTTCGCTGCCGATCGCTGAATTCAGCAGTCTGGTGCGCATCGACGTTGCGGTTAACAGCGTCGGTGCCACGCAGACTCCAGCACTCAGCATGCAAAACAGGATCGACGTCGTCACGACGCCACGCCGCTTCCAGAAGCCCAATTTTTTCTGAGCAGCTGTTTTCTGAACCGACTGATTGGAGACTTCCTCTGTCTTCATCTGCAAAGCTCCCCCTTCGAGACTAAAACCTCTACGCAAAGCCCCCCTGATCATCATTGAGTCGCCTTGCCCGTGGCATTCTATCACGGTCCCCCGTTGAAAGTCACGATTTCTGTGTTTCAGGAGGCGAACGGCGCGGCGTCAGACCGTTGGAGCACAGCCTGTAGGGTGCGGATTTGCAGCTCTGACGCAGTGCTTTCCGACACTTGCCAACTCACCTTTCATTCTCGTTTCTTGATGCAGCGACTGGCACAGTCACCGTTCGTTCGAATTGCAGGTTTCCGTCGCGTACACTCGAAAAAATGCGCACAAGCATCCCGCGTTATCTGCTGTCAATCGCGTTTAGGTACACTGTCCTCTATCGAGATATTTGACCAACTATGAATCCAGATTCGCAGGAAATACTTGCCACGGTCTTGTTCACATGTGCAGTAATTCATACGTTTTGCGTCAAGCAATTTGCCAGATGGGCTCACAAATATCCGGAAGGCTCGGTTGGAGAAAATCTCTTTCACTTCCTCGCTGAAACGGAAGTCGTTTTCGGCCTTTGGGCCTCGGCGCTATTCGTTGGTATCGCGATCCTGAATGGTTCGATTCACGCTGCGGGCGATTACATCGATTCGCTCAAAGAAAACTATGCCGAACCAAAGTTTGTGCTCGTCGTGATGGTAGTGGCGGCAACTCGTCCGATTGTCAATCTGGCTGAGGCGATCATTCTGGGGATTGCCCGGCTGCTACCATTCAAGGAGAGTGTTTCCTTCTACTTTGCCGCTCTTTCGTTCGGTCCATTGTTTGGATCGTTCATTACGGAACCGGCGGCCATGACACTGCTGGCGTTGCTGCTCAAACGGCGCTACTTTGATGGTAATATTGGTAAACTGCTGGCTTATTCGACGATTGGACTTCTGTTCGTCAATGTGTCGATCGGCGGCACTTTGACTCATTTTGCCGCTCCACCTGTGCTGATGGTGGCGACCCCTTGGAATTGGGGCACGGTCTTTATGGCCTCCACGTTTGGATGGCGTGCAGCGGCGAGCTGCCTGTGTTCGACTCTGCTGATGACGATCATCTTTTGGAAACAGCTCAATGCTGTTGAACAGGACACCACGAAGTCTCAATATATTCCCACCTGGTTGACGGCATTACATCTCATCTTTCTCGCATCCGTCGTTGGATTTGCACATTATCCAGACATCTTCTTTGGCATCTTCATGATCTTCCTAGGGCTGGTCACAGCCACCCACGAGTATCAGGATTCTTTGAAGCTGCGAGAAGGACTGTTGGTCGGATTCTTCCTTGCGGGTCTGGTCACGCTGGGTAAGCCACAATCGTGGTGGCTTGAACCGCTGCTTAATAACAGCCAAATGACCGCGACAAAGCTGTATTTTGGTGCAACAGCACTGACGGGAATCACCGACAATGCGGCATTGACGTACCTGGGAACACAGGTTCCGGGCATTTCCAATGAGCTGAAATATGCTCTGGTCGCCGGTGCCGTTTCAGGGGGCGGCCTGACCGTGATCGCCAATGCCCCGAATCCGGCCGGAGCCGGAATTCTGCAGTCGTCTCGCGCTTTTGGTGAAACTGGGCTCAGTCCAATCGGACTGCTGCTGGGTGCCACTCCTCCCACTTTGATGGCGATCGCGTTTTTCTGGCTGATCGCGTAATGGCGTCAGCCCTCCGGTACTTTGCGATTATTCCGCAAAGGGGGCTGCGCAACGTACCTGCAAGCAAACGCATTGCCGCTCGCCAACTTCAGAACGACTCAGATCGCTCGCAGCACAGCGGCAGCACTCTGGCCCATTGCTGTGCGATTGACTGTCACGGCGGTGCGGTTTCTCATGCGGACAGCCTCACCACGCACGACGTTCAGACCACAGCGAGGGTCAGGAATTTCGTAGTTGAGTGTGGCTGGGACGTAACCGTTCTTCAGTGACAGCAAAGTCCCGGCAAGTTCAACGGCACCGGCACCAGCATCAAAATGACCGACATAACTCTTCAATGCAGTCACGGGAATGTTCATGACGTAGTCACCAAGCACACGATGATAGGCTCGCGCTTCGACGATGTCATCCGGCTGAGTACTCTTGCCCTGAGCATTGATATGCCCGAGTTCATTTGGACGTACGCCGGATTGTCGCAACGCAGATTCCATTGCTCGCACAAGGCCCAGCCCGGCAGCTTCATTTGCCGCACCCTGCCCGTCGCACCCTGCGCCGGTGCCGAGAATTTCTGCATAGATTTCAGCACCACGTGCCACTGCGTGTTCATAGCTTTCCACCATGAACGAAGCCGCGCCTTCACCAACCACAGCGCCTTCGCGTTCGAAGTCGAACGGTCTGCAGGCGCGCTTCGGATCATCAGATCGACGCGACAATCCTTCAAAGCTGTGAAACTTGGCAATGTCCACCGGATGAATGTTGGAACTGCAGGCGCCCACAATCATACAGTCGGCTCGATCGGCCTCGATCACGCGCACGGCTTCGGACAATGCCAGTAACGCCGATGCGTCCCGGCAGGTAATTGTATTGTTTGGACCACAGGCATTGTGGTCGATTGAAACGTGGCTGGCAGGCATGTTTGGCATCTGACGCAGCAACCACAGAGGAGCAATCTCCGCCAAGGCTTTCTGACCCCATTTGCTGACGTCAATTCCTCCCTCAGCTCGGCAGACTTCTACGGCCGCAGCGAGTTCACTGGGATGACATGTCATGCGCCCGGCACCAAACACCACGCCAAATCGGTAAGGATCCACCATACCTGGTGCAATTCTGGAATCCTTCACCGCCAGATTGGACGACGCGACGCCCAACTGAATCGCACGAGTCATGACCTTCACGAATTTTTTGTCGCGAAGATAGTCCGTAGGATTGAAATCGCGAACTTCGGCACCAAACGCCGAAGGGAGCCCGTCAGACGGCAGCGATTGCAGGAAATTGATCCCTGATCGACTGTGGACAAGACTATCCCAGAAATCATCGTTGCCGATGCCAATAGGTGAAACCACACCAACGCCCGTCACGACGACCCGGATTCTACTGCGCCCAGCCATGGTAACGCCTCACATCAAACACCCGCATTGCGACTCAACACTTTGCAGCTGTGACCCTATCTTGGATTCACCGGAAACTCCATTCTGGTGAAAGATCAACCCTGTTTCCCCATGAACGCAAGGCCGATCGTACGCGACACCCAACCGTCAATCCGTCAATCCCTTTGCCCCCGCAAAGAAAGTTTCGGCTCTCTGGTCTTCATTGATGTCGGAAAATTCCGTGTCCCAATACAAAGCATCCCCGCTCCAGCACTGGCATACAGAACCGTCAATTTGTTGATTACACGCCTGTTCGGTCAATCTGTCAAGTCAGAAATCCACTTCAAAACCAACTTCGTGATTATGGGGAAATGCGCATTTGTTCACGTATTTATGGGCTTCTGTTGTTCGAAGTGGCTGATTTACAGGACTCCCAGCAATTTGAGAAATTCTCTGCAAAAGGCTGGGTGAGCTGGCCATGCCGGGGCGGTTACAAAATTCTTATCAACGAGAGCCCCGTCAATCGCGATTTCAGAATACGTACCACCTGCAATCGCAATCTCAGGACCACACGCCGGGTACGAAGTACACGTTCGGTTTTTCACGATGCCTGCCGCAGTCAGAATCTGCAGCCCATGACAGATGGCAGCGATCGGCTTATTTGATTTATCGAACGCACGCACGATTTCCAGGACACGCCTATTCAACCGCAGGTATTCGGGTGCTCGTCCGCCAGGAATGAGCAGCCCATCATAATCGCTTTCTTTGACTGTGGCGAAGTCTGCGTTGAGCGTAAAGTTGTGGCCGGGCTTTTCGCTGTAAGTCTGATCGCCTTCGAAATCGTGAATCGCAGTGCGGATCTTGTCCCCGGCTTTCTTGTCTGGACAAACGGCGTCCACCTGAACGCCAACAGTCAACAGAGTCTGAAACGGAACCATGACCTCGTAGTCTTCAACGAAGTCTCCCGCCAACAGCAGTACACGTTTGTAAGCCATCTAAATTTCCCGAGGGTTGAGCGTTGATCGAATGTTTTAATTGCTGAGCGTATCGTCCAAAGAATGGCTCGACAAGCGACAGGAAAGCCGCGATGAAATTGTCCTGAAACGGATCGAAGAGCTGCTGAAACGTACCGAGTAATGTGTTGCTCGTCGGTTTTGTCACGGTAAAAAGATCATAGCGATTCTATAAACGCTGCTGTCTGTAACGATGCTTCGGTTCTCATCTGCCAGTGCAGCAGGTGCCCGGCGGCAGGAAAATCAATTCGGGTGCAATCGTACAATCGACTGACCATGCGATCCGCGTCGTCGCTCGGCAACATACCGCCGAGTGCCGTGTTACCTCGAAGAAGCAGGACGGGGCATCGGATTGCGGAGAGGATCGAATCAGATTCGTAGTTTGCCAGCCATTCATCTTCCAGAATTGTCTGCATGACGTTCGGGGCGAGCTGCCTCACGCAACTTGCCGTAAACCGCAGAGAAACGGCGTCGCGGACGTCGCCCAGTTTCACAGTTCGACCGTCAGCAGTCGGCTTCATAGGCACGTCGCGAAGTTGCGATGCGATATCGCCTGACGAAAGATCCATGCGGCCTGCCCATTGTCGCATGGCCACAAAGGTCGGATGATAATTCGTTGTTTCTATGTTCTGCCAGAAAGCGGCTGACGGTGGATCTTCCAGGATGATTGCAGAAACCGCGTCCGGCGTCTGAGCGGCCACAGCGGCGGCGACCAGCGATCCCAGCGAATGACCATAGACAATCGTTGGGCGACCAATCGCTTTCAATGCGGCCATAGCGTCGTTGACGTAATCTGTTACGTGATAGCGAGTGCCAGCTCGACCAGACTGACCGTGGCCTCGAAAATCGATGGCTGAAATGCGCAATTCATCCGGCAGCATGGCGGCAAAACTCGAAAACGTCCGCCCTGCTCTGCAGACCCCGTGCAGCATGAGCATGTCGCGCCCACCACTGGATTTGAGTTCGAACATATGGATGGAAACACCGTCGGCGGTCGTAAGTTCCTGAACGGGCATGTAAAGTCCTTCACCGGTGAAGCTGCCGAGATACTCATAGTTTTGTGGTCAAATTGTAACATATTTGCCGATTCTCAGTCGGCGTGATCCTATGCGAATTCATCGTCTTACCGCATTTCAGGTTCCCATTGCTTTGAAGAAGCCCGTGCGTCATGCGTCGCATGAGCGTCGTGCAAACGAAACGCTCATTATGCGCTGTGTGATGGACGACGGGAGTTGTGGCTGGGGCGAAGGATTGCCGCGACCTTATGTGACCGGCGAAACGATTGATTCTGTCTGGCGTCATCTGGAACAGTCCGACTTTTCATCTCTCCGCGATGCCACGTTTTTCAGTGCTTCCGATGCCAGCCGCGCGATCGATGCCTTTCGGTTCGCCATAGTGACGGCAGATCTTGGCATCGAAATTCGTGAATGTTTCGGCAACTCCGTCCGCTGCGCACTGGAACTGGCGGTTCTTGATGCCGCGTGCCGCGCTCAAGAGATCAGTCTTGGCGATTTCATTCTGCAGCATCCCGCAGCGATCGACTTTGCGAAATCTCGCGACGAAGTGTTCTACAGCGGTGCGGTGACGTCCATGACGCCGCAAAGTCAGTGGGTCTCGGCTCTGAAAATGAAACTATTTGCGTTTCGTCAGCTCAAAGTCAAAGTCGGCACTGGCGGAATCAGCGACGTCGATGTGCTGCGCCGCGTGCGGAGGATTGTCGGACGCAAAGTGGATCTGCGACTGGATGCGAATGAAGCATGGCATTGCAGTGAAGTGGCTTCAAGGATGGCTCCGCTGATGTCATTTCTGCCGACCAGCCTAGAGCAACCGGTCCCGCATCGTGAAGTGGCGGGGCTCAAACAGATTCGATCAGAACTCAGCGTCCCGATCATGCTCGACGAATCCCTGTGCTGCCGGGAAGACGCGCAGCGTGCGATCGTCGGCCAATGGTGCGATCTTTTCAACGTCCGGCTTTCGAAATGTGGCGGGATATCTCGTTCCCTTGATTTGGTCGCATTGGCGCATCAGCATGGCATCGGATATCAACTGGGGTGCCAGGTTGGTGAGACAGGTATCCTTTCCGCAGCCGGTCGGCACTTCGCCTGTAACATGCCCGACATTCGTTACCTAGAAGGCAGCTTCGATAGATTTTTGGTCCGCGAGTCGCTCACGGAACAGGATCTCACGTTCCGCTACGGCGGCAAAGGAACGCGACTGCATGGATACGGATTAGCAGTGGACATCAACGAATGCAGGGTCCGCGAACTGGCAGTGCGGACGCTGGAAATCATCGCGCCGTAGTCTCAACCGTGATTCTA
>CANJQC010000175.1 GCA_947476295.1 Planctomycetaceae bacterium | reverse complement strand
TCCTGGCATGGTCAATCACATCGTTCGAATCAGCAACCCGTCCGTCCACGAGAAAAGTGACACCAAAGAAACATCTCGTCTCGCCATCCCGCCAGACCCAACAAAGATAAGCAAGATTTGCCGATGTTGACTTGTGTGGTACAGTGAGCAGTTTCGGGGGAGAAGGGACTTGTCGAAACGTTGTTGTTTAAAAGTGGAACAAAACTCGGATAAATTAACTGCGTCAAATGCCACGACTTTTGCGCAGGCCAGTCCCACCCTACTGCGTTCAAACTATGCACTGCGAACACTTTGAATCTCATCGCTGCCGCTCCTGCAGCCAGCTTGACAAAACATACAACGCCACGCTGCAAAACAAGCATGACGTCCTGACTCAGTTGTTTCCCGATACGCGGATCTTGCCATTTGAACCGTCTCGGGAAGTCGCCGGCAGTCGCATTCGAGCGAAGCTCGCAGTGACCGGAACACTCGAGCACCCGCAGATCGGTTTCTTCGATGATCAACAGACAATCGTTGCGGTCGATGATTGCCCGTTGCACCATTCGCTGATCAATGAATTCGCGCAACGGTTGCCGTCCATCATTCGTGAAACCAGACTGATGCCGTACAACATGCAGACAGATCGCGGTGAACTGAAATTTGTGGTTCTCACCTGTTCGCCGACGCATCATCAGTTGATGGTTCAATTTGTGTTACGATCCCGCGAAGCCATCGATCGTGTTCGTAGTCTTTGGCGGCGAATGACGGATGCGGAAAAGCAGTCCATCGCCGTGATGTCGGTCAACATGCAGCCCGTGAGGTCATCGACAATCACCGGCACAGAAGAAATCCCGATTTCCGAACCAACGAGTCTTCCGATTCGCTTTGGTGACACCGAACTTCTGTTCGGACCACAGAGTTTTCTGCAGACGAACTTTGAAATTGCCGCTGCCTTGTATGCCGCCGCAAGCCGCATTCTTCAGGAACACGAGGCTGAAAATGTGCTCGATCTTTACTGCGGCGTGGGAGCGTTCTCACTGACAGCGTGTTCGCACGCACGCTCTGTGTTTGGCATCGACATTTCAAGCAACGCGATTGCCTGTGCCGACGAGGCCGTTCAACGAAATAATCGCCACAATGCTCACTTTCTCTGCCGTAGTCTCGACCAGTTCACTGGCGTTGAAATCGCTGCGCAAAACTTTGACACGATCATCTGCAACCCACCCCGCCGAGGCCTCGATACCGCCAGCGTGACTCTGATTCAAACGGTAAACCCCCGACACATCGTGTACTCCAGCTGCAACCCAGTCACGCTGCAGCGAGACTTACAGTTACTGGCCTCCAACTACCAGATCGACCACCTCCAACCCTTCGACATGTTTCCGTTTACGCATCACTTCGAAGTGCTGGCGCTGCTTCTGCGGAAGGATTGATGCAGATGGGTGGTAAGCATCTGCTCGACACCAAAATTCAACCTGGCGGTGTCACCGCCGGTGCGAATCCTGGAAACCGAATCTGTTTGACAGGAATTTCCAGTTTCAGAGTTGTCCAGGCCAGCCCCCCGATAATCAAGGGCACCAGAGCCCACAGGGCTAGGTGTTTCCATCCGACGGCCCACGTACGTGATTCGGCATTCTTCGCCCGTTCCGGATGCACTGTCACCGGAGTTTTTCCTGACAATAGAATCATCAGTGTTCCGATGCCCAGTTCAGCAAAAAACATGAGAGACGTCGGCAGTCCGATTCTGGGCAGCATGATGTAAATTGCCATCACCATCCAGATGACCAGCAAAGCCAGCAACTGAATTTTCCCGTGAGCTGTCTGTGGAGCGATGTCCAGGTAACCTTTTCGCTGACGATACAGCGCCACCGCCAGCAGCAGCAGGATCATGACAGCGACGCCGGACAGCATTTGTCCTGCCGGAAGCCCCAAGATCAGCTTCGGAAGCTCCTCCGACTTGATCCAGAACGAAAAAAAATTCGTCCGGAAATTGAAGGCAAACATTACGCCCAGCAGAATGAACACAGAAAATTCATTGAACCAACTGCCTCGCGAATCTTCATCAGGAACATCCAGGTGTCCTCGCATCAGCCTCAGCACTGCCAAGGCGATACCAAATCCCATAACGCCGCCAAATGTTTGCTCCATCACTGTCCAGTAACCAAACTCCTGCAGTATCGGGTAATGTCCGATCGGTCCCCACTTCGCTTTTCCAAGTGCCTGAATGAATTCCCCGCCCACAAACCCCAGACCTCCGGCCAGCAAGCCGTACAGTATCAGCCTGACGGCAGCGCGATTCCGTCGCCACTTATACCATCCCAGAAACGCTAGGACTAATCCCAGACAACCGGCCCAGGCGTCTCCACGCGACGGATTGATCCGCAGGCCCAAAGTTCGGATCAGCAGGAACATGGACAGGAACCACGCTGAGGACAGTAGTATCACCAGCGAAGCGGCTTCACGCCATCGCGGCACGCAGACCCAGAACATGATTGCCAACACCAGAGCCACAGCTGTGTGCAGCCACAATGTGTCGTAAAGCCAAAGCGTTTCTTCTTTGGGGCGAGTCTGATCCTGAGCAAAGGTTTCCAGGCTCCAGGCTGTGGCGTTCCATCCCTTCCATTCGACGCAGTCCAGCAGCAACCAGCTGAGATAGATCAGGATGATCGGCCAGAGAAAGCGATCGAGCAGTGATCGAGGTGCGGTCAATCCCAGCGCCAGCAGCGCAGCACCGATTCCGCTATAAAGAGCACCCACAATAAACAACCCGGTATAACCATAGACGCTGTTCAGCAGTGAACCGCCCTGACTGTATCCGATCAGTAGCCCGTAACTGCTGGTGCCGCCGAATCCCCAGCCGATGGCGCATAAAAACCCGATGACAGCGCCGCGTCTCCACCAGTCCTCTCGCATAGAACACGCTGCCAGACTCAGTCCCAGCATAGCGCCGGGCATCATCGCTCCGCGAGAATGTCCAAACGCCCCGCGAATTCCCCAGCCAGCGGCCATGATCATCGTGACGCCGACCAGCAAACGCAGTCTGGATGTCTTGTCAAGTACATTTGGGATCAGAGGCGTTGACGCAAGCCGGAGATGCGGCAGTTGATCACCGGTCATCTGAGTTTCGGCCATAGAATTTGGTTCCTGAATTCGCCGAGTTCGACTGCTTTCAATCGAATCCTCAACTAGGCGAAGTCTTCATGGGACAATTTATGGAGACGTCAAAAGACCCTGATAATCTCCCGTGAGACCGTGACGCGATACAGCGTTCGACCACAGGATTTTTCTCAGATCTTCTTCAGGCGTATTAAACAATGAAACGCCAGCCTTGGGGATTATCTACGAAAGCCGAACGCGATTCAACAGTCGTTCCGGGTTGCGCATGACCAGTCGAACAGTATCGCCGATCCGCAGATCGCTGGCTTCGCCGGACAGTTGCAGCGTAGATGTTTCAGGTGTTGAATGAAGAATGGACGCTCCGGACGGTGCTTCGACGCGAGGTGCTGATGCATCGCCAAATGCGATTCTGCCGGCATCAATAACACAACATTCCAGTGTCGGGCGTGAGACAACGGTGGCGATGAGACAGACGCAGGATTGCCGAACACTATCGTGCGAGTCATCATCGAAATCGATAAAAGGGCTAACGATCAGACAGTTGATTCGCGTGTCTGGCAGGGATCGCCTGCTCACCGACGTAACGGAGACAACCATTTCCCGGCATTCCCCAGCGACGTCACAAATACTTCGCAGAGCATGATCAGCAATCGTGACAATCGATGCCAGGTCTTTGTCCGAGTCTCCGGGTTCACGCTCCGTACGGCAGTCCGTGGCTGAGGCGAAAACGCCGATCACTTTTAAGCCGGGTAAACGGGAAGCGGCCGTTGCCAGTAATGACGCATCTGGTCCGGGACGAACTCCTGTTGACTGCCACCCGACATCGACTTCGACCAGTACCTGAATTTCCCTGCCGGACTGCTGCGCACTTTGAGACATCAACTCTGCGTGACGAAAGTGATCGATCACTGCAAGAATCTGGGTCCGTTCAGCAATGCATTGCAGTCGTCGCAACGCATCGGTATCAACCACGCGACCAATCAGAATGATCTGATCGAAACCCGCTTCAGCCAGGTATGCAGCATCCCCGACTGTCCAGCAGGACGCCATTTTCGTCGTCGGCAGAACGACATCTCGCAGCAGACACATCGAAACGACATCGGTCAACGCCGCAGCCCAGCAGGCATCAGAGTCGACCACGACTTGATTCAATCGCCGTACATTTTCCGCAAGCGCGACTTCTGAATAGGACAACACCGGCGTAATCACTTTGAAGACTCCAAACGTGCCTTCAAAGACGCTGCGCGTGTTTTCCGTTCGGGCGTGCCCCATTCCGGATGAAGTGCACTGATCACGTTGAGAACCTTGAATGCGTCCTGAAAATTGTGTTCCTGTGCACCGATTGTGGCAAGTTGCAGGGATGCTTCAAGCCATTGATCTTCGCCGGATCGCGACCGCTTGATCACCGATCGCCAGAAAGTTTTTATCGATTCCAATGACGTCGCGCCAGTCGTTTTCATCGCACTTCGTCGCTGCAATATCGTTGCAGTGGCCTGCAACTGAACATCGGTAAGCGGCTGAGCTGCCAGTCTGTCAATGACCGCATCAAACTGCTGAAAGTTGTCCGCAACTTTCGATGCCGAGAGTAAGATCGAAATGTCTTCAAGCTGACGATCGACGGATGTTGCCGCTGAATGCTCATCACGCAACAGGTCCAGCGCCAGAAAACCAAGTTGCGGGTCGCCGGGAATCGGATCATTTGTCTCACTTGCCTGATGAAGCAGAAAACTGGAAAGCTGGTGTCGCTTCTCCATCGTCTGCTGCAACAGAACGTCACGGGATTTCTGCATTGCATCGAACCCCAGCAATTGCCGAACCACCGCCAACACGATGATGGCATGACCGTTTGTTTTCGCCGCGTCGATGTGAGACTGCTGTTCACGGGCGAAACCTGCCGACTGTTCGTCCGTTGCACCCAACGCGGCGATCGCATCGATTTGCAGTGCAGCGTCGGTGGCCAGTTTCCGCCAGTCATCCTGAGCCGACCAGCGACGCTGCAGCGAAAAAACCAGCCGCTGGATCTCAAGCACCGGACAATGCCACATTTCGGATACAGATGCTGTCGCCGTGTCAGCAGTGCTGGCCAGCAATTCCTCAGTACGCTTTGTCCACGAAATGACAGCAGCCGACAGTCGATTCGAATCAATTTGGGTCGCGGCAGCGTGAGAACCGAACGCCACTTCAATCAGTATCTCACCCGCCTGAATGAGCAGCATTGGATCAACTTCAGGCGTGCCATCAGTCAGCGCAAGTAAATCATCTGCCGCAGCAACAGGATCCGTCGCGCGGATCAACATGGCTCGCCACTGACGAGCTTCTGCGGTTGTCGCCGAGTCCGAATACTTTGCAATATGATGTTCCAGCGCCCCGAGATAGGCGGCTTCAAGCGTGTTTCGGATTTGAGCGGAGTCAAGATCTTCGGCGTCCCAATGACGTCCCATCGCGTAGATGCGAAGCAGATCGGAAGCTGCTTCCTGCTGTCGATTCTCCGTTGCTTGGAACATCGCAACCGCTGAAGCCAGATCTGCTTCCGCGGCCTGCCAGTCGCTCATGCGAATGGCAAGATCCCCAGCCTGCATCGACAGTGTTGCTGCAATCTGTGGACTGCTTCGTTCGAACGACGGCCGCATTTCCAGCAGCGATTTTCGCGCCGCTGCGAAATTGCCTGCCGCCATGAGATCGGCAACGCTTTCGAGAGCTGTGGCTGCCTCAGGACCGAACTTGTCTGCGTGGTTGAACCGCAACGCAATTCGTTCGCAACAATCCCGCCACACACCTTTGGCTGCAGGACTGAGTCGCCGATAGAGCAGTCGGAATTCGTCTGCGGTTTTCTGTCGGAGATCCGCTGCGTCCAGCTTGTGCAGCAGCTCGAATAATTTCAAGAGCGAAGCAAGTCGCAGCGTGCTGAGTTCCTCGGATCGCAGCGACCGTTTTTCAAGATCTAGGCTAAGCTGCCGCGCTTCCGACGGCTGATCACGTCTCAACAAACCACGAATTTTCAACGCAGCAACGGCCATCTGCTGAACCTGATTCTCTGCCGCCGACGTCAGTGATATCACCAGCAGGTCGAACGCTTTGAAGTCTTCCTGGTCAAGCAACGATTCTGCGAGCAGGCCCCGTGCCTGGAAACGCATTTCATCGTCACCGCTGGATTTCATCAGATGGTCTGCCGCTGCAACTGCCTTCGTTCGCATTGCGGCATCCGCTGGATCTTTCCTTGCCTGCAACAGCAGTAACTCTGCCACGACATGTCGTGTCCGATCACGTGCCGCTCGAGCCACGCCACCTTCGATGTCCGTGCGAATCTGATCGATCTGTTCCAGCATTGCTTCCGCAAGCTGAAGTCCTTCCGTCATCGCCTGCATTGCCAGGACCTGCGGGGCTGTCTTCGGCCCGAATTCAGAACATGTCGCATCGATCCTTGCGATCGTAGACAGCAGTTCGATCTGGCAGACGCGAAGAAGCAGGTCCAGTTCCGCGCGAGGACTTTCTTTGCGGACAAACTCCGTAATACTTTCCGCCGCATAAGTCAAAATCTGCGTCCGCCCCGGTTCTCGCAGCATCCATGCGTGTTGCTCGCGGCAATCCGCCAGCATCAACTGCCACGCCGCGCGTTCGTCCGGTGTGCGACCGTTTTCAGACTGCCGTACACAAAATTGTTCGGCCAGATCAAAGAACTGCCGAGACTGCAACTGCTGCACATATTCGCGTTCACCATCAGCGATTTCGTCAGCGCGTGCGACTGCCGGCTGCGCCTGCACGAAAAGCAACATCAGCAATGCAGCAGTGAAGAGCGTTTGCCGCAACATGATGTTGTTCTGCCTACACTTCATTATTGCCCGCGCGAGATATAAATCTTTCGTTTTGATTGATTAAATTTACGCGAAAAAAAGAGTTTTGAACAGGAGGACACAGAGGGCTTGCCCCGCAATCTAGGTCAGTGATTGGACTGGCCGTTTTCGGCACTGAAGAATGTGCGTGCCCTCCGGGCCTTATAAAACGCACAATTGGGTTGTGGGCAAAGCCCGCGCCAAGTTCTCCACCTCGCTCAGTTCGCGATCATTGGATAAACCGTGATTTCCATGCCGCGCACTTCATTTGTTTTTGAACCATTTTGCCGCCTCCCGGAGATTTTACACCGGAATGATTGCCTGAATAGGATATCAGTTCAGGCCTAGAGCAGGGAGACCCAAAAATGTCCAGTGACATCATCAACGAAGAAGAACGAGTCGCCGACGAACAGCAGGCCGAGACCGCCGAAATAATTCGCGGCACCTTCGTGAGCTTTACGGATTGAATGAACGTGTCGTTGCGCTCCATCGCTCGGCCACAGTGGCTGACGCCGTGAATGCGATGATTCAAAACCGCATGGGAGCATTGCTGATTGTGGAAGATGGCAAACTGTATGGCATGTTCAGCGAACGCGACGTGCTGACACGTGTTGTTGCTCAGGGACGAGTGCCCTCTGAAACACCAATTACGGATGTTATGACGCCCGATCCGGAGTGCTTATCGTTTGATGACGAGATCGTCTTTGCACTGAACAAGATGATTGTCGGTGGCTTTCGGCATATCCCGATTCTGGACCGGAACGGAACCGCGATCGCGGTTGTCTCCATGCGCGATGTCGTGGCACACATCGTCTCCTATTACCCGGACGAAGTGTTCAACCTGCCGCCCGACCCGGCAGCCGGTCGTACCAGACAACGCGAAGGTGCGTAGAGACGGCTGGAAACAAAGTCGGTGGCCTACAGCCGACCCACGTCGGTGCAGACCGAGGCAGGATGAAAATCGGGCGATTCCTGATAGCGTTGGGGCGTATCTAGAACCGCAGGCCGAAGCCGACATTCGTGAAGGAATTGGCCGCATCGTCGTTCAGGCCCCAGCCGACGCGAACACCCACTTCGAAGTCCGGTGAGATCAGGTAATGAATGCCAGGACTGAAGTATTGAGGAGCTCGGCTTTCGGCACGTCCGTCAGTGAAAAGACCGAAGTACTCGGCATGTAAATTCCACTGTTCCGCAACAGGAACTTTAAGGACAACTGACGGAGCCCAGTCATTGAAATGGTCGCCCTCCTCTTTCGTGGCCACATATCGCAATGAAGAGTCCAGCTGCCAGTCTTCAAAGATCTTCCAGCCAAAGACATAACCCAGTTGGAAATCACTGGCCGTCTCCGGGCCGGATGTCGGCGTCGTTCCCTGAACAATGCACGCACTTTTTGGAATCCATGTGTCCTGCTCGGTCAGCGCGACTTTGAAGCCGTAGAGCATCTGGGATTCTTTATTGGAGCCCGGTTCTTCCAGCAGACCGCCGGAATCACCGCCCGAGACTGTGCCACCGCCGCCGACTTCATAGTTCCAGCCGAGCCGAAGCTCGATTCGTTCGGTGAGACCCGTGCGTGTCAGAATTTCAGGAAAACTGTGTGTGCTGTCCGTGCTGCGATTGTCTATAAATGAATACGACGATTCAAAAAGAAATCGCCCCGTTCCGACGGTCGATGTCGCCGGTGTAAACGAGTCTCGGTCCGTTTCCAGTTCGTCGTCGTCCCGTTCGGTTTCGCCTCGATCCTGCCGTGACAGCCAAAGATCGTCGAGCGGCTCAAACAATTCCCCAATTTCCTGGCCAACCGCGACGTTTCCGCATAACAAAGCCAACACCAGAGGCAACCTGGACAAGCACACAATGGCGAACGTTCGGAAGATCATGCGTCGAAATCTCAGGAAAGCAGGGTACGCATCGGCATTTGAAATGCGGCAGAGGTTGCCAGCAGCCAATCATTCGCGACGGAGCGACATTCCTGTATTCGACTGTATTATTCGCAAATACAACCTGGCGTCTTCTCAATCACAATGCTTAACGATGACACTGCCGGATCGTAGGAATCCGGCAAATTGGTCCATTGGCTCAACCCTGCAGCAACGGCGAAATCTGCCGAAGCCAGTACTGGGTTTTGCCAGCAGGCATTTGACAAACACTCAGGTAAGCCAATTACAAATGGTCCCCAGATCGACTCGTGGGTCCGATGTTTCCTCGTTCATATCGCGACCTGACCATTTTCTTTTACGAACCGCTCAATGGGACACCTCTTCCTAGCATACTCAACCTCGTTGGCCTTGAAACACACCATCCAATGCTGCGATTCCTGTAGCTTGGACATTCATGTCCGAGAAATTCGCCGAGCAACGTCGCATTGTCGAACGGTGTCAAGACACAATCATCTCAGCTTCGACGGTGTTTCGTGGCCATGCTTCGTGACGTCAATGAACCTCCATGTTGGGCCTCTTCGGCAAGCACGTCGTTGGACAGGATTTGTTCTATTCCAAACGACCCAAAACGTGTCCCCTCTCCCCCAATTCGTTTGCGGCGACATTGCCTCATAAAACAGTGTGCTGACACGCGAACGAATTGGGGGAGAGGGTGAGGGGGCCTTTTTTGCACGCTCCCATCATGGGTAACCCCCTTCCGGCCTGTCGGCCAGCGTCGGCAACTCAACATGCCGACGCAAAGAAAACCGCTCCCCCGATTTCGGGGGAGAAGCGACTTGTCGAAACGTTGTTGTTTCAACGTGGAACAAAACTCTGATAAATCAGCCGCGTCAAATACCACGACTCTTGCGCATGCCAAGGCTGAACGATAAATGAACCCGACGCGAAGTGTAACCAGTCAAACGTGACCTTTTGGTCTCCACGGGACTTGAAAGTTTGCGAGCGATTCGTTTGTCTATGTGAGTGTGGCCATTCATTGGTCGAAGACGTCCTTTCGTTCAGACTCATTCGAGAAGGGGATCTTATGAAGAAGTACCAGACGATGGCCATGTTGGCCGTCGGAGCCGTATTCGTTTTTTTGGCCGCTCAGGAGAAACTGCCGTGGCAGTCGCCTGTGGCAGCGGACACGGTGAGTGCTGAAGCAGATCGTGCAGCGGACAAAAGAGAAGAACAGACCGTGGAGCAACGGCGAGCTCTGGCAAACGCCAAAGCCGCGCTTGCCGCTCACAATCTGACGGTGGCGGCGACGGCTCAGGCCAACGGCAAGAAGCCGAACATCCTGATCATCTGGGGCGATGACGTTGGATGGAACAACCCCAGCGCCTACAACCGTGGGATGATGGGCTACAACACCCCGAACATCGATCGAGTGGCCAGGGAAGGTGGACTGTTCACGGATTGGTACGGACAGCAGTCGTGTACTGCAGGACGGGCGGCATTCATTACCGGTCAGAGTCCCTTTCGCACCGGGTTGCTCAAGGTCGGCCTCCCAGGTGCAAAAGAAGGGCTATCTGACAAAGATCCAACGATTCCGGAATTGCTGAAGAATCATGGGTACATGACCGCTCAGTATGGCAAGAACCACCTCGGCGATCGGGATGAGCACTTACCTTCGAATCACGGCTTCGACGAATTCTACGGCAACCTTTACCACCTGAATGCAGAGCAGGAGCCCGAGCATCCGGATTACTTCAAGAATCCTGCGCTGAAGAAAATGTTCGGGCCTCGAGGGGTGATCAAGTCGTTCGCCAACGGACAGATCACGGATACCGGGCCGCTGACCATCGAGCGCATGAAGACCGTTGATGAAGAGGTCACCAACGGTGCAATCGACTTCATGGACCGCGCAGTGAAGGCCGACAAGCCGTTCTTTCTCTGGTGGAATTCAACTCGCATGCACATCTGGACCCACTTGAAGAAAGAGTCCGAAGGCAAGACGGGATTGGGCATTTATCCCGACGGCATGGTCGAACATGATGGTCACGTCGGTCAGATTCTTGACAAGCTCGACAAGCTTGGCGTTGCGGACAATACCCTGGTGATGTATTCGACCGACAACGGCGCCGAGTGCTTTTCCTGGCCAGACGGCGGCAGCACTCCGTTCCGCAATGAAAAGAACTCGAACTGGGAAGGTGGCTACCGCGTTCCCTGTATGATCCGCTGGCCTGGCGTGATCAAGCCCGGAACGGTCTTCAATGGTATTTGTTCGCACGAAGACATGCTCCAGACATTCTTGGCGGCGGCGGGCGAGCCGGACATCAAAGAGAAATTGATGAAAGGTCACAAAGCCAATGGCAAAGAATTCAAAGTGCAGCTCGATGGCTACAACCTGATCCCGTATTTCAAAGGCGAAGTAGCAGAGTCTCCACGCCACGAGTTCTTCTACTGGACCGATGACGGCAGCCTGGCCAACCTGCGCTACGACCGGTGGAAGGTCGTGTTCATGGAACAGCGTGGGCACGGGCTGGAAGTCTGGCAGGAGCCATTGGTGACACTCCGCTTTCCGAAGTTGTTCTGCCTTCGTACCGACCCGTACGAGCGGGCCGACCATGAGGCAGGGGACTATGATCGATGGCGGGTGGACCATGCGTTCGTCTTGTTGCCGGCCATCGGCTTCGTAGGACAGCACCTGGAAACGTACAAGGCATTCCCACCGCGGCAAAAGCCGGGTAGTTTTAATCTGGACCAGGTTCTTAAGAATCTCCAGGAGGGCGGTGCCGCGAGCCGATAGGTTCGTTTGGTATCGCTGTCGCGGAACTGATCACGTTTTCGCAAGCGGCCGGCCCCCAACGGACCGGCCACTTTTTTTTGCGCAGTCCGAATTCACTTACTCTGTTTTATTCGCGCATCATTGTTGCTCGTGTCTCCGACGCGAGTCTTCCCGCCACGGAGTGACGGGCAACTTTGGGTTGCGGGCAAATCCTGCGTTAAGAGTTACGCAGTTCGTGCTTTCTGATTTATCCAACCACTTAACACCTGTTTAATCTTGGATCTCGTTGACCATTCGTCTTTTTGAACGAACCGAAAGCAGGACCTGTCATGAACGCAAAAGCAAATCAGTCGCTCCATCAATTTTTCAGCCGAACCGTTCGGCCTTTCTTTCTGTTCACCGGGGCGGGAACTGGCCT
>CANJQC010000174.1 GCA_947476295.1 Planctomycetaceae bacterium | reverse complement strand
GGAGCTTTCTTCAGACCGCTGGCCATTGGCTACGTGATGGCAATCCTCGCGTCACTGTTTGTCGCATTAATTGTCACACCGGCGATGTGCCTGCTGATCCTGCCGGGCGAAAAGGCGTCGGCCAAAGAACCGCCACTCAGTCGCTGGCTGAGAACACCTTACCGAGCTGTGTTGCCGTGGTTTATCAATCGTCCGAAGTCCGCCATCAGCTTTTTGACGGTGGCTTTGGGGCTGACGCTGGGTCTGGTGAACAGCCTCGGCCAGGAGTTTCTGCCAAACTTTCAGGAAACCGATTTCCTGATGCACTTTGTGGAGAAGCCGGGAACATCGATTGAGGCCATGGATCGCGTCACGATTCAGGCCAGTCGCGAACTGCGAGCCATCCCCGGAGTCCTGAACTTTGGCAGTCATATCGGCCGCGCGGAAGTGGCGGATGAAGTTGTCGGGCCGAATTTTACGGAGCTGTGGATCAGTATTGACACGGAGGTTGACTATGCAGAAACACTGAACCGGATTCAGACGGCCGTTGATGGGTATCCGGGGCTCTATCGAGATGTTCAGACTTATCTTCGTGAGCGTGTGAAAGAAGTGCTCACCGGAGCCAGTTCCAGTATGGTGGTGCGGATTTATGGTCCGGATCTGAATGTGCTGCGAGACAAGGCGAAAGAAGTCTCGGCTGTCATGGCCAAAGTAGAGGGTATCAATAATCTCAAGGTCGAAGCGAATGTCCTTGTTCCTCAGATCGAAGTGCGATTGCGTTCTTCAGCTGCTGAGCAATTCGGTCTGACCCCCGGTCAGGTTCGTCGAGCTGTCACCACGGTGCTGCGCGGAACCAAAGTAGGTGAAGTTTATGAAGGTCAGAAGAAGCAGGATGTCGTCGTCTGGGGAACTGACAAGTCCAGAACGGATCTCGTATCGCTGGGAGAATTGCGAATCGATACAGCGACGGGCAGTCAGGTGCCGCTGAAGGACATCGCTGATATCGCTATTGTCCCGGCCCCGAACGAGGTCAAACGTGAGGGTGGTTCACGCAGAATCGACGTGACATGTGATGCCAAAGGCCGCGACCTTGGCTCGGTGGCGCGCGATGTGGAAGCCGCCGTCAGTGCCGTGCCGTTTGATCGCGGCTACCACCCGGAATTTCTCGGCGAATATGCTGCTCGCCAGGCGTCGCAAAACCGCCTGTTCGCGCTGGGCGGCGTTTCGTTCATCGGCATCATGCTGATTCTGTACATGGACTTTCAGTCGACGAAACTGACGATGATGGTCTGCGTCACGATACCGTTTGCACTCATCGGCGGCGTGGTTGCAGCGTGGATGGCGGGAGGAGTTTTGTCGTTGGGGTCACTGATCGGTTTTGTGACAGTGCTTGGCATCGCGGCTCGCAATGGCATCATGCTGGTGAGCCACTACCGTCATCTGCAGCAGGTGGAGGGCGAACCCTTCGGTCTGAACCTTGTCGTCCGCGGCGCTGAAGAACGTCTGATTCCGATCCTGATGACCGTGCTGACTACGGCTCTGGCACTGCTGCCGTTGGCGATCTCCGGGAACAAGCCCGGTCACGAAATCGAGTATCCGCTGGCCGTCGTGATTGTGGGCGGTCTGGTCACGTCAACGTTTCTGAACCTGTTCCTGTTACCACCACTGTACCTACTCTGGGGCCGCAATGCCGTTCCGCCTGCGGAAGATAGTGAAGCCGTTCCGGTTGTGACGCATTGACGTCATTGCCGTTATGTTTGATGCGATTGTTGTTACCGGCGGCCGAACGGCAATATCTGTTGGTTGGCGAGTCCCGTTTTCAGTGGCGAAGATTAACTCTGCCTTGGCGAGTCCCATCGAAGTGCTTTCAATTCCATCCTATGGACGAAGCCTGAATATGAGACGGAGAACGATCACCGTCCTCAGATATTCCCCTCAGATCTTTCCGTCCGCCCTTGATGGCTTCGAAAGACTGAATGATAAGGCCAATTTCCATGACACGGCGAGTTTCATCATTGTTTCTCTGTCTCATGATTTTGTCCGGCTGTAAGTCCAGCGGCACTGGAAAGTCCGGCCTTCGGCTGACAGAGGGCTACGTTCCCGCAGTTCCAGAGACATCCCTGACATCTGCCAGCCTGGATCGCGAGTCCGGCGTTCCCGCATTGGCAGAATCAGCCAGCGCGGCAAACCAAAACACGATTCAGAAGGTTTCTGCCACGGACGCAGATACGAAGCTGCAATTGACTTCACTGAGCGAAATCGTTGATACCAGCATTTCTCTCCAACAAAGCATCTTTCTCGCTCTTTCTCAGAACCCTGATTTGGTCACACTGCGGCAGACTGAACGAGTCAGCAGTGCGACACTTGGTGTCGCGCAGACCTATCCGTTCAATCCCTTTCTTCAAGTTCAGGCGACACCATGGCAGGATGCACCCAACGGCACCCCTCCCGCAAATTATCATTATGTTCTGCTGATGCAGACCATCCAGCTGGCCCATCAGCAGCAGTTTCGTGAGCAGGGGGCCACATTTACCCTGAACAGCACACGATGGAATATTCATCAGGCGGAACTGCAGAACATGGCTCAAACAGAACGACTCTATTTTATCTCGCTTTACCAGCGGGGTTTAATGGAACTGAACGAAGCCAGTGATCGCAACAACCAGCAGTTGCTGAGCATCCTTCAAAAGCAGCTCGACGCTGGCCAGGCGACAGCGGCGGATGTCGCTATTGTTCGGGTCGATGCAGAGTCAACTCGTCAGCAACTGCGGCTGGCCTCGGCGAACTATCAGTCTGCACTCCGTGATCTCGCTCGACAAGCAGGAGTGTCTCCCGACAAAATTCAGGCGGTCGATGGCGATCTCCGAAAGATTGAATGGCGTTTACCAGGCGTGGCAGAGGATTCCGTCATTTCAAGTGATTCCGAAATTCAATCTGCGGTATCTGAGGCTCGATCGAGTGTTTTATCGTGGGCTGCGTCTCGCCCCGACGTGATGGCCGCTCGGTCCGACATCGATGTGGCACGAGCGAATCTGTGCCTCGCCTCTGCATCGAAGACTCCGGACCTACAGATTGGACCCTACTATCAAACGACTGCCGACAACACTCATTACCTTGGTTTCCGTGCTCAGATCGACTTGCCTGTCATCAACAATGGCGTACCGCTGGAGCGACAACGAACTGCCGAGCACAATCAGCGACTTACCGCCTGGCAACAGGCCCAGCGCCGTGCAGAACTTGACGCTGAAGCAGCGCTGGCCCGTTATGAAACCGCATTGACGGCCGCCGTAACAGATACTCCATCCACTGCCACCGATCTCCCGTCTGAACTGGAAGGATTGGAGACTCAGTTTCAGGCAGGCGAAGTGGATGTCGTCCGCGTCGTTCAGGCTCGAACAAGCCTCATCCAGAATCAGAGAGCCCGCCTTGACCTTCTGAATGAGGTCGCCCAGTCAGCCGCCACGCTAACAGGTGCCGCCGGCATCCCCATGGATCAGCTCATTCATTTTGCAATTGATTGATTCAATCAAGTTTCCTGGTTTTAGTGACGCTGCCCATGATCATACTCTCGCCCTGTGCGCTCTCGCCCCTATGCGCTCATCTTCAGACTTTTCCCGTGTCTCATTCACAACTCAGGATCTGACAGAAAGCCCTGCCGGAAAGGACTTCGCGGCCCCGCCGCGACAAGCGACTCTGCGAGGTCGAATATATCAACATCCGGCAACGTGGATTGTACGTCCGCTTCAGGGCGGTTCGTCTTGAGTCGACAATCGTTTCTGGCAGAAAGGATCTACTGAAATCGCGTCAGGATACACATCAGCTCTGCCGCCGCGGAAGGATTTCTGAGAATTCCGGAATGAGTCGCATGAACAAAGAATTCTGTCTGCACAGACGGAATGCGTGCACTCAGTAAGCCCACGATGCCGTCGCCGATGTGAGCATCCGGAAGCAGGTAACCAGTGCCAATGATGGAATGTGTTGATACCAGACTAGAACAACGAAGCTGACTTGTTGCCCGCATGATACTGTTGCCCGGCGAAAGATGATCAAGACTGGTCGGCGGTTTATCGGCAGGATTGCGAAACAGTCCAGGGTTTCCGCGAATCAGACCAGTGTACTCTTCCTCCACCTGCTGAGGCACTTCAATCAGCCAGCGGCCCAATTTTCCCAACGGCTGTTCGGTCCAGTTGGAACCATGATGTGGCGTCGCAAGGTAGACGACTTTTTTAACATACGGCACTGGTTCAAACAACAGCGCTGACACCGTCTCATCCGGAAGTGGACCGGATTCGAAAACCGTACTCAGCGGTGCGTCTGAGACAGCGTGCCATAACCTGTCGTCGCTGTAACTCACCTGCAGTCGGGCGACAAGCCCGCCCATGCTGTGCCCGACGAGAACAGTTTGATCAAACGCCGGATCACGACTGCCAGGGTCAAGGACAGTACGAATTTTTAACAGCTCTCTGCGAAGATCAGCCGCCGCTTTCAAATAAGGATTCCCCGTCGGATACTGATACACCCAGATCTGGTACCGAGTTGCGATGTTTGGGTCCGACCGCAAAGCCGCGATCATCTCTTGCCACGTCAAAGCATCCGATGCCAAGCCATGAATCAGCACCAGCGGAATACGTCCCTGCTGATACGGTTCCAGCAGATACAGTCCTGTCGCGTTGAACTGAGATGGCTTCCGAAACGCATTCCAATACTCCCGATGAGGAGGAAGAGTGCGTCCGTCCAGCGTCTGAGCTGTCTGAAACATGATCGGCAACGTCGGCTGGTGCATCACGCATCCACTCGCGCAGACCAGCAGCAGGATCGACAGCATGTGCTGAAGCCGTTGACATGAGCGAGGAAAATGCGGCAGACATGTAGACATGAGGCCGGCAAATATTACGAGGATTAGCCGTTTGAGGGAAGTTGAGTTTCGCCTCGCCTGTCGCTTCAGACTCATGCGGATAGAGCATGGCATTGATGCGACTTGCGAGCTGATCGTAATGAAAGGTGCAGCACATGGCTTTCCCGGAGACCAGAGGACTCAGGCCGAAACCGCTTTGCTCGACACTTTGCTCGACTGGTTCGACAAATACCTTGCAAAATCAGAAGATGCTAAATAGCCCAACACTTCGCCAACAACCACACCCTGCGGAAGAACAGCAGCTGTGACTCAGAAAATCATCATCGATGCTGATCCTGGAATCGCCGATGCCCTCACGATCCTAGTGGCTTTGGCAGACCCCTCGATCGAGGTTCTGGGTCTCACTGCAGTTTCGGGAAGCGTCTCCGGAGTCCAGGCCACTCGCAATCTGCACTATCTGATCGGGCTGGCGGATCCACTACGGCATCCGCGTGTCGGACAGTCCGATGTTGCGGAAGCATCCGCAGATCACATTCCCAGCGGCATGCCACTGCAGCAATCTCTGAACGGACGCCTAGGACTTGGCGAAGTTGATCCTCTGGTGCCTGACCTGCATAATCGACGAGAATCTCCGAAGCTTATCGTCGATCTGGTGCGTGAGTATCCTCAGGAAACTCGCATCCTGACATTCGGGCCATTAACAAATTTGGCAATGGCATTTGATCTCGACCCCGATCTTCCGCTGCTGCTGAACGGCCTGATCTGTCTGGGTGGAGTCATGCGGCAGAGTGGCGACGTCACGCCCACGGCGGAGTTCAACATGTGGTCCGATCCGCAGGCCGCTCGTGTTGTCATGCGATCGCCAGTCGGAAAAATCATCGTACCACTCGATGTCAGCCACGATCCGGGACTGACGTTCGATGACGTTGATCGTTTAAGCGGACTCATTCCTTCCACACCCGTCGGTGAATTTGTGATCGGCCTGCTGCAATTCGCAGTCCGTGCCAATCGTCAGTTCCTGCCGCGAGAAGAAGTGCCGATTCCCGCCGCTGCCGCGCTGGCGATTGCCGCGCAGGCCACTAGATTTGTTACGGAAAACGTCGTTCTGGACGTCGAAACCACGGGCGAACTCACAAATGGCATGACGATCGTTGATCGTCGCCCGTTCAGGCCGCGACAAACTAATGCCGAAGTCGTCACGCAGTTCGATGTGCCATCCGTGATCGACTACTTCTGCCGTGGCATGCGACGAATTGCTATTTCGTCAGAAGGACGATCGTAAGCCTGTCCGCCGGACGCAGCCAACTAATCCGTCGTGTCCTGCATATGCTATACTGTGCAGAACGGCTAAATCAGGGCCATTCTTCGGCGACGTTCTGCGGCGTGCCACGTTGTACCCGCGACAACCAAAAACACGAAATTTGATATCCACCTTATGCGAGAACTTCACACATTTACGGACGAACGCCATGCCAGCCTGCTGGCGAATGTACTGAATTCACGTTCCATGCCTGCCGAAGTCACCCGGGAAGAAAACACATGGGTCGTCTGGATTCTGAGCGACGATGACCGCAACAAGGCACGTGAAGTGCTTGCCGAGTTTCAGCGAAATCCGGACGATCCCGAATTTGAAGCTGCTATAAGGACACTCAGGCAGCAGCAGGCAGGCGCCCGGGCCAAAGAGAAAAAGTCTAGGAAGTTGCAGGTTCGAATTCAGGATCGCTGGTCCGGCACCTGGTGGAAGAGCCATCCGGCGACCATGATCCTGATCGGTATCTCTGTCGCTGTGGTGATCCTCTGCACAGACTGGCAGCAGACAGGGCAGGGAAAAAGTATGATTCCGCCGACCTGCAACAATGGACAGTCTGCTCTGCTCAATGTCTTGTTTATGGAGCCACCTGGGTTTACTGCCGTTACACCGTTTGGAGACATCTCTCTGCGTGAGAAACCGTCACTAATGGCCATAGTGCGGAGTGGTCAGGTCTGGAGATTCATCACTCCCATTTTTCTTCACTTCAGTGTGCTGCATATCTTCTTCAATATGATGTGGCTAAGGAATCTGGGACGAGGCATCGAATTTGCCAGAGGCACCTGGCGATTTGTGGCACTCATTCTGGTGCTTGCGATCGTATCAAACATCGGACAGTACTGGTGGGTGATGACTTACTATCCGCGGCAACTTCCTGGTAATTTCGGAGGCATGTCGGGGGTTGACTTTGGCCTGATCGGTTACCTGTGGATGAAAGGCAGGACTCAGCCGCAACAAGGACTTGGCATCGCCAGCGATCAACTCGTTCTGGCAGTTCTCTGGATGCTGCTGTGCATTGGCGGTGCGTTTGGCCCGATCGCCAACGCCGCGCATGTTGCCGGTTTTGTGGCAGGCATCCTGATCGGTGCGAGGCACAGCATGTGGAACGGATTGCGGCAGTTGATGATGAAAGATTCTTCCGGCGACGCTGACACGTGATCGACGAATGTTCGGTGACCGTCGTTGGACAAACAATCGACTGTACGATGGACATTCATGTCCGTCGCATGACCATGCAACGCTGCCGCGACGGAAAGTGATGCGCCTCGGGAGTCTGCCGACAACAGGTGCATCCCGGCCGGATCTCGGACATGAATGTCCAAGCTACAGGAGCCGCTGTTTTGAACCACACTGCGACATTTACTTCATGCTTCTATTGCCGCGGCAGCGCAGACGAATTCAAGACGCGCAGTGACTTTGGTCGCATTGGTGATTGTGTCACGCACCATGACTTTGCCCTTCAGATAGAAGGCATTTGCAAGGCGTGCGGTGAGTTCCACATGCAGCTCGATCGTTTCACCAGGGCGAATCATTTTTCGAAACTGTACGTTGTTCAGCCGCGTCACCACAGGAACATCATCAGTGCCGGTGGGGACGAGTCTGGAAATCAGTACGGCTCCGGCCTGGAAACAGGCTTCGCATTGCAAAACGCCGGGGAACACCGGGAAATTAGGGTAATGGCCCTGAAAGACCGGCAGGTCGGCTGACAATACCTTACGCGCGACGATGTGCGTGTCACTGATTTCGGTGACTTCGTCCAGCCACAGAAACGGATCGCGATGAGGAATACACGCCTTGATTTCTTCGGTGTTCACGGGCTGTGCTATAGCTCAATCTTAAGTTCTTCGATCTTACGATAGAGACTCGACAGTCCCAGTTTCAAACGGCGAGCTGCTTCTTTCTTGTCGGGGCACTGACGCAGCACGCGAGTGATGTGCAGGCGTTCGTAGTGCCGCAAAGCGGATCGCAGATCATCCGTATCCGGCAAAGCGGAGCCGCCACCGAGCAGATCCGGGGGCAAATCGTGCGGCTGAATTTCTTCGCCTTCGCACATCATCACGGCTCGTTCAATCGCGTTGTCCAACTGACGCACATTGCCTTTCCAGTGAGCAGCCATCAATGTGCGAATCGTTTCGCTTGTCGCACCGGACACGCGTTTGCCCATCGCGTCCCGATTTCGCACGATGAAGTATTCGACAAGTTCCGGAATATCATCGAGCCGTTCACGCAGTGCCGGGATGCGGATTTTGACACCATCCAGTCGATAGAAAAGATCTTCCTGAAAATTGCCTTCTGAAACTTCGTGGCTGAGATCACGTGAGGTCGCAGCGATAATCCGGGCCTGCACTTTGACGGCCTTGGTACCGCCGACCGGAGTCACTTCCTGATACTCAATCGCCCGCAGAATTTCAGACTGCGTGCCCGGCGGCAGTTGAGCCACTTCATCCAGAAACACAGTACCGGTGCCTGCGGTACTGAGAACGCCTTCCTGACCGTTCTTCGTTCCGAACAGTTGCGATTCCAGTAATTCGATCGGACGAGTCCCGCAACTGACCGCGAGGAATTTTTCGTCCTTGTTCGGGCCAGCCACATGAATTTCGCGCGCGAACAGTTCCTTTCCGGTACCGGTTTCGCCAACGAGCAGCACATTGGAATTCGTCGCCGCCACTTTGCGAATGGTCTTGAGCAGGTCCTGCAGCGCCGTGCTGGAGCCTACGACCTGATCAAAGCCGGCGCTTCGCGCCAAGTCTTTTCGCAACCGCTGGTTTTCGCGATACAGATCCTGAAACTTAAACAGTCGCTGCAGACGTTTCACCAGTTCTTCAAAGCGAACAGGCTTGACGAGATAGTCGAAGGCACCGGCGGTGAATGCTTCAACAGCATTTTCAACCGTCGCGTAGGCGGAAATGATGAGCACAAAGATGGCCGGATTAATGCGATGCAACTGACGCAGCACTTTTACGCCATCGCCGTCCGGAAGCTGGATATCACAAATGGCGACATCATAATCGCGTTCCTGAGCGACTCGAATCGCTTCCGCAGCAGTAGCCGCAGTGCGAACTTCAAATCCTTCGCCCATCAAAAATTCAGCGAGTGTTTCGCGAATGATGGGTTCGTCTTCGACAATGAGAATGGACTTACGCTGAGCAATAGTTCCCGACACGGTTTTTCAACTCCGGACATGGACAGTAAACATAAATAGCGGATCACAGGATCAAATCACGGACGGTCCACGCCCAAAATCGAATTCCCAGTCTCTCGGGTAGATAATAGCGATTTTCATTCGCCAAACGAAGCAATTCGCCATTATCGTTGATTTTTTCAGGTGGCTGTGGGCAAAAGCCTTCGCAAACGCCATCAGAATCTGAGAATTCTGCCAACATTTGGTGGGCGATTTTTGCAAAGTGAGTGATCGAAGTAAACTCCCGGCGTGTCCAGAAAGTATCCGGAAGAGCCATTTGTCATTTAACTTTGCCACAATGAATTGCCATGCACACTTCAAAACTTGTCAACAATCTACAGCCGTCTGAGACTCTGGCCGCCGCCGCAAAGGCGCGTGAACTGCGAGCGAAAGGGATCGATGTGCTGGAATTCACCGTCGGTGAACCCGACTTTATTACGCCACAGCATATTCGCGAAGCAGCAAAAGTTGCGATGGACGCCGGACACACTCGGTACACAGCCGCCACCGGAATTCAGGAACTGAAGCAGGCAATCTGTGATGCGTTCAAACGCGATCATGGAGTGACTTACAAGCCGTCCGAAGTCACCATTTCCAACGGTGCCAAACACTGTCTGCACAACGTGCTTGTGGCCTGCTGTGAACCCGGCGACGAAGTCATTATCCCAACGCCGTACTGGGTGAGTTACTCGGCGCTTGTTGAGTTGGTGGGTGCGAAGCCCGTGATGGTGGAAACCACTGAGAAGGAAGGCTTCTGTCTGTCGCCAGAAAAATTCCGCAAGGCGATTACTCCGAAGACGCGACTGATGATGCTCAACAGTCCAAGCAATCCAACCGGTGGTGTCTATCCGGTGGAAATGCTGGAAGGACTAGCTAAAGTCGCTATCGAAAGGGACATCACTGTGTTGTCCGATGAGATTTACGACAAGTTGATTTACAGCGGTCACACGTTCAGGTCTTTTGCCTCATTCGGCGAAGAGGTGAAAAAGCGTACAGTGATCGTCAACGGCGTCAGCAAAGCCTATGCAATGACCGGTTGGCGCATTGGCTGGACTCTCGCACCGGAAAATGTCAGTGCCGCAATCAATAAATTGCAGAGCCAGCAGACATCCAATCCCTGCAGCGTCAGCCAGTACGCCGCATTAGCCGCGCTGAATGGGCCGCAACAATGCGTCGCCGAAATGTGCAAAGAATTCGCCATTCGTCGTGACTTTGTAACATCACGTCTGCGGTCAATCCCCGGGATTACGTTCGCAGAACCCGGCGGTGCGTTTTACGTCTTTTTTAATATCAGCAGCTACTACGGCAAACTCGTCGGTGGTGGTCCTGCGGTTTCAAATGCGACGGAATTCTGCACGGCGCTGCTGGAACGAGCTCATGTTGCAATCGTCAGCGGCGATGCCTTTGGGGCACCCGGCTACGTCCGTCTGAGTTTCGCAGCATCAATGGACACGCTGACAAAGGGCTTTGAGGCGATCGAGAAATTCCTGAAAGCATAATTCGCTCCGAGGAATCCCGTTTAGTCAAAAAACTCAGCCGTGGTGATTGGCTTTTGAAAATCTGAGTTTGAATGAAATTCCGTGTCGAAATGCTGGCCGATGGCCGGGTTTTCGGGCTGTTTTTTGTGGTTGGCGCGCGGGGGCTTGAACTCATTCGTTCGGGGACGAATTGAGTGGAATGGTGGCCACGCTTTGCGGAGCGGCGTTTCAGGCGGCTCGTCGGTAGTCGTGTTGGCGGCAACAAGTACCGACTGGTAACACGCGTCCTGTATCCGAGTCAGAAGATTTTCGTTCTGAAGTGCATGACGCACGCCGAATACGACCAGGAAAAATGGAAGGCGGATTGCGGTTGTTATCAGCCTGCCCCTCTGAAGCAGCACACGAAATCTAAAGCCAGACCTATAAAGCGAAAGAAACAAGGAGATTAACAATGGTGACCAAAACACAGTTCCGACTGAAAGGGAAAAATCGAGATTCTTACATGGAGCGTGTGCTCGATTTCCCTTTAGCGTCGATCAAGTCGGACGAACATCTTGCAGAAGCACTGCGGGTCATCGACGGATTGCTCACTCGTGGCACGCTCGATGAAGGCGAAGAAACCTATCTTGACGCATTGAGCGATCTTGTGGGGTCTTGGGAAGACGAGCATCATGCCATCGAGCCGGCATCAGACGCCGACATGCTCCGCCATCTGATGGAGGGCAAGGGTGTGACTCAAATGCAATTGAGCCGGGACACAGGATTACCGAAGTCCACGATTTCTGAAGTGCTGGCTGGAAAGAAGGCTTTTAGTCGATAAATGATCCGAAAGCTGGCCGAGTATTTTCAGGTGAATGTCGGCGTGCTGGCAGCAAATATCTGAAGCCAAGATGGAGTGAAGACAAGGCAACTTCAGCAGTCAACCATCGACAGCCAGGAGGCCGAACCGCATGAGGACGCCTCGGAGTAAAATACACCAACGCGAACTTGATGCGCACCGGTTGAGCATTCCCGATGCGGTTCGACTCTGCAGTTGAGTGGATCTGAACCGTGAAAAATGCAGCGCCCATGCAGCGCGCCGCTCAGGTGGCCGTCTCTCGATGGCCGGTACAATTCACCGTATTCAGTGTCCGCACGAATACATCGGTCAATGCCGACGGTGGTCGAGTTCGACTGCGTGAAAAGCGTCGGGGCAAGACAAAGAAGGGTCACAAACGTTTCAAACCTGCGTTTCGTGAACCGCGACTGTTCATGATTTATGCGACCGACGAACACGGCAAGCTTGACCCGGCGTTTTCCCCGATCATTGATGGTTCGCTGGGGGCGTGTGATCACCTGTTCC
>CANJQC010000173.1 GCA_947476295.1 Planctomycetaceae bacterium | reverse complement strand
GGCGTCATTGGGATACGGTCGATCGTCCGTGTTTGCGGAGGAAGCATGTTTTGCAGTAACAATTACCGGTGGCTAACGGGCCGCTCACAAATGCGACGCGATACACACTAACCCATTGGCAGGCGGCAGCAGTGAGGACTGCATGGGCCAGCTTCCGGTGGTGGGCAGGATGAGGCCATTTGTAACGCGCCGCCGGAGGAAACTCGACCAGCTGCGGCGCTCATCAGTTTCTCCATCTTCTTCGAACCACATTTTGGACACGCTGGTTTCTCATTCCGCCCGACCAGTAGTTCAGAATTGCAGGAACAGTTTTCACATTGAAATTCAAATAGTGGCATCTTCATTCAATCCTTGTACACATCAACTTTGAAATTCGGCGACTGACTTAAGAACGTCATCGGATTTTCAAGCGTCACTTTATCAATCAGTGACATTGTATGGCCACGACGGGACATTTCCAATCGGGCTTTCGGAACAGCCAGCGGATCACTACAGCCCCAGTCTCCGGCGGAATTCATCCAGATGCGTTCGGATCCGTAGATTTCAATGACATCTGTCGCTCGCTGAGGCGTCATCTTGGTGTCCGGATACAACGTCATTCCGGCCCAGAAACCGCGATCCAGCACCTCGCCAACTGTGTGTTCTTCCACGTGGTCAATCAGAATCCGACCGGGGTCAATGCTGCTGGCGCTGAGCGCATCCATGATCACCCGCGTTCCCTTGCGTTTGTCCTCCAGATGCGGCGTGTGAACAAGCACAAGCTGGTGATGAGTTTCCGCCAGTGCGATCTGTTCTTCCAGAATGATGAGTTCATTCTTTGTGTTCTTGTTGAGTCCGATTTCGCCGATCCCCAGAACCGTATTGCACTTCAAAAACTCGGGAATGATCGAGATCACTTCCCGCGCGAATCCCGGGTCGTCGGCCTCCTTTGGATTGATGCACAGCCAGGTAAAATGCCTGATGCCAAACAAAGCAGCGCGACGCGGTTCGTATTCGGTCAACTGACGGAAGTAGTCGGCAAACCCCTGCGCACTTGAACGGTCAAAGCCTGCCCAGAACGCTGGTTCAGTGACCGCGATGCAGCCGGACTGCGCCATGCGCTGATAGTCGTCGGTGGTGCGGGACACCATGTGAATATGCGGGTCGATGTACTTCAAGTCGGACTCCCTGCTGTCGATTTTGTGGCCCCGGACGCACCCTTCATGCCGTGCGCCGATTGAGGCATCTCAGCCGTCGTATCGCTGAGCAGTTCGAGAACTCGTCTTGCACGGTGCGATTCGCCGTCGATCAGAATTCCAATCGCCTGCTTGAGTGCGGCCTCACGAAAATCGCTGCCCGTCGTTCCCGGTTGAGCCCGATCAATACGATCCAGAAACGCAGCCACGTCAAGCAGCTTTGCGCGATGTTCAAGGAAGTACATATTGATCACCTGCTCCTGCGTCCGGGGGCAGGTTTTGGGGAGGTCTGACATGGCAACTCCTTATCCTGTTTTCACCGCAGCGATTTGCCAGCTTCGTGAGGCAAACAAAGAGCCCGGCATTTTGAAAATGCCGGGCTTCGGTTGTGCAAGAGCACTCAGGTCCAATGATCAACAACTCAGCCCGCGTAGTACGGATGCTTGGCTGAATCTCGCTGCGCAATCACGTCATCAACAGATGGCTCGTTTTTCATTGCGCGTTCAATCGCCAGCTTGGTAGCGTCGTAGTTGTACTGGTAAATCTTCTTATCGTCAGCAGCTTCCCAGTGAATAAAGACGCCACACACGATGCACAACTTTTCGCACTGATCTTTTGGGATCACGCCGGACTTGACGCAGTCTGTGACGGCATCAGCAACGGCCTTCTGAGCTGGTCCAAACATCTGCACTGCCTGGCGAGCGCCTTTAATGGTCACCTTTGTGATCATCACGGTCGATGGCTTGACGGACAGGTTTGGAGTGCCAGCCAGCAGGTTGCTGTGGCCCATCTTCTGATCTGCGAGTGCGTGGGCAAAGGCCGAGCCCACCGGACCCGTCTTGTCACCGATCAACAGGTCGATGTGAGCAATTTCAAGGCCGTCACCGCAAAGAGCTTCGCCTACAAACATGGACATTTTCTTCTTCCTTCTTAGCAAAGAACAGTCGAATCAAAAAACAGCGACCGCAGACAAGTTTCCAAAAGCAGATTCTCCGCGAGAAGTCGCTGTCTTCAGGACCACACTTTTCAGTTGTCTGCGGAAGCAGCATCCCGCTGCTTCTGCAATAAAGTGCCTGTGTTGTGGACAAGGTCGCCTGGGACATGAAACATACCTGTCATCATTGACTTCCGCAGAAGCCTCGGATCAACTTCCGGTATGTTCACCTTCCGACAGGATTGCGAATTTTGCGTCCATCTTCAACTCAACGGCCCCAGATGTCGCCAACTTCGCGGAAACTCGAACCAAAGTCCGGCTGGAACACGACTCGATCCGTCCTTTTGTGCGGTGCCAGTGTTCGCAGTCTTGCCGAATCTGCGATTGCTGCCAGTTTGCGCCCATTGTGTGTGGATTTTTTCGAAGATGAAGATCTGAAGAAGGTACTCGGTTCCGGACGCGGTCGTTTTGTCGGTCGGATCGATTCTTTTACCCAGCTTCCCGAGCGAATTCGCGCTGTTCGAAATACGATTCCATTGCTCTGGGCAGGCGGACTGGAGAATCACACCGACCTGCTGCGAAAAATCGGTCAGCTTCGACCAGTTATCGGAACCGCTCCGGACACGGTCGATCTGCTTCGAGATCCCTGGAAGCTAAAAAGCTGGCTGGCGGAAGCGACGATCGGCGTTCCTCGTCTGGGAACTGACGCAACAGCCGACGCGGATTGTCACTGGCTGCGAAAGTCGGTGGCCAGTTCCGGTGGTCTGGGAATTGGAATTCCTTCTTCAGATGACAGGAAGAATCAGGGACCACTGTCGCGCGGCGTGTATCTGCAGGAATACATCGACGGCGTTCCGATGTCGGCAACTCTGTGCGCGGATGAATCGGGAGTGCAATTGATTGGCATGTCATTGCAGCTGATCGGATGGCCATCGCTGGGCGCGTCTGGATTTCTGTTCTGCGGTAATGTCGGCCCGGTCGATCCAGGTGAACAGGTGACTCAACAGACGCTTGAAGCGGCTCGCATCCTTGCTGATCATTCCGGCCTGCGCGGAGTGTTTGGAATCGACTTCATTCTCCGGCAGGGCCGTGCGTGGTTCCTGGAACTTAATCCGCGGATGACAGCGTCACATATGTTGTACGAGTTGCAACAACCGGGAATGATCACTCATCGGCATCTCGCCGCGCTGGGATGGAAGTCCGTACGTCCTCGACGATCGCTCGAGCTCAACTCATCATGCACGCCGGTCGAATTGTCGCCAGTTGCCGCACGGTTGGTGCTATGGACTCGTGACGAAGTGCGGGTGCCGGAAGCGTTTGGCACGGAGTCCTGCTCCACCTTAAAAATCGCTGATTGTCCGAAGCCGGGTGCCATGGTTCCTCGTTCCAGTCCGCTCTGCTCGCTTTACATCGCGGCGGACGACATTGAAGACATCGTGCGGCAACTTGTTATGCTTGAAGCCCCGTCGTGCGTGCATGAAAACTCATCCATCAGCAAACTGCTTGAGTTGGGATTTTCGACTGAGGCAATCGCCGATCAACTGAAAATGCTGTGGGAAAAATATCGACGTTTAACCTCCACGGCTTCCTGGGACGAGCCGACTTTTGAGCGGCGTGGCGGGTTTTGTTATCCGGGCTGACTGGGTGCCTTGGAACTCGCTGCGGATCAGTTCCATGCGTGCGCGGTTCACTCCCATGTCGGAATGGCCAACACGGGACGCTGACCGGAAATGGATGCGACCGGATTCCGGTTCCACGCAGAATTCCACGTCATCCACGAAGCGAAAGAACGCGCTGCGGAATTCGAAGTACAGGTAATTCGGTGACCTTTCGATCACGCGAGTGCGTGGCTGGCGCCGAACGATTTCATCTAGGACATCAAGTACGCTGTCCGGATCCTGCTGAAATGTCAAGGGGGCAATCCAGTGTTCACGATCTTCCGCCTGTGTCGAAACACAATTCGGTGAATCCGGGCAGACTGCAAGTCGTCCATCGCGAACTCCTAGGTCAGGAGGCCGCGACGCGGTTAGGCTGCGCAGAAACAGCCCCGCTGTTGTAGCTGTCATTATCAACATCACGATTGCAATCCCCGTCAGCACTCTACTGCTCCGAAACCGAACCACACGATTTTCCATGCCAGCGTGAAGATGACAAAGAAGGCCTCCGCATCAGATTCACTCGCCACCTCAGATGTTTTCCCTCATAACCGCACCTCAGCGCGGAATCAAACACGTTGAATTTGAAATTGACGAATTAGTCCTCGCAAAGTCGCAAGGATCGTGATCCAGAGTTGGCGTAACAGTGGATAGCAGGCTTTGTCCGCGATCGTCAGGATGCTGAAATTGCCCCGGTCATCACAAAATCGGAGGTTCGCGATGCAACGAATCACTAGGACTTCAGGGTCTCTCAGCCGGTGCCCAGACCGCGGTCGAAGGCTTCCAATTCACGCGCGTAGGTGTCGGTGATCGTTTCAAGTGTTCTGCGAGCAATGTTCCATGACGGCTGGTCTTCCGTGGCGCGGTTGCAGTGTTCGGTCAGCAGGCGGTACAGAAATCGGAAAAGATGCCGAGGAACGCGCAGTTTTGCAAAGCGGGCGATCAGGTCTTCGCGAGTCACGTCTTCTGCGAAGAAATCCCGAATGGTGATTTGCAGCGTCGCCGCTTCGCCGGAAGTCTTACCGTTGCCTGCAGCAGCATCCTCAGCCTGACACGCGCGGATACGATTGGTCGCCATGTCGAACAGAGATTCACCTGTCCATTCCAGTGAATTGATCAGGTTCTGTTTGTCCAGTCGTGATCGTTCGTAGAATTCCTTCTCCTCCCGGTTCAGAAAGTAGACGACGTCGCGTGGCAACAGCATCTTGAAACCGATGCCCGGATGTTTCAGGAACTTGTTGTCGAACATCGACCACAGAAAATCCCGCATTCGCTCCGCCGACCCGTTGATCAGATGGGGTTCATCCACGCGATCCACCAGCACGATGATGCTGGTGAAACCCATGGGCTTCAACAGTCGTTGAAGTTTGGAAAGCAGTTCGTAGCGATCATCGCTGCGATCGCGGGACGGCATCGGCTGGTCGTCAATTTCCGATGCAGGAAAACGTGCCAGAATTTTACGCAGTGACGACGTGCCGTGTTCCAGAATCCGCACCTGCTTCGCGATCTGTCGAGCCCGCCACCAGAGCGACACGGTCCGCGTCAGATACGGAATCCAGCCGGCGGCAATCACAACGTAAAGCCACCACGACTTAAGTACATTGAACGCCATCAAGCCGTCGGCCCGCAATCCACGCAGTGCAAACATCAGGATCACGATCGTGATCACGACGCCGACCAGTAATCGCCAGTGAACCGTTGGTGTCAAAAACCCGATCCGCCAGCGAATATCTTTCCAGCGCCGCCAGTGAGACTGATCCGACGATTGATCATAAAATGCGGCCAGCATCAGCAAATCTCGTTTGCGCTGACGCGGAAGTTCACGAATCTGCTGCAGCGAAATATCCGGATCCTGTGTATGTCGATCGGCGATGACATTGCACAAACGCCGCGTGCTGAGTGTGAGCAATGCGTCCATATGATCCCACAGACGCCATTCTTTCAAGGCCAAATCCGGGTTCCGCTTTCGGCCTCGCAATCGATCACGGAACGTATCCAGAAACGGATTCAGGTCATCGTAGCTGATGACGAAAGACCGCTCGGCAGGATGACTGTGATTGTGTTCCTTTAAGGCTGTGATCAGTTGCAGACGAATGGCCGTCTTGCCTGAGCCCTTCTCACCAAACACGATCGATGTGCTGGGATTGCGGCAATCGCCAAGAACCTTGTCCCATGCCGGATGATAGATCGTTTCAGCACAGTGCTGCTGGAAGATATGGTCTGACTGCGCGTCTTCCTGGCTGAACGGATTGATTTTCACTCCGTAGTGTTCAAGGAATTGTTGGATCTTCATTTTGCTGGTAACTCTGCCGTAGTACTGCTCGCAGGCCCTAAACTCTCTGAGTCGCATGATGCTGCGGATGGGGATGCCACCCTGCGAGTTGCAATATAGCACTGCACTTGCTGGCCAGGGGTGGATCAACTTCGTCAACAAATCAGGTTCTCGCAGTTTCCAGCCCGAGTGTGCAGGCATGGTGCAGAAACTCAACATGCTTCTTATTTAGTGGTTCTATGTTTGGAATTGTCTCGCCGCTGGTTATTATGTTCCGGAATCGCCAGCAACGCACCCAAGGAGCCAGGGGGAGCCAGCATGAGTGATGTCACGCGAATTCTTGATGCCATTCAGCAGGGCGATCCTCAGGCGTCAGAGCAGCTTCTGCCTCTGGTCTACGATGAACTGCGACGACTGGCTGCCCAGAAGATGGCAGCCGAGAATCCGGGGCAGACACTGCAGGCCACAGCCCTAGTGCATGAGGCATACCTGCGACTGGTAGATGCTAACGGAGTGCAGAACTGGAACAATCGAGGACATTTCTTTGCCTCGGCCGCCGAAGCGATGCGGCGGATCCTGATTGAGAACGTTCGCCGCAAGCAAAACATCAAAGCGGGGGGCCGACTGCAGCGTATCGACCTTGAAGAGGTGGATATAGCCGCAAGTGCGCCGCCTGAGAATTTGTTGGATTTGGATAGTGCACTGAGTCGTCTCGAGCAGGAAGTGGGCCAAATGGCACAGAACGTGCCATTTTGGGCCCTGATGTTGCGACAGGCCGACTGAAAATGTCTCAGTTATGGCACGACGAACGGAGAAAAACAGCGACGATAATGCATGTTTTCTTCGTTTTTCACAACTTCGGCAAAAACTGCCGGTTTCGGTATCCCTGCTGCTCTACAACCATTTGGATCGTAACCATAATTTTAAAGGAGTGTGAAAATGCTGGTTCTCTCAAGGAAGATCAACGAACGGATCATCATCGGCGAAAATATTGAATTGGAGATTCTGGGGATTCGAGGCGGTGTTGTCCGCCTTGGAATCAAGGCTCCACGAGAAGTGTCGGTCATTCGCCATGAACTGCGTGAACAACTTGTCGCGGACAGCCTTGGTCAGGTCGATACATCGACGCTCCAGTACATGGCTTGGTCGGGACGCTCTGACTTGGTTGATGTTTGATTTCTGATATTTCGCCGATACGTTACCGGTGGAAGCGATGTGATCCGGATCTGTAGTTCAAGACCGGCCCATCGGATTCGAGGTCAAACTTGTCCAAATGCACCCATACCGCAATTGGTGTGGTTGCTGTTTGGCTTGTCGCTCGCCAATTCCCTCACTGATGACAGCGTGCCAATGCCTGAGAACGCCCACGCTCAAAAAACGCCCAAATGTGTTAGTGCTTCCCGCATGCGGTATAGCCGTTGGTGACTGTTTTCGGAGACGGTTTGATGTCAACAGGCCTGATGCCGTTGGTTGTGAGTTACATGGTTCTGGTTACCGCTCATTTGGTCATAGCCTCGGAACCGATCCTGCATCGAGTGGATTCAAAACGTCAATCGTCAATGACTAGTGTCCGAGTGCTCTTGCCGGATCGTCTGCCAGAGGACGGTGAACCTCGGTTGCCCGTGATCTATGTCCTGCCAGTGGAAGCTGGCGATGGCGTCCGCTGGGGCGATTCACTGGCCGAGGTCCGGAAGCACGATCTGCACAACAAACACCGTGTCGCCTGCGTGTTCCCAACGTTTGTAGATCTGCCGTGGTTTGCTGATCATCCCGAAAATCCTCAACTGCAGCAGGAAGCTTGGCTGCTTGAGGACGTCCTGCCGTTGGTTGAACACGATCATCCTGTACGCAAAGATCGTGAAGGCCGACTGCTGGTTGGATTCAGCAAGTCAGGTTGGGGTGCTTGGAGTCTGTTGCTGCGGCATCCAGATGTCTTTGACCGCGCCGCTGCGTTCGATGCACCCATGATGATGGATGCACCTGGCAAGTACGGGTCCGGCCCGATTTTCGGCACAGCCGAAAACTTTCGTCGTTATCAAATCAGCAATCTGCTGGAACATCGAGCCAGCGATCTTGGAAAAGAACCATCCAGATTGATCCTGATTGGACAGGGCAATTTCCAGTCAGAGCATCTGCAGATCAAGGCTATTTTGGAATCTGCAAAGTTCTCACACACCTGGATCGAAGGGTCCGTTCGTGAACACTCGTGGCACAGCGGATGGCTTCCCGAAGCTTTCCGCTGGTTGACGAGAGTAAGTCCGTGATTAGCTTTGACCGCAGCAACGTTTGCAGTGGCAAGCTCGGTAAGATTCCAGCCGGCCCAATCCTTTTTCACCCCGGGAAGTCACGAATTCAGGGCTTGATTACGGCAAAGAACTGCAACACCAAGTAGTTCAAGGGTTGCGGAGGTATTTATTTCAATATTAAGAAATTATTGATTTCTGAGATTGCGTGAAAAACTTTCTCATTTGATTCTCGTCTTCGACGGCCAAAAGGCTTTACCCTGATCGAATTGCTGGTGGTGATTGCGATCATCGCGGTACTGATTTCGCTGTTGCTCCCGGCTGTTCAGCAGGCGCGCGAGGCTGCTCGCCGCACTCAGTGCAAGAACAATCTGAAACAACTTGGGCTGGCGATGCACAACTACCATGACACGTTCAACGTGTTTCCACCGGGCCACGTTTCGAACTTCCCCGCATCGTCGCCTTACGTTTCTCCAGGCAACTTGATAAGTTCAGAAGTTGGTTGCTGGACGTGGGCCACAATGCTGCTTCCCAGTTTGGAACAGGGGAATGTATACAATGTTTTATCCCCCGGATCGCAGAAGCCACAGACAGCAGCTGCCACACCAGCAGGTCTCCAGGCGCTCCAGACACCTTTGTCTGTCTTTCGCTGCCCATCCGATATCGGTCCGAATCTGAACAACTTTGATAACACTCTGGGTGGTAACGAAATGGTTGCGGCGAACTATTCTCGCTTTATTACTGATGGCACCAATAAAATTGCGATCGCGACGTCGAACTATATGGCTGTATCCAACGCCGGCGACAGCACTACCCCCGCGATCAATCCTTACCAATACGGTCCGCCACTCGGAGTCGCTTATCAAAACTCACGTGTCGGTATCCGAGACATTACTGACGGCAGCAGCAATACGCTTTGTATCGGGGAGCGAGCTTGGAAGTACGGCACTTTGATTGCAGGCGCAGGTACGATCTACGCAATCAGCGCAAGTTCACTGGCTAACATCGACCAGAGCTCCAGCTGGAACATCAAGAGTGCGAATACGAACGTTACTTCATTAACTTATGATGGTCTCAACGCGACGGTGAATCGGCCGCATCAATCCCGTGCGTTCAACAGCGCGCATACGGGAGGTGTTCAGTTCCTGTTGTGCGACGGTTCGGTCAGATTCCTCAGCGAGAACATCGACTCGAGAAAAGGGAGCGTGGGAACTGCTGGCTATCCGGCTGATATCGTAACCAACACTCTCGGCCGTCTTGCTTGTCGAAACGACGGGTTGGTCGTCGCAGATTTCTAAGAAAGATAGAAGGGATGCGTCCGGTCTAACACGTGGCTTGGTATTCAGCGAGGTCGTTGAATTTTTCTCGAGCCGGGTGATCGGTCGATGTGTCCTTATCCAGAATTCCAGAGGCGGTATCAAGTGCTCGCAGCCTTTGTTACTGCCATTTTTTCGCTGAGTTGTTGTTCTTCCTGAAAAAAACTGTGATTCTGCGATCCTGTCGAACAAGGCGATTTGAGACGTTTGATAATGTTTCAAGCACAGGCGAATTGAATACGGTGTTTCTGGCTTCAGGAAACTACCCGCGACAACGAAATTGAAGAGTGTCGGGGTGTTGAGGTATTTTCATGCAAAACTGGATGAAATTTTTTGCGATGAAAAACGCGATGTCGTTTTTCTGCGCTATTAGCCTCCTCTGTAGTTTTGGGTGCGGTCGAGGTGATTTGCCGGAGTTGGCTCCCGTCAAAGGAACAGTAACTTTAGATGGCGTTCCGTTTCCACATGCCATTGTTTACTTTCATACAAAGAAAGAAAAGGGCGGGCGACCAGCCACGGGCACCACTGACGCCGAGGGCAAATATGAATTGATTTATCTCGCCGGGGTGAAAGGCGCGCACATTGGTATGAACAGCGTGGAAATTACGACAGAATGGCCTGACGGTGAACCAGGGGAAGGTGAGACCGAGAAAATTCCACCGAAATATAACACTAAGACGACTTTGACGGCGGAAGTTAAAGACGAACGGAATGTATTCGATTTCAGCCTCGAATCAGAAACACCCGGGAAGTAGTCGTTCAGCGGATCATCCCTGCACGTCACAGAATCCGTTCAACTAAAATCCATGCAGCTCCGCCTTATGACATTCGAGCGAATTTCTCTTCTTCTACTAACAGTTGTCTTCGTCGGTGGCTGCACTAGCGCAGATTCCTCTAGGTCCGGCAGGGAAGCAAGTTCAACTGATGACCCGAAGTCAGCGTGGATTACAAAACTATCTGGCCGTTACGAAATCGATCCCGCAGACAGTGAGAAATCAGTCGTCGCTGTTAACTTGGGGAGAACCGATGTGGATGATTCCGCATTGGCTGGACTTAAGCTGTTGCCAAAAGTTCGCCGGCTGGAACTGGCTCATAGCAAAGTTGGCGACACCGGACTCGAACATGTTGCATCGCTCAAGGATCTTCAGTTATTAGACCTTAGCCGGACGCTTGTTGGTAACAGCGGCTTGGTTCACCTTAAGGGATTAACGGGGCTTAAGGTTCTCAAACTGACTGGGACTCAGGTGGGAGACTCAGGACTCGAGAATCTTCGGTCGCTTTTGAACCTCGAAGAATTGTGGCTGGGAGATACCGAAATCGGCGACGCCGGGACACTATCAATAAAGGGATGCAGCAATCTCAAAGTGTTGTCTCTGGAAGGCACAAAGATCTCTGACGCAGGACTGTCAATTCTTCAGGGGCTTCCAAATCTGCGCGTGTTGAATATCAGCAGAACGGCTGTCAGTGGAACAAGCTTCGTGCATCTGCAGAAGATGACGCAACTGGAAGAACTGGATGCGGCCGATACTCAGGTCGATGACGATGGCGTTGCGTACCTGAAAGGGTTGACGAGCATCAGCAAACTCTGGCTGAGTAATTCAAAGATCACCGATGCCGGGCTTGCTCATCTTGGAGGCCTCGGAAAGATAAGCGAGTTGGGTCTTGCTGGAACTCAAGTTACGGATGAAGGACTCAATCAGCTGATCGGGCTGAAAGAGCTCCTAGTGCTGCATGTACTGGATACGAAGGTGACCATTAAAGGGGCGACCGTAATAAAGGAAGCGATCCCGGCAAGCTATATTCCTCCGTATAACATGGCGGGCGTGAAGGTGACTGCTCCATAGTCACTGATGCGCGGTTTTTTCAGGTGACAATTAAGGGGTTCGGATGCTGTTGTTGATTCTGCCGATGGTCGAAATTTTTGCGTGTTTGACCGCGTTTACCGAGCAGTTGCCCGCCTCAACCGTTCCAGAGCCATTTCAAGTACTTCCGTATGTGCAAAACCCGTCGCAGGATGGATTCTGGAGGCATGTGGCCGGCGAGTTTGGATCCATTGCGAGCCAGAGGCCCATTTTCCCCGCCATTGGCAACCATGAAAACTATGGTGGCCCGGGAGCATTTGGCGGATATTCCGCCGAAGCGGCTGATTTCGGCGTGAAAAAACTTCTGACCTATTTTGATCTCCCGCATAATCAGGCATCAAATCCACAACACGTCGGCCGCTACTATAGGATCGATTACGGTCCGATGACTCTGATCATCGCGCGATTGCTGGAACCTTCCAGCGAACTGTTTATCGCCGAGCAATGGTATCCGAAAACGGCGCTGCCGGATCTGCTCGGTATTTCGAATGGTCAAAGATCGAAGTCGCTCGTGACTGGACGCCGCTGAGCGCCGGGTGTTATCTGCTGCGGACCAATGTGGCAGACTGGTCCGACGAAGAACTCTGGAAAGCCTACATTCAGTTAACAGAGGCGGAGGCTGCGTTTCGCATTCATAAGAGCGACCTGTCGATTCGCCCGATCTGGCATCAGAAGGAAGAGCGCGTGCTGGCACACATCTTCGTGTGCTTCCTTGCGT
>CANJQC010000172.1 GCA_947476295.1 Planctomycetaceae bacterium | reverse complement strand
GAGATTGTTCTCACGGAGGCACGGAGATCGCGGAGGAAGTGAGTTGCGGAGAGGAGGTTCGCGGCGAGCTGCGTTTTCCAATTCGTCTACCGGGGCCATCGTTTGCTCCACTTTCGCTATAAACCTCTGTGGCTCCGTGCCTCTGTGAGGAAGAAATTGTTCTCACGGAGGCACGGAGTTCGCGGAGGAAGTGAGAGCACAAAAGGTGTCAGAGAGCACAAAAGGGTAACAGTTTAGTCCCTCTCTGACTGGTCTTGGCGGCAAATTGGTGGCAAGGTAGAGTTTCGGCATTCGGGAAGGATGCCGATGTCATTCGTTTTTTACCCCAATCATGAACACAAGTGTCCGAACGTCAGTCATTGTCCGCATCTGGGCGGTGCAGCGTTGGGGACGTTGGTGTTGATGGCGAATGAGCAGGAACTGTCTCGGCGGGCGTTGCATGCGATAGTCAATAAGCCAGCTGTGGGAAAGATCCGCATTGCGGAAAAAAGCGGTCAATCAGTTGCAGGGGGGAAATCGCCAATTCACTTTCTACCCACAAGATCACTCACTGGAATCCGTTGAAAGGTCAATTGTGCCTGACTGCCTTCGTACAGGATACCAATTGTTTTATCGTCAATCATCGACAGGCAGGAATAGCCGCTGCCATTTCCTTCGTCAAGCAACAGACGATTTTCCTCAGGCCAGGTCAGGCCGCGATCCGAGGATGCTTTGATCGTGATGTGATGCCGACCGCTGGTGCTGTCCGGATTGGAGAACAACAACCAACCACCAGTGTCTTTTCCGGTTTCCCGATCAACGTCGATCAGGCTCGCCATGCAGCCATCAGGTTCAATCAACGAGATCTCCGAACTGGCATGCGTCTGCCATGTCGCGCCCATATCGCGTGTTGTCATCACAACACGCATTGGCTTGCGGTTGTATCGACAGTTCAGCATCAGCACGCCGGGCTCAACTTCCACAACCTGTGCTTCGGTCGTGTCATCGAACGCTCCCATGCCAGTCTGCCATGTGTTTCCGTGATCCTTCGAGTAGATGATTGTTGAGTGCGGCAGTCGTTGTTGTTCCGGAGGATCCTGATACTGAGCGGCAAATACAAGAGTTCCGTCCCGCATGGTTATGCCTTTGCCCGGCCCCTGCAGCAGAAAACTCCACTCCGGCTGTTTGATCTGTTCGGTGATGTTGATCGGCTCGGACCAGGTGATGCCGTCATCTTCGCTGCGCACCAGCATCAACTGGCCAGTTTCGTCCGGCTTTAGTCCCGGCCCGGAACCAACCCACGAGCGGTTCCCATGGCTCCACGTCGCAGCAACCCAGATTGTCCCGGTGTTGCGATCAACGAGAACAGCCGGATCACCGATGCCATCGTATCGCCACTGTGGATCATCGCCCATATTCATAATAACCTGCATTGGTTGCCAGGTTTGTCCGCCGTCGGTCGATCGAGACATACCGACATCAATATCGCCGGGAAGGTCACGGCCGCTAAGTCGTCGAACATCATAAACACCAATCAGAGTGCCCTTATTCGTGGTCTCCAGACCGGGGATTCGATAAGTGTGAACTCCATCGACGCCGCCGTTACGCAGGGCAACTCCTGTTCGTTGAATCGACGTCGCGGCATCCAGAGTGACTGACTTACCGTTGGAAAACGTGACTTCTTTGCATACCACTCCGATAGGGTGATCGATGTTCGTGTCTTTGCTGAGCCGACCTGCTATCCAGATAATGTTGGTTCCTGCGGTTAGCTCACATGCGTTCTGCGGACAGGAAAACACGTAGCCAGCGCCGCTGGTATTCGGAGATTCGGCCAGAACCTTCGTCTCATGCCCCCGACGACCGCTCGAGAATCCTCCGTTGGTATCGCCGTGGCAGACTTGCAATGACGAAATCTCTAAACCAATTGCTGGGCCATCGAGCTTCGCTTTTAGTTCAGTCAATGAAATCGGATTGAGTTGTCCGGTCGTTTCGATTTTCAGTTTCAGCAGCGGACTCGCGTCGTTCCCAACCAAAACCGGAAGAGTGAAAGGCACGACTTCAACGCTGACAATCTTTTGCGGCCGGGTTGGCGCATCAGAGTCTGACTGAGACTGTGGAAAACAGGCGGGCGAAAAAATTGCCGTCGCCGCAATTAGAATCAACAACGATCGCGGCACTGTGAGAACCATCGGATATCCTCATTTGTTAAGACCAAGGTTTCTCGCGTCCAGCATGGAGGCCACTCTATCGTAGTCGGCATGCAAATCGTTTCAGTACCAGCGTGCAAGGCAAAATTAAGACGTCTCGTCTCGATTCTTCTCATGCAATGCTGCAGTGGATGAGGCGCGCGTTGGGCCGAGGAGGCCCCATTGCATAGGTTCGTCCTGAGTATACTGTTTGCCAAGATGAAGTGCGATCTCGGCGCGTGCGAGTTCATAGCCCAGGTAAAATGCGTGGCTGGTGTCGATTGGAACCTGAGACTGGAAGGCTGGGGAATTAGTGCTAATGCCGGAAGCTGCGGCAGTTGTTGTGGCCTGTTCAAACAGCCGAAACACATCCGATCCATGCCAGTGGCCGTAGCGATTCATCAGATGCAACTCACCCGCTTCTGCGAAGATACGAAAGTTGGGATCGGTGAGTGCTGCCGCGAACTGTTGCAATGATTCCCTTGACCTTGGCTTCAGTCTGGCGTCACGCAGCATGACCAGCGAGGAACCAAGATGCTTTGGAATCGTTCTGGCCGCGACAGCGTGGTACATCAAACGGCGTGCGGCATCGAATTCTGCCACAGACGAACGGCACCAGTTGACCACCTGAGTCGTTAGCACACTTTGAATTCCGAGTTCCTCACAGACTGCCGCCAAGATCATATTGACGCCAGCGGAATCGACTTCTGTCAATTCGGTAATGTTTCCGATGCCCATCATCATTGGCACGTCCGGATACTTTTCACGAACACGCATGTACCGCTGCAACGATGCTGTAAACCCCATGCCGATCGGTTCAATAATCGGATCGACTCGAAAAGTCGTGTCGCTTGCACGCAGCCGTTCGATCAGGCGATCCAGTGAATCCAGATCCTGCGGCACATCCGGAATCGCGACAACCTCAACGCCCAGTGCTGTAACCCAGTCGATATTGGAATGATTGCAGCTTAAGATCAGTTCGGCACCGGCTCCAACCGCCTGTTCGACTTCATGTCGATCAAAACTGTCGATTGAAACTCGCATTCCTTCGCCGCGAAGAGTCAATACAATTTCGGCAATGCGCGGACTGCTTTCACCCGGCACACCGCCGACGTCGATGACATTTGCTCCGGACGCGACTAACGCCTTTGCTTCGCGGACTATTTCCGACAGCGGCATTCGAGTCGCATGATTGATCTCAGCGAGGATCTCGACGGAATAGCGACTGAGATCCGCCGCACGGCGTTTGGTGAGACCAAAGTACTCCGGCAGATCGTACAAGTCGCGCGGGCCAGATTCGAACGGCTTGCCGAAGTGCTGTTCCAGCTCCGAGAGGTCTCCCTGACACCAGCCTGGCAGAATGACGCGGCTGACGTGTTGCGGTACGGTCAGCCGTTTGATCAGCAGACTGACGTGCAACAACGCGGCGACCTGAATTCCGGGCACCGCAATTTCATAGCGAAATCCCAGCTTTTCGGCGATACCCGCAACGACTTCACGCAGTCCCCGCTCGGCCAGACGTCCGGTAACGAACAGGATTGTTTCGTTGGGATTCGCAGTCGGCGAGTTCATTACGCATGGCCCGGGGAATGAGGGTCTGGATCCGCTGAGTCAAATTTCAGGATCGTACAAGAAACACACTCCTGCTGTGCAACTTTAAACATGCCATCGCCGTGTATTCTTTTTGCGGCGACTTGGTTTTTCCATGGCCGACGAACAAGTATCATAAGGATTCCTGCAACCTCGCAACCAAGCCGATTACTGTCCTCGCCATTTTTCCCGGAGTCCGTTGACGATGTTCAAATCAAACTGCATCCAAACGTTTATATGTGCCATCGCTCTGCTCGCTACTGCGGATTTCGCTGTCGCTCAGGAATGGAAAAGCGGCGTAGAATGGCAGGAACCACCATTGGTGACTCCAGGAGCCACCAATGATGCGCCTCCTTCCGATGCCATAGTATTGTTTGACGGGACGACTCTTGACGGGTGGATCGATGGCGACAAGTGGCTGATCGAGGACGGCGTCGCGATTCCAAGAGAGTCTCAAATCGTATCTAAACAACATTTTGGCGATATCCAACTGCATGTTGAATGGTCAGCACCGGCGGAAGTTCACGGCGAAGGCCAGGGACGCGGCAATAGCGGGATCTATCTTATGGGACTATACGAAGTTCAGGTTCTGGATTCATTTGAGAACGCCACGTACTTCGACGGCCAAGCCGGTTCCATCTACAAGCAGACACCACCACTGGCCAACGCGATGCGGAAACCAGGCGAATGGAACACTTACGATATTGTGTTTACTGCGCCCAGGTTCAAAGGAAATGGCGATATTGATCAGCCCGGTCATGTGACTCTGATTCAGAATGGTGTTCTGATGCTCAACCATTTCGAATTGATGGGGCCAACCGGCTACACGGCAGCACCTCACCATCAGCCTCATGCAGAAACCGGCCCACTTTCGCTGCAGTTTCACGGCGATCCGGTCAAGTTCCGCAACATCTGGGTTCGTGAGATCAAGCCATCCGTCGGCCACCGCACCGGCCCGCCGTTCAACATCCAGCCGGAGCCGAAGAAAGAAGAACCGAAACCCGAATAATTCCTCAAATCATCCGATTCCGCGTCAAACTGTTTCGCGAGGCCGTTCCCGGTGGATACGCTACGCAGCCCGTTGCGGTTCCAGCCGCAGAGAGGTCCGTGTATTTTTACGTTTCCCCTGCCTCAGTGCAATCGTTTGAATTGTTGACCCAATGATCAGTTCAATGCCAGCCTGGACACCAGGCAATGGCCTTCATTATCAGCTTTTGGCCCAATCTGCCCGTGCGCGGCGTGGAAAGTTTGTGACTGCGCATGGTGCTGTTGATACGCCGTCATTCATGCCCGTGGGGACTCAGGCGACGGTCAAGTGTGTGCTGCCCGATCAGGTGGCCGCGACGGGGGCGCAGGTCGTGCTGGCCAACACGTATCACCTTGGAATTTTGGATCGCACACAGGTTGTCGAGCGATTGGGCGGCCTGCATTCCATGATGAGATGGAATCAGACGATCCTGACCGATTCCGGCGGATTCCAGGTTTTTAGTTTGCCGGATCGTGAAATCACCGAAGCAGGCGTCAGCTTTCAGTTCCGATCCGGAAAGAAGGAAGGCGAGACAACGCCCATGACTCTGTCTCCCGAAAGCGCCATGGATATCCAGCGACGTCTCGGGGCCGACATTGTGATGGCGTTTGACGAATGCGTCGATCATCGCATGCCGCCGAAGTACATGTCGGAATCTCTGGATCGGACATATCGGTGGCTGAAGCGCTGTGCCGCCGCGCCACTGCAGGAACATCAGCACCTGTTCGGCATCATTCAGGGTGGAATGGAACTGGATCTGCGATCGAAGGCAGTGCGACAAGTCACGTCACTCAATCTGCCTGGCTACGCGATCGGCGGCGTGTCGGTTGGCGAAGGCCATGACGCGATGGTGCGGATCGTGCGACACACGGCACCGCTCATGCCGTCCGATCAGGTACGCTATCTGATGGGAGTTGGTTTGCCGGAAGACATTGTCGCAGCCGTCGAATGCGGCATGGACATTTTTGACTGCATTATTCCCACGCGCTACGCCCGAGAAGGAACCGTCTTTACGTGGGACGGAAAGATGCGACTGCAGGACAAGAAGTTTCGCAAGGACCGATATCCGATCGATACGTCCTGTGAGTGTCCCAGCTGTGCAGGCGGATTCAGTCGAGCCTACCTGCGGCACCTGCTGTTTGCGGATGAACCGTTGTACGGCACTCTGGCGACGCTGCACAATCTGCACTTCTATCAGGATCTGATGCGTGCGATTCGCAAGGCCATCGAAGACAACCGGTACGCCGCATGGTCAGCCACATTTCTTGAACGCCACCTGCCAAAGAGCTCGGGAAATTCCAGTGCCTGACCCTGTCTCGCGTCAAAAGTCGCCATTGATCAGATTTCTGCGTTGTGCATAAAGTGCGCACAGCATCAAGATTCTTCAGGAAGTCATCGCCCTGACGGTATTCATTCCGTTCGTCCTGCTGTATTCAAAAGAGAAGCTGACGCTCGACTACCTCTGGGCAGGCCTGTGCCTCCTAGGAGCAGCATTCTTTGTGTTCCGAACCAGGCTGCTGGGGATGTGAGCGCACGAAAAAAATTCAGGAGATCTCAGCCAACGCGGCGTTGCTCGGTTTGAGTAGCTTGAGCCGCCTGTTGCGCCAGTTTGCGTTTCTTGCGGCCTTTGCGGCTGAAGCGATTGGCGAAATCGATGAGCCACGGCGCAAATCGTTTGAGCTGAAACAAAGCGTGCGCGGTGGGCGTGATCAGTACCTGCCGTTTGTCTTTGCGAATCGCCTTCAATGTGACGGCGGCGACTCGTTCCGGCGTGGCACACATCCATCTCGGAGGCGATGGAACCTTCTGATCGACGCGGCCACTGGCAGCGGAGTCATACAGATGGGTCAACACGGGACCGGGGCAAATCGCTGTCACGCCAAGACCTCGACGTCCGTATTCGGCCCGCAGCGATTCTGTAAATCCGATCAGCCCGAACTTACTGGTGTGGTACGCCGAAAACCGCCCGCCTGCGACAAGTCCTGAAATGCTGCACATATTCACAATATGCGCATCCGGGCGTTGCAGCAGCGTGGGCAGCAGTTCGTGAGTGATCTGAATGGGGGCCAGCAGGTTGATGGTCATCAGCCAGTCCCACTGCCCCTGAGTCATCTGGTCGGTAGGGCCATAGTAGGCGACTCCGGCGTTGTTGATGAGCAGATCGATTCCGCCGGTTTGCTGCAACGCCGACGCAATCGTCGCGGACACCGCTTTGCGATCCATCAGGTCGCAGGGAAACAACAACACACGCACTCCGGAAGGCGCCAATTCTGCCGCGAGTGTCCTCAATCCCTCAGCGTTCACATCGACAAGGCAGAGATTGCAACCTGCCTGCGCCAGTTCAACGGCAAGACACCGTCCAATGCCCGATGCTGCCCCCGTTAGAAAAGTCGTTCGTCCCTGAAACTGCTGCATGTGAATTCTTCCTTGTAATTCCTGTAGACATTCATGTCCGTCGATATGGCCACGAAATGCTGTCGAAGCGAAGGTTATCGTGATTCCAATGTCTGTCCTTACTGGGCCGCTTTCTGGTGAATCTCTCGGACATGAATGTCCAAGCTACATAAATCGCACCTGTACTCCAGCGTTATCTTTTTGCTCGCTTGTACGGAATTGAACAACCTCGAGCTGGATGGGTGGTCGTTGCCGGCATCTCGTTCCGCAACGCCGCTTCAACCGCCAGTTCCACAAAACGCTGTTCGACTTTGTCGGACTCGGTCTTGTCGTCCATGGCACCCATGTAGACAATTCGACGATCTTTGTTGAGCACAAAAAATTCCGGGGTGAAATTAGCACCGTACGATGCGGCAACTTTTTGAGTGTCATCCATCAGATACTGGAACGGAAACTCTTTCGCTGCTGCGCGTTCCTTCATCCTGTCGAGCTGTTCGGAAGGCTTACGATTGGCATTGATTGTGATCAACGCAACGCCTTCCTTTCGTTCGCTAAATTTCTTGTGAAATTCAATCATGCGGTCTTCGTAGTCAATAGAATACGGGCATGAGTTGCAAGTGAAACAAACCACGACGACCTGCTTGTCCTTCAGATCCTCCAGTGAATGCTTTTCATCATCGATGCCGACCAGATCCACCCACGATGGTGCTAGGTCGCCGATTCTCAGCTGGACGGGTTCGTCCTCAGCAGAGGCACCGAACGCGAACAGGCCGTGTGTCAGGCATAATGCCACGATAATAAGGAAAGGATGAGTCTTCATGGCGAAGTTTTTCTGAGTGAAAGGCAACATGCAGCGCATGATACCCACCGAGCCGCTTGCGATGAAGTGCGATGCATGGAGGCTGCCGTCCGCCCAGTTGCCGCTAGCCACTCAGTCCCCGCATTTTTACGTGTCAAGCCTTCCTATTGCGGCGTTCTCGGAGAATGTCGTACAACTCCGCATCGGGGAGGCATGGATGTAGGACTCTGACGAGCACACGGAGGGCTCGATGAACGCTGCAACAACACGACGAAAACTTTCGGTGACTGACATTGCCGAGATTCTGGACGCCGAAGTGATCGGTGATGTGTCGATCGTCATAGACGATGTTGACTTTATTGAACGGGCAACGCCAACGCAATTGTCGTTCGTCGGTGATTTCAGAAATGTCAGTCGCATTCGAAACACGCGCAGTCGGCTGATCGTCGTGCCGGAATCGGTGCGGGGTGAACTGGGGAAGTTCGGCGACAGGACATTCATTCTGGTCCCCGAAGCGGAGACTGCGTTCCTGACGATTGCCGCCATCCTGCGACCTTATCGCTCGCGTGCTGCGATCGGAATTTCCGACAAAGCCGTTGTTGATCCTTCCGCGACGATCGGTGCGAATACCAACATCCATCCGCTTGCTTCGATCGGGCAGGACGTTGTGATTGGGCAAAGCTGCGAGATCCATTCAGGCGTTGTGATCGGTGACGGATGTCGCCTTGGGAACAATGTTACGCTGTTTGCGAACACCGTTCTGTATCACGACATCGTGATTGAAAACCACGTAACGATCCACGCATCATGCGTCATCGGCGCGGATGGTTTTGGATATCGATTTGTCAACGGCGGGCACGAACGTATTCCGCACTACGGCACAGTACGCATTTGCAGTGATGTTGATATTGGTGCCAGCACAACGATCGACCGCGCGAAGGTAGGTGAGACTGTGATCGGTTCCGGGACTCGCATCGACAATCAGGTGATGATCGGGCACAACTGTCAGATAGGACGACATAACCTGCTCGTGTCGCAGGTTGGCTTGGCTGGATCTGTGACCACGGGTGAGTACGTTGTCTGTGCGGGGCAGGTTGGTGTGGCAGATCATGTTCATCTGGGTGACCGAGCCGTTGTCGGAGCACAGGCGGGAGTAATTCGCGACATGCCGGCTGACCAGACCTATCTCGGCAATCCTGCCGGGCCGATGGCTGAGACCTCTAAACAGCTGGCAGCGTTTCGTCGATTACCGGAAATGCGGGACGCGATGAAACGGATGGGAAAAGAATTGGAAGCGCTGCGATCGCGACTTTCTAATGATGGTGACAAGGACGTTCAATCTTCCGCAGCGTAGCGTGTTAAATCTCAGTGCCACCGGCGCGGATTGATCCGCCGCCGGGCTCTGCTGCAGCATCGGTGAAACGAAACAACATTTCTATTCGACCTGGTGTTCAATGTTGTCTGATCAGGAATCAAATTCAGATCCGGATATTCTGCCGTTCGTCGGTCGATCCGTCTTTGGAGCGTCGATTGATCACGGCGGCACGAATTTGATAGCGCCCATGCGGCTGGGACTGTTGGCGGGCGCCGGCGAATTCCCAATTCGGTTTGCTCGCGCTGCAAGGAATGCCGGTCACTATGTCTATGGTCTGGGCGTTAGCGGGATGGCGTCGAAAGATCTGGCTCAGGATTGCGACGAGTTCCGATTCGCTCCGCTGGCGCGACTTGGGAAGGCGATCCGGTTGTTTCGCAAGGCAAACGTTGAGCGGATTATTATGGCGGGCAAGATCGAAAAAACGGTCTTGTTTCATCCGTTCCGATGGGTACGGTTAATGCCCGACTGGCGAACTCTGCACATGTGGTACCACTACGCACGGAAGAATAAGAAAGATGACACCCTTCTGCTCGCCGTCATCCGCGAATTCGAACGCGACAACTTTGTATTCGATTCAGCCCTGAAGTACTGCCCGGAGTTACTCGTGAAGCATGGATTCCTGACACATCGTCGTCCCTCCGCCGCGCAATGGAAAGACATTCGTTTCGGCTGGGATCTGGCTCGTGAAATGGGCCGTCTGGACATCGGGCAGACGGTTGTCGTTAACGGCACGGCAGTGATTGCCGTTGAGGCTATCGAAGGGACAGATCGCTGCATTCGTCGCGCTGGGGAACTGTGTCGACGTGGCGGATTTACGGTGGTTAAAGTTGCAAAGCCGCAACAGGACATGCGTTTCGATGTACCCACGATTGGCATCGAAACTATAAAGACGATGCACGAATCCGGCGGCAAAGTTCTGGCAATTGAATCCGGCATGACCATTATCATCAGCCCCCAGGACGTCGCAGAACTCGCCGACAAGTTTGGCATTTCCATCGTCGCCGTAAACGCCGATGAACTGGCCTTGCAGGCCGCCGCTTAATCCATTCGAAAAACGCCGACGAATCTCCTACGATTCCTCAGAGACTAAGTTCCCCTAAAAAACCTCCGTGGCTCACGCAGATTTTGTTAGGGTTTCTGAATGCATCCCCATGGTCTAAGAGGAAACGTGGCGTGGTATCCGACTTCAGACGGCTTGTTCTTATGTCTTGGCTGTTCATCGTGGCATCGCTCACGGTTTGGGCGACCGGCGGTCCATTCAGCAGCACGACGCCGGTGCCAACAGAGTACGCAGCGGGCTTTGCCAATATCACAGAATCGGATTCTGAACAGATCCTGCGGCATCTGGTAGAAGGCGACATGGCGGGTCGCGGAACCGGCCAGGAAGGCTTTATCAAGGCGGCGAAATGGTTTGCATCGCAACTGGAGGCAAACGGATTTCAGCCAGCAGGAGAAAATGGTTCGTGGTTTCAGAATGTCCCGTTCATTAAGTTGCTCGTTCATGCTGATGCGTCCGGAGTGCAGGTTAACGGCTTGGAATGTATTGCTGGAACTTCATACGGCATTGGCTCCTTTGCCGGGATATTTAAAGATTCGATTCCAGTCACATTCGCAACGCTCACCAATTCGCCGCCGGAAGTTTCTGCCGATCAGTATGTCGGCCGGTTGTTGGTAATTCAGGCCGGGCGGCGATTCAGTGCCGAAGAGGAATTTGTCCTGAAGACGAGGCCTGCCTGTCTGCTGATCGTTGCCGATGATGGGCGAGTCCGCAACGAAGCCGTCAATCAGTCAGACCAAACGCCCGGTGCAATTCCCGTTGCCATGGTCACACGTGCGGCTGCCAACGCCCTCGCGGCGAAATGCGGGGCGGCTGCGGAATTTTTTTCCGACGGCTCTCCGACACAAAACCTGATCCTTGATTCATCGCAGATCGTTGACTGCAGGTTGTCGATTGAACGCGAATCGATCGACGTGCCGAATGTTGTCGGCTGGTATCAGGGAAGCGATGAAGCGGTGCGGCATGAACATATCTGCATCGGGGCGCATCTGGATCATTTGGGAGTGCAGCGGGGCGAACTTTATCCAGGGGCCGATGACAATGGATCTGGTTCGACTTCATTGATTCAGATTGCACAGGCCATCCACGCAAATCCGCTGAAACCACCACGCAGTGTCCTGATGATTGCGTTTTGTGCCGAAGAACGCGGGCTGCTGGGATCAAAGCACTATACGACCAGTCCGTTGCGACCGCTGAGTGACATGGTGTGTATGCTGAACATCGATATGATCGGCCGAAACGAAGAATCCTCTTCGGAACCGGCGTCCGAGAATGTCAACACAATCCATCTTGTGGGGAGCAGGGATCATTCAATGCAGTTGCATCAGATGGTAGAAAAGGCCAATGAATCGGTGGGATTTGTGTTTGAATACGACGAAGAAGAACGTGTCGATGGAAGAAGCGACCATGCTTCGTTTTCTGAAAAAGGAATCCCGGTGACGTTTCTTTTTGGCGGCTTCAGTTCACACTATCACAAGCCGACCGATACGATGGATGGCATCAACTTTACGAAAATCGCCAATGCCGCACGGCTCAATTATCTGGTGCTGATGATGGCGTCCGGACATGGTCGATTTGAGTTGGATGCGAAACCGTAAGCAAAACGGCGCGAGTTGCCTGTGTACAGGTTTTAGGCGGCGATGGGTAGACTAAAGCTTGTGCTCCAGCTAAATCTGAATTTTTAATACGAAGGGTTGTTATGAGTCGTTCCCTAGGAAATGTGATCGCGGATTCTCTGGAGCTGTGTCTGGGCTACGCCGAGCGTCTGCTGAAAGACGTGCAACCGGAGCAGTTCGGTCGG